>NZ_JBIWMV010000004.1:237593-692767 GCF_044766845.1 Streptomyces sp. NPDC101776 | reverse complement strand
ACCGTCTTTTCCGAGGACAACGCCAGGGCAACCGCGTCCCGCTTGAACTCGGCCGTGTACCGCTTACTCATGTTGCTCTTGCTACTCACTACCTATGACTGCTTCCTCCGGGACCATCCGTCCCAGTATCAAGCTGTCCAGGTCAAAGGGGGAGCTTCACAGTGAGGCTCTTGAGCGACGTACGGCAGGCCTGCTGGCCGTAACGGGGGTGCTCGGCCGCGATCGCCTTGTGGCCCATGGCGTGGCCGTTGTCGAGGTGGTCGATGAAGACGGCGAACTCGGCGTCACGCGCGCTCAGGTGTGCGAAGTCCGGGTCCGCGTGCGGGTCTTCGTCACCCGTGGCGCGTTTTCCGTAGCCCGTATTGGCCATGGGGTGCGACGGGGACGGCAGGGCAGGGCTAGGCTGGGCGTAAGCCACGATCGAGCTCGATTCGATACGTAGGTCCAGGCCCCGGAGCCGGTGTTGGTAGCACCGACCGGGGCCGATCTATTTGCTGTTTGCCGTGAACCTAGAGTGACTTTCCGTTGCGACGCAAGCTGATCACGGGATGTCACCCGTTCGGGTTAAACCCCCCTCAACTCACGTACAGGCTTGGTTGGTTGGGTTGTTTTCAACCAGCCCAGAACCCAAGAAAAGAGCTCGAAGCCCGGGGCTCAAGCTCCGGGGTGAGCTGCGGAGATGAAGGCTTCCCAGGCGAGGGCGGTGACGGTGAGTTGAGGGCCCGAGGGGTACTTCGAGTCGCGGATGTGGATGGTGGTTCGGGGGGTGGGGATGGCTGTTTCTACGCAGTCGCCGCCCTCGTTGTCGCTGTAACTCGACTTGAACCACGTCAACTTGTCACTCATGACTGATCCACCATCCGCTCGATGAAACGGGCCGACTCGGCAGGGCTCAGAGCCTGCGCGCGGATCATGCTAAGCCGCTCGCTCACCCGGCTGACAACCTCCGGATCAGCCGACAACTCGCTGACGAACGGCCCTTCCGTGAAGGCGAATCTCTCGTGGCCGCAGGTCTCCAACAGGACCATTGGCCCGACGAGGGCGTCGCTGATGGCCCGTTCGAAGGGGAGCACCTGCAAGACGACGTTTCGCAGACGGAACGTCCACAACAGTCGGTGCAGTTGCTCGGTGTCCACCTGGGGGCTGCGCAGAACCGCTTCGTAGAGAACGAAGCTCACGGCCATCGGCGGTGTGCACCCCGTGAGGAGAGCCTGCCGCTCCATTCGTGCCGCGATCCGCTTCTCCACCGTCTCCTCGTCCAGAGGTGGAAGGCGGTTCTCGATAAGCGCCCGTGCGTACGACTCGGTCTGCAACAGCCCTGGTACCAGGGCGGTCTCGTACGACCACCGGCTGATCGCCTCCCGCTCCTTCTCCATGAAGTCCTGTGCCCGCGCCGGAAACTTCTCCCTCAGCAAGTAGTCCTTGGCCGCGCTCAACAGCCCATCGGCCCGGCACATCCCATCGGCCACGTCGAGCACGCGCGGCGTCGGCATCCGTACGCCCTGCTCCATCGACTTGATGGTGTCCGGCGAGTAGTTGGAGGCGGCGGCCAGTTCCTCCCGGCTCACATTGGCCTTGGTGCGCCACCGCTTCAGCTGGTTCCCGCTGTACCGCCAGGCCATAGGCGGCAGGGACTTGGCTTTGGACTGACCAGGCACAGCGTCCACCTCCGACCGATACACCCCGGCGTGTATCACCTCAGTCACTACCGAGCGTAGCTTCGTAGACGCCACCGTGTGACCATGACCGACTCAATTCACCTGCCGGACTGGATCCCCGCATCCGGTCACCAACTCCGCCTCACCGGCGTCCACTTCGACGCCGTACGCATCGAAGGCGTACGGGGAGAACGTGTCGCCGCGCGTCTCATCGAGGCCGCCGACGGGGATGCGGGGCCTGTCGTCTGCGAGGCCGCCGGGTTCCGGTGGATGTACTTCCTGCTGGCGCCCGGGGAGGTGCGCCGGCACAACTGGCCTTTGGGTGTGCAGCAGTTCGGCGGCCGGGGCGCTCGTACCGTCACGTACATCGGGATTCCGGCGCTGGACGGGAACACGTGGCCGTTGCGGTGGTACAGCGAGCCTACGGTTACGGCGCCGTTTGTGGAGGCGGGGCGGTTGGGGGCGGTGCTGGCGTTGGCGGGGGCGTAGGTCCAGGCTGTTGGGCGCGCGCGGCGGAGAGATTCGCGCGGACGGCCTTTGTCGTCGGGTGGTCTTCGCCCAGTACACGAAGACAACTGGTAAGCGCCTGTTCGTAGAGCGGGATCGCTCGCGCCGCATACCCCGACACCCGATACACGCCAGCCAAGTTGTTCCGCGAAATGAGCGTGTCCGGGTGATCCTCACCCAACACCCGCACACGATCCTCCAACGTCCGCTCGAACAGAGGAACCGCCCGCACCACATCCCCCAACGCCCGATACGCGCCAGCCAAGTTGTTCCGCGAAATCAGTGTGTCCGGGTGATCCTCACCCGACACCCGCACACGATCCTCCAACGTCCGCTCATACAAAGGAACCGCCCGCACCACATCCCCCAACGCCTGGTAGGTGTAAGCCAGGTTGTTCCGCGAAGCCAGTGTGTCCGGATGATCGTCACCCAACACCCGCACACAATCCTCCAACGTCCGCTCGAACAAAGGAACCGCCCGCAGCGCATCCCCCGATTCCCGATACGCGAGAGCTAGGTTGTTCCGCGATATCAGCGTGCTCGGATCATCCTCGCCAAGGAGCCGAGTAGCCGCTGCCAGAGAGCGGACAAAGCAGTCGGTTGCCTGGCTCAACTGCCCTTGCTCCTGGAGAAACTGTCCCGTCAGAGTGAGGATCTCATCAATCTCAGTCGTGTCCTCGCCCGGTTCGAACGCGTCAAGGATGGCTTCGACGTGGGGAAGCAAGGCTCTCCAGGTCGGCCAGCCCGCAACGTTTCCGCTGGGATCGCGCGGAAGCTCGTCAAGCATCAGCTTCGTGGCCCATTCACGCGCGGCCAGGATGCGCTCCTGATCACGATGCGGATCGTCCGGCGACGGTGTGCGGGCCACCATCTGGACCAAGAGGTGGATGCCGACCCCCGCCCGGTCGAGCGAAATCATGTTGTAGTCGGCCAACAACCCCAAGAGTTGGGCAAGATCGACCGGATCCTCGGCGAACGGCTCGAACAGAGATCGCGGAATGCCGGTCGGGGCGTACCACGCCGCGATCCGCAAGATCCCCAACGCCCTGGGATCCTGCTCCTCAAGCACGTCCAGCGTGATGCGCCAGATCCGCGCAACCGTCCGGGCAGGGTCAAAGCCACCCGGTGCCGCAGCCGTCGCACTCGCCGGATACTGCTCCAGCATGGCCCGGTACGCCGCGATCGAGATCTCCCTCTGCGCGATGAAGGCGCCAGCCTGTTCCAGGGCAAGCGGCAGATGGCCGAGTTCGTCCGCCAGCGCGCGGGCCTCGTCTTCCTCACCGTTCCCGACGAGGCCTGACAGGAGGGCCAGCGAAGCCTCCTGATCCAGCACACGCAACGAGATCGGGTCGCACACCCAACCCCGCTTGTACCGACTAGTGATCAAGTGACGCCCCGATGCCCGTAGTTGACCCGTCCAGGCATGCACATCCCCCGGCTTCTCCGCGTTGTCGAAGACCAGCAGCCATCCCGGGTGCGTCTGCAACCACCCCACCGCCCACTCAGCGGCCTGCGTAGTGGTGAGGTCGAATGCCTCCTCACCCCGCAGCCGCACAGTCAGCGCCGCGAATCCCGCCTCGATCAGCTCGGGCGTGTCCGAACGAATCCACCACACCAACCGATACGCCCCCGCATGGTCATGCGCGTAGTGCAGTGCCAGCGTCGTCTTCCCGACACCCCCAAGCCCGTGCACCGTCTGCGTGATCGTCTGTGACTCCGCCGACAGAGCCCGCTCCAGTTCGGCCATCACTTCCACCCTGCCGACGAAAATCGGCGAGGGCAGCTCCGGCAAGTTGTTGACACCCGACGGGACTTCGACGTCGTACACGGTTGCCGTACGCCGCGCCCCCTCGCGATCAGCAGCCGTAGCCGCAACGTCCTCCGGGACCAACTCCCCCACCGCCGCCACAAACCCGGGCCGCGCAGCCAACCCCACCACCGACACCGCCGTCAGCTGATCCCCGTCGTAGTCCCGCCGCCGGTCGGTCGTCAGGACCCCGATGAGCCGCCCCCTCACGAAGAGCGCCGCCCCGGACGCACCCGCCCAGACACCGGGCACGGCGACCTGGTCGACGTACGCCGCGATCAGCCCACCCGACTTGAGCCCCGTCAGCCTCTCGATGTGGCCGCGGATCTCCTTCGTGTCCCGGATTCCGTCCCGTACCTCGGACTTGGGGAATCCGACCGCGACGCACGCCAGCCGCCCCTCGTCCGGTACGACAGGGCCACCGTCGATCCGGCCCCAGCGGACGGGGTCAGCTCCAGTCGGCGGGAGCCATCCCGCATCCGTGATCCTGACCAACGCCCCGTCCGCCTGCGGCTCCCGCTCCAGATCGGGTGGCTCCGTCAGCGGCCACAACACTTCCGCCGCAAGCCATGTGGAGTCGCCGCCGAGACCCCTGACCTCCAAGTCCTCACAGCCCAGCACATTGTGAAGGGCCGTCAGGACGATGTCGTCCGCGACCAGATAACCGGTACCCGAACACTTCCCGACCGGATTCCAGATCTCCACGACCCGCCGCACGTCCACAGCCACAGGCCAACACCCCCGTGCTCCCCGTTACTTGGGGCGTTCCCCCGAGTCGTCCGCGATACGCCGATCCGCGCCCTCTGCATCGACCGGTTGGAGTGTGAGTTTGACTCGACTCGTCGTGCCTTTTGATCGCGAGGCCTTCGCCTCCGCGCCGAACGGGAGCACCAAGACCTTCGCCCGTGCCTCCCCGTCCTTCTTCACGTCCACGGCGAACTCGATCTCCACCGGGCCCGTGCGGAACTGGATCTCCTGTCCCGCACCGTCCCGCGCCGCCTGTTGCAGCTCCGCCCGGATCGCCCCGATCGCCTCGGCCAGCCCCGCCCACGCCTCGTCCGCCATCGGGCGTCCCTCTCGTCCCCGTACACGCACATCCCCGTACACGCACTGTGGGGCGCAGCGTACTCGCCGCGCCCCACAACATGCCGTAGAAAAGCCCTACTTGACCGGCCTGATCCCCAGCGGCTCGCCGATCTCCTCCGCCATCACGCGGCCCGCCTCGAACTCCAGCGTCTCGTCGCCCATGCTCACGTCCGTGTCCAGGCCGTCCAGTTCCGGGAGGGGCTGGTTGAGGCGGACGTGGGCGACCAGGGACTGGAGGGCGCGCAAGGCGGCCGAGGCGGTGGAGCCCCAGTTGGAGAAGTAGGAGAACTGCCACCACCACAGGGCCTCCGTGGTGCGGCCGGCGCGGTAGTGGGCCATGCCGTGGCGGAGGTCGGTGATGATGTCGGCGAGGTCGTCGGAGATACGGGCCGGTACCGGGGCCGTGCGCGGATCGTAGGGGTCGAAGACCTCCGAGTACACGTCGATCGGCTCCAGCATGACCGCGAAGCGCTCGCGGATCTCGTCCACATCCGGCTCCGGGCCCAGGTCGGGCTCGTAGCGCTCGTCCGGAACGATGTCCTCGTGCGCGCCCAGACGACCGCCCGCCAGGAGGAGTTGGGACACCTCCAGGAGGAGGAAGGGGACCGCCGAGTCGGGGTCCTCTCCCTTCGCGACCTCGAACACGGCCACCAGGAAGCTCTCGACCTGGTCCGCGATCTGGACCGCGAAGTCGTC
Source organism: Streptomyces sp. NPDC101776 (assembly GCF_044766845.1). NCBI lineage: Bacteria > Bacillati > Actinomycetota > Actinomycetes > Kitasatosporales > Streptomycetaceae > Streptomyces > Streptomyces sp. NPDC101776. The sequence goes on along the minus strand of NZ_JBIWMV010000004.1, from coordinate 687,013 downwards.
CGGGTCCGGTGCGATGGCATGCAGCGTGGCGTCAGACATCTAGGAGTCGTCTCCCCTCGAAGGCGCGGCCGAGGGTCACCTCGTCCGCGTATTCCAGGTCGCCGCCCACCGGGAGGCCGCTGGCCAGGCGGGTGACCTTGAGGCCCATGGGCTTGAGCATGCGGGCGAGGTACGTGGCCGTGGCCTCGCCTTCCAGATTCGGGTCCGTGGCAATGATCAGTTCCGTGACCGTACCGTCGGCCAACCGCGCGAGAAGTTCTCGTATACGCAGGTCGTCGGGTCCGACACCTTCGATCGGGCTGATCGCGCCGCCCAGGACGTGGTACTTGCCCCGGAACTCACGGGTGCGTTCGACCGCCACGACGTCCTTCGGCTCCTCGACCACGCAGATGACCGAGAGGTCGCGGCGCGGGTCGCGGCAGATCCCGCACAGCTCTTCCTGCGCGACGTTTCCGCAGGTCGCGCAGAAGCGGACCTTCGCCTTGACCTCCATCAGGCACTGCGCGAGCCGGCGGACGTCCGTCGGCTCGGCCTGGAGGATGTGGAAGGCGATCCGCTGCGCGCTCTTGGGACCGACGCCGGGAAGTCGCCCCAACTCGTCGATGAGGTCCTGGACCACGCCTTCGTACAACGGACTGCCTGCCCTTCCTCGGAGTATGTGCGGGAGGTATGTACGTACCGTAGTTGGCCGCGGTTTGTTTTAGAAAGGCAGACCGGGGATACCGCTGCCGCCACCGCCCAGGCCCTGCGCCAGCGGGCCGAGCTTCTGCTGCTGGAGGGTCTGCGCGTTCTCGTTGGCCGCCTGGACCGCCGCGACGATCAGATCCGCGAGGGTCTCCGTGTCATCGGGGTCGACCGCCTTCGGGTCGATCTTCAGCGCGCGCAGCTCGCCGGCGCCGGTCACGGTGGCCTTCACCAGCCCGCCACCCGCCTGTCCGTCGACCTCGGTCCGCGCCAGCTCCTCCTGCGCGTTCGCCAGGTCCTGCTGCATCTTCTGGGCCTGCTGGAGCAACTGCTGCATATTGGGCTGGCCACCACCGGGAATCACGATCAGCTCCTGGTTTCGTACGGCTTCACGGGCGAGGTTTCTCCCGCTCGGCACGAGCCTACGTGGTCCGGGCAGTCGTCGCTTCAGCACTCTTTCGAGTGAGTCTTCACCGTGTCCTATACCTGATCAAGACCCACTTCCGGGCGGAAAAGAGGTGAAACCAGATCCTTCGCCACCCATTGGGCGGTAGGAAGGATCCGGCACATCAGCATCAGGTGTCACACGACGTAAGGGAGTGCCGGGTGGGTCAGCCGGAGATTCAGCCCGAAGGCGGCGATGTGGCCGGGCGGACGTTTCCGCTCGGGGACTGGGGCGAGCCGACGGCCCGGCTGGACGAGCTGTACCGGTGGGTCGAGCGCGGGGCGCTGGAGACGGCGGACCGGTATCTCACGGACCGGATGGGGAAGCGGCGCGGGGCGCGGGTGCTGCGCGCGGGCGCGGCGCTGGGCGCGCTGGCCGGGGCCGCGCTGCCGCTGCTGGATCTCACCGGGACGGTGGACGGGCTGGCCGCCTGGGGCTATCTGGCGCTGCTGGTGGGGGCGGCGTGCGTGGCCGGGGACCGGTTCTTCGGGATGACGTCCGGGTGGATGCGGGACGTCGCCACCGCGCAGGCCGTGCAGCGGCGGCTCCAGGTGCTCCAGTTCGACTGGGCGTCGGAGGGCGTCCGGGAGTTCCTGGGCCCGGCGGAGGGTACGGCGAGCGAGGCAGCGGACCGGTGTCTGGGGGTGCTACGGCGCTTCTCGGAGGACGTGACGGAACTGGTGCGGGTGGAGACGGCCGACTGGATGGTGGAGTTCCGGACCGGGGCGGGGCCGCTGGGCATCCAGTCGGCGCTGATTCCCGGCGGGCGGCAGGAGGGGACGGTCGTGCAGGGCAGGTTCCCGATGCCGCCGGGGCCGGGCGGACCGGGTGGACCGGGTGGACCGGGTGGCGGTGGGAACCGGCCCAACATGCCCCGGCAACGGCCGCCGGAACCCCGGTGAGGTGAGCGTGCCCGGGGAGCGGGGAGCGGGGAGCGGGGCTACGCGCAGAGCTTCAGGCCCTCCGGTGTCCAGCACGGGATGTGGCCGTGGGTCCGGATCACGTCCTGGCCGTTGCCCCGCGCGAGATAGGTCAGGAAGCTCGACGCCAGGGAGTCGGCCGGCGGCTGGCCGTAGGTGTAGGCGTACTCGATCTCGCGGTACGGGTACGCGCTCGTCCCGTGTTCGATGGCGTCCACGGAGGGCGGGTGGCCGTCCAGTTCGAGGGTGTGCAGGCCCTTCGCGCCGGAGGCGAGGGTGAGTTCGCTGTAGCCGATCGCGCCCCTGAGCTGGGCGACCTGGGTCAACACCTGGTCCGTGGAGTCGAGTTCACAGCGGATCACGGGCGCCGTCGGATCGTCCTTGTGCACGCAGTCGACAGAGGAATTGGCGATCTCGCCGCGCTTCAGCACCCGGCGCTGGAACACCTGCCGTGTCCCGGAGTTGGCGTCCCGGCTGACCAGATGGACGGCGAGGTCCGGTCCCCCGAGCTGCTTCCAGTTGGTGATCTCGCCCCGGTACAGGCGCCGTACGTCCGCGGTGGACAGGTTCTTCAGACGGACGCCGTCGTTGACGACGAGCGCGAACACCGACATCGCGATCCGGTTCTCGCGCAACTGCGGCATGTCACTCGGCTTGGGTCCGTCCGACAGGGCTACGACGGCCGGTGAGCCCTTCGTCGACGCGAGCCCGGCGGACTCCAACTCCCGTACGCCCGCGGTCGATCCGTGCGGGTCGACGACGACCTTCGCGCCCTCGCAGTCCTGCTCGTACTTCTTCGCGACCTCCTCCACCACCGGTGCGAAGGCGGTCGAACCGGTGACGGTGAGGGTGCCCTGGGCGCAGCCGATCGGGGGCGGGTCGTCGTCGCGGACCACGACGATCGCCGCCAGGGTCACCACGCACAGCGTGAGCATGATGGTGATCAGCCGGGAGGCGCGGCTGAACAGCGGCAGCGTCTCGTCCGGGGTCGCGCTGCGGTTGGGGTGGACCTCGCCGTCGCGGATGCCGCCGATGAGCCGGATCGGGCAGCCGACGTCGCCGCCGGAGAGCAGCACCAGCAGTTTGAAGTGGTCGCCGCGGTTGAGCGGGACGCGGGGGATGCGCAGGCTGTTGCCGTCGTAGCCGAGGCCGGCCGCCGGGGTGAAGTGGTCCATCAGATGGTCGGTGCCGACCGGCTGGGTGACCGAGACACCGCGGATCGTGCGGTCGGTGAACAGCGCGGTGAGGCCGTGGAGTTCACGCCCGGTGTAGTCGTTGTCGGCGATGCTCTGCGAACCGTCGTTCTCGATGCGCAGCAGGACGAGGGTGGCGTCGGACATGCCGGGGGCCTCGTCGAAGAGGCCGAGGCGGCGGTTGGCGCGGCCCGAACGGACGTCGTCGCCGATGGGGTTGTCCATCTGGACGCGGTAGCCGATGCGCTTGCGGCGCGGCACCCGGCGTTCGTACCAGACCATCACGCCGGACGCGACGATACCGAGCAGCGCGGTGCCCACGGCGACGACGTTCTCCGCGCTCAGCCACTCCACTGCGGGCCCCCGCTCCCCAGCCGGATCGTGGGGTCACGGTACGGGCGGCACCGGAAAACACGCAGGGGGTGCCGGCCGAAGTTCGCGTGACGTTCGACTGGCCCTGCGGTGAAGGGAGTTCAGCCCGCCTTCGTGTACGTCAGCTTCTCCCCGTTGCTGGTGCTCACGCGCTCCAGGGTGGTGTCCGACAGCAGGGTGATCTCCGTGGCCGAGCCCGGGTTGCAGGACGACAGCGGCTTCCCGGAGGTGACGGTGGAGGCGCCGATCGCCAACGGGCTCTCGCCGCCCGGCGCTTGGGTGAGGTCGGCGGTGAACTCGCAGTGGTAGCCGGGGCCGTCCGCGACCAGGGTCAGCACCGGGGACCCCACCTTGCCCTGCCGGATGGTGAGTTGACGGGTGTTGTGGCCCGTGGCGTTGTCGATGGACGCGTTCCAGGTGCCGAGATAGCCGCTCGGTACGGCGCCGTCGCCGCTCGAACTGGCGGAGGGGGACGGCGAGTTCGTCGGCGACGGTGCCCCGGTGGTCGGACCGGGGGTCGTGGGCGCGGCGCTGGTGGCCCGGCCGCCCGCACCGCTCGCCTTGCGGCCGCCGTCGCCGCCGCCCTTCATCAGCGCGTACACCGAGCCGCCTGCGCCCAGCGCGACGACGAGTGCGACGGCGACGAGCAGTGCGGTGGACCGGCCGTTGCGGCGCGGCGGTTGGGGCTCCGGGTAGGGGCCCGGGCCGTAGGGCGGGGTGGCGCCGAGGCCGGGGTTGTGGGGGTACGGGTTGTAGGGGACCTGGCCGCCCCAGCCGACGAGTTGCCGGGCGGGCAGTTGCGGATAGTCGGCGGCGGCGGGTCGAACGGGGGGTTGGGGTTCCGGGGGGCCGTATCCGGTGACGGGCTGGGGGTGCTGCTGCGGGTAGCCGTAGGCCGGGTGGGGGGTGGGCTGAGCCGGAGTCCGGGGTGCTCCGGACGGCTCCTCGACCACCGTCGGGAAGTGGCCGTCCGGCGCGATACCGGCGGCCGATGCGGGTGCGGGTGGCGCCGGGGCGGAGTCGTCGGAGGCGGGGGCGTGCTCGGGGGAGGCTTCGGCGAGGGCGGCGGGTGTGCAGGCGCCGGGCGCCTTGCTGAACAGGTCCAGCTTCTCCGTGGGGGCGGGGACGGAATCGTGGGCGGGGGCGGGGGCGGGACCGTGGGCCGGAGCAGAACCCTGGCCCGGAGCGGAACCGTGGGCCGGAGCAGAACCCTGGGCAGGAGCAGGACCCTGGGCGGGAGCGGAACCGTGGGCCGGAGCAGGACCCTGGGCCGGAGCAGGACCCTGGGCCGGAGCGAAGCCAGGGGGAAGAGCCGGCATGGGAGGAAGTGCGGGCGTGGGTGCGGTGGCAGGCGTGGGTGCGGTGGCAGGCGTGGGCGCGGTGGTGGGCTCAGGCGCGGCCCCCTGAACCACTGCGGCACCTTCCGCCGCCGCGACCTCCCCGCCCCTCACGCCTTCAGCCTCGGAATCCTCTGCTCCCGGGCCCTCCGCCTGCGCGCTCCCCGCCTGCGGACCACCCGTCACCGGGCCGCCCATCCCCGGACCACGCGTCCCCGGGCCGCCCGACCCCGGAGTGCCCGGCCTCGGGCCGCCCATCCCGGGACCGCCCGCCTCCAGGCCACTCGTCCCCGGGCCACCCCTCTGCGGCCCGCCCCCCTCCGGATCGATCCGCTCCAGTTCCCTCGTCTCCGGGTCCTCCGTGTCCAGCAACCGGACCGCGTGGCGGCCGAGTTGGGCTACCAGGGCGCCCGGTAGCCACGGGTCGCGGGAGCGGCCGCCGGAGACCGTGTCCTCCGCGCCCGTGCGGTCGAGGATGTGGTTGAGGGTCGGGCGGGTGGCCGGGTCCTTGCGGAGGCAGTCGCGGACGAGGTCGGCGATGCCCTCGGGGACGCCCGAGAGGTCGGGTTCCTCCTGGGCGATGCGGAACATCAGGGCGTGGACACCGCTGTTCGCGGCGCCGAAGGGAAGGGTGCCGGTCGCGGCGTAGGCGAGGACGGAACCGAGGCAGAAGACGTCGCACGCCGGGGTGATGCGGTCGCCCCGCACCTGTTCCGGCGCCATGAAACCGGGCGAGCCGACCAGCGAACCGGTCCGGGTGAGCCCGTCGCCGGCGAGGGTCTCCAGGGCCCGCGCTATGCCGAAGTCGATGACGCGGGGACCGTCGATCGTCACCAGCACGTTGGACGGCTTGAGGTCGCGGTGGACGATGCCGGCCGCGTGGATGTCCTGGAGCGCGTGCGCGAGACCGGCCGCGAGGATCCGTACCGACCGCTCGGGCAGTGCCCCGTGGTCCCGCCCGACGACCTGTTGCAGAGTCGGCCCGGCGACATACCCGGTGGCCACCCACGGCACCTCGGCGTCGGTGTCCGCGTCCAGCACGGGTGCCGTCCAGTGTCCGCCGACCCGCCGCGCGGCCCGCACCTCCTGCCGGAACCGCGCCCGGAACTCCTCCTGCGCGGCGAGATCCTCCCGCACCAGCTTCACGGCGACCGTGCGTCCCCGGTCCGAGCGGGCCAGATACACGTGCCCCATGCCACCGGCCCCGAGCCGGGCCAGCAGCCGGTACGCCCCGATCCGCTGCGGATCGGCCGCCCCCAGTTTCTCCACGACCGCGCCGCCTCCCCTGACATCCCCGGGCACTCCCCGGTCACAGAGCTGTCGCGCCCCTGTCGTGCCCCTGCGCTCCGCGACAGACCGAGAATAGTGCGGGGAATCGACGAGACGGACGGGGTGGTGTCTACGGTTCCGTAACGGGAAACCCACCCACCCTCCACAGGCTGGGGTCAGTCCTAACCGGTCAAAGGGGCAGACGGTGGTTAGTTTCACCCCCAGCCTCCCTGGACAACCTGTCGCGGAAACCCCACGACCACAGACAGGACGCCGATTCCGTTTCCGCATCGCGGACATTTACGCTCACCCGCATGACCCCTCAGCCCAACCCCCAGGCCGGCGCCGCCGTGAAGGCCGCGGACCGTGCGCACGTGTTCCACTCCTGGTCCGCGCAGGAACTCATCGACCCGCTCGCCGTGGCCGGCGCGGAGGGGTCGTACTTCTGGGACTACGACGGCAATCGCTACCTGGACTTCACCAGCGGGCTCGTCTACACGAACATCGGCTACCAGCACCCGAAGGTCGTCGCCGCGATCCAGGAGCAGGCGGCGACCCTCACCACCTTCGCGCCCGCGTTCGCCATCGAGGCCCGCTCGGAAGCCGCCCGGCTGATCGCCGAGCGGACACCCGGGGACCTGGACAAGATTTTCTTCACCAATGGCGGCGCGGACGCGATCGAGCACGCGACGCGCATGGCCCGGCTGCACACCGGGCGGCCGAAGGTGCTGTCGGCGTACCGCTCGTACCACGGCGGTACGCAGCAGGCGATCAACCTCACCGGGGATCCGCGGCGTTGGGCCAACGACAGCGCCTCGGCCGGGGTCGTGCACTTCTGGGCGCCCTTCCTCTACCGGTCCCGTTTCTACGCGGAGACCGAGGAGCAGGAGTGCGAGCGCGCCCTTGAGCACCTGGAGACGACGATCGCCTTCGAGGGGCCGGGCACGATCGCCGCGATCGTCCTGGAGACCGTGCCGGGCACGGCCGGGATCATGGTGCCGCCGCCGGGCTATCTCGCCGGGGTCCGGGAGATCTGCGACAAGTACGGGATCGTCTTCATCCTGGACGAGGTGATGGCCGGGTTCGGGCGGACCGGTGAGTGGTTCGCGGCCGATCTGTTCGACGTCGTACCGGACCTGATGACCTTCGCCAAGGGCGTCAACTCCGGCTATGTGCCGCTCGGCGGGGTCGCCATCTCCGGCGCGATCGCGGACACCTTCGGCAAGCGGCCCTACCCGGGCGGACTGACGTACTCCGGGCATCCGTTGGCCTGTGCCGCGGCCGTCGCGACGATCAACGTCATGGCCGAGGAGGGCGTCGTGGAGAACGCGAAGCACCTCGGCACGACCCTCGTCGAGCCCGCGCTGCGGGCGCTGGCCGAGCGGCACCCGAGCGTCGGGGAGGTGCGCGGGGTCGGCATGTTCTGGGCGCTGGACCTGGTGCAGGACCGGGAGACGCGCGAGCCGCTGGTGCCGTACAACGCGGCCGGTGAGGCGAACGCGGCGATGGGCGCGTTCGCGGCCGCCGCCAAGAAGCAGGGGCTGTGGCCCTTCGTGAACATGAACCGCACCCATGTCGTGCCGCCGCTGAACGTGACCGAGGCCGAGCTGAAGGAGGGTCTCGCCGCCCTCGACACGGCGCTCTCCGTGGCCGACGAGTACACGAAATAAGGCGGAATCAGGGCGGAATGCGGGGGTCCGTTCCCCGGGTGCCCGCATTCGGGCAGGGCGGGAACCCGAACGCGTAAGGTGGCGTGCTCGTAGACATATACGAGTACGCCATCGAACGCGACGAGGGAGACGCTCCGACGATGCCCGGAAGCAGCGGCAGCGGCGCCGTGACCCGCAGCACCCTGCGGCAGCAGATCGCCGACGCGCTTCGCGACGAGGTCCTGGCCGGCCGGCTCCAACCCGGTCAGGAGTTCACGGTGAAGGAGATCGCCGAGCAGTACGGCGTCTCCGCGACCCCGGTCCGGGAAGCGCTCGTCGATCTCTCCGCGCAGGGCCTGCTGGAGGCCGACCAGCACCGCGGCTTCCGCGTCCACGAGTACTCGGTGGCCGACCACCGCGGCATGATCGAGGCCCGCGCCCTGGTCACCGAGGGCATGTTCCTGGCCCTGTCCGGCGGCCACCCCGTCTTCGACCGCACCGAGGACCCCCGTACGGTCGCCGCGCTCGCCGGGGTCCGCCGCCGCGGCGAGGAGGCGCAGCGCGCCGCCGACGCCGGTGACCTCACCGTGCTGATCGGCTACGACCTGCGCTACTGGCGCGAGTTGAGCACCATGTTCGGCAACCCCTACCTCGGTGACTTCCTGCACCGGCTGCGCGTCCAGTCCTGGGTGTGCACGGTGCAGCATCTGCGCCGACTGACCGATCTGCGCGGGCAGTTGTGGTCCGAGCACACCGAACTGGTCGATGCCCTGGCGCGCCGCGACACCCCGGCCGCGCGCTCGATCGTCCTGGCGTACAACAAGCACTCCCTCGCCCTCATCGAGCGGCTGGCCGCCCGGTGACCGGACCGGAAAGGGCCGCTCCGGCCGTGGACCCCAGTGCTGTCGTCGTGGACCTCAGTGTCGTCGTGCCCGCCTACAACGAGGAACAGCGGCTCGGGCCGACGCTCGACGCGATCACCACGTATCTGGGCGACAACGAGGGCCGCTTCGGCGGCTGGGAGATCATCGTCGCCGACGACGGCTCCGACGACGGGACCCGCGAGGTCGTCACCTCGCGCGCCGATCCGCGCGTGCAGTTGGTCACCAGCCCCCGCAACCGGGGCAAGGGCAACGCCCTGCGCCTCGGGGTGGCCGCCTCGCGCGGGCACCGGGTGCTGGTCACGGACGCCGATCTGGCCGCGCCCATCGAGGAGTTGGAGAAACTCGACAAGGAGCTGAGCGAGGGCCGGTCCGCGGCGATCGGCTCGCGGGCCGCGCCGGGCGCGACCATCGAGAGCCACCAGCATCCGGTCCGTGAACTCCTGGGCCGCGGGGGCAACTTCCTCATACGCCAGGCCGCGGTGCCCGGCATACGCGACACCCAGTGCGGCTTCAAGCTCTTCGAGGGCGACCGCGCCCGCGAGGCCTTCGCCGCCTCCCGTATCAACGGCTGGGGCATCGACGTAGAAGTCCTCCAGCACTTCCGCCGCGCGGACTGGGAGGTCGCCGAGGTCCCGGTCCGCTGGGCCCACCAGTCCGGCTCGAAGGTACGGCCCCTGGACTACGTCCGGGTCCTGACCGAACTCGCCCGCCTCCGCGCCCGCTCGCTGCGCCCGGTCGACGCCCTGGTCACCGTCCTCTTCCTCCTCATGTCGGTCGCCCTCTACTCGGGCCGCTTCTTCGACCCGGGCCACCGCTATCTGGAGGACTCGCTCCAGGACCAGAACCAGTGGGAGTGGTTCTTCGCGGTCACCGCCGACAACGTGTCCCACTTCCACAACCCGCTGTTCTCGAACCTCCAGGGCTTCCCCGACGGCGTGAACCTCATGGCCAACACGGTCATGCTGGGCCTGTCGGTGCCCTTCACCCCCCTCACCCTGCTGGCCGGCCCGGCGGTCTCCCTCAGCGTCTGCATGGCGCTGGGCCTCGCGGCCACGGCCGCCGCCTGGTACTGGCTGATCGTGAAGCGGGTCGTACGGCAACGGGCCGCGGCCTTCGTCGGCGCCTCGCTCGCGGCCTTCGCCCCGCCGATGGTCAGCCACGCCAACGCGCACCCGAACTTCGTCATCCTCTTCATGATCCCGCTGATCATCGACCGCGCCCTGCGCCTGTGCGCGGGCACCCGGGTCGTCCGCGACGGGATCGTGCTCGGCCTGCTGGCGGCCTACCAGATCTTCCTCGGCGAGGAACCCCTCCTCCTGGCCTCCATCGGCATGCTCCTGTTCGCCGCGTCCTACGGAGTCCTCGACAGGGAGGTCGTGAAGACGGCCTGGCGCCCGCTGCTCAAGGGCCTGGGCATCGCGGCGGCGGTCTGCGCGCCGATCATCCTGATCCCCCTCTGGTACCAGTTCGTCGGCCCGCAGAGCTACAAGAGCGTCCTGCACGGCGACAACGCGGGCAACAGCCCCCTCGCCCTGCTCTCCTTCGCCGAACGCTCCCTGATCGCGGGCGACGAGGTCCGGGCCAACTCGCTCTCCCTCAACCCCACCGAGCAGAACGCCTTCTACGGCTGGCCGCTCGTCCTCCTCGCCTTCGCGATCGTCGTACGACTCTGGGAGCACAAGCTCGTCAAAGCCCTCGCGTTCACGGCGGTCGCGGCGGCGATCCTCTCCATGGGCCCCAAGATCCGCATCCCGCTCACGGACACGGTCTACCCCGGCCCCTGGGCCCTGCTCGCCCACAAGCCGCTCTTCGAGTCGGTGATCGAGGGCCGGGTGGCGATGATCTGCGCCCCCGCACTGGGCATCCTGCTCGCGATCGCGCTCGAACGCCTGGCGGCGACCCGCCGACCCGGCACGCAGTACGTGGGCCTGCTCGCCGTGTCCATGGCCCTGATCCCGATCATCCCGGCACCGCTCAAGGCCGTCGACCGGGCGGCGGTACCGGCCTTCTTCACGGACGGCACCTACAAGTCGTACGTCCGCGCCGGCGAATCGATCGTCCCGGTCCCGCTCGCCGACCCCGGCGCGGCGGAACCCCTGCACTGGCAGACCGCGTCCGGCCTCGGCTTCAAGATGCCCGGCGGCTACTTCAACGGCCCCTACGGCGACGACCGCATCGGCATCTACGGCTCCCCGCCCCGCTACACCTCGAACATGCTGCGGGACGTCCGCTACACCGGCGTCATCCCCACCATCGGCAAGAACTGGCGGGCGCAGGCCAAGGCCGACTTCGCGTTCTGGCACGCGGGCGCCCTGGTGGTCACTCCACAGCCCAACGACGACAAGCTCCGCACCGCTGTGGAAAAGCTGGTGGGCAAACCCGGTAAGTGGGTGGACGGCGTGTGGGTATGGGACCTGCACGAGGGGAGCTGACCCGGGCCGCACCGACTACTCTTCCCCCTACTCTTGCCTGACCACCATGCGAGATCCACGCTGCGCAGCGAGTAACCGAGGAGCCCTCTTTTGGCCTGTGACCTGTGGCTGGTCCCGCTCGTCGACGTGTTGTGCCACACCCCCGACAATCCGTTCGCCGAGGAACTCGCGCTCTACAACTCGCTGTTGGCCGAGGCCGGGCTCCCTCCGGTGCCGGTGTACCAGTACATGCCGGGACTGTCCGGCGAGGTCGCCCCGGTCGCGGGCTTCGACTACGACGCGCTGCACTTCCTGCGCCGGGCCTACCTCCTCCAGGTCTGCGGTCTCCCGGTGACCCCGGTGGACGACCTCGGCGGCGACTACGAACAGCTCCTGGAGATGTTCGAGACCACGGCCCAGCAGTCCCACCTGGTCTGGCACTACGACCACGCGGGCGCCTACGTCCCGGTCGACTTCCCGCACCCGCTCGCGAACGACGAACTCCTCGCCGGCGGTGGCCCCTTGGGTTCCTCCCAGACCCTCCTCCGCGAGCTGGAGTTCGTGGCCCCCACGATCGGCATCGACCCCGCGAACCCGCCCACGCCACCCCAACCCCCCACCGCCCCCACGGAGTTGGAGGAACCGGCCGACCCCGCGCCGTACGACCCCAGCCCGTTCGCGCGCGAGCGGCACGTGTGGCTCGGGCTGCACGCGGCGGCGACGCGCAGCCTGGCCCAGGGCTCGATGATCGTGTTCAGCTAACGGCGCGTGCGGTCCTCGCCGGCGGCCATGTCCTGCGTGCCGATGACACCGAGCAGTTCGAGCTGAGCGGCACCCTCGGTACCGGGCGGGGCCGTGAACCACAGCAGTCGCTGACGGCCGTCCTCGCTGAACAGACTGTGGCAGTCCAACTCGACGACACCCAGCGCGGGATGCACGATGCGCTTGTGATCGCTGCGGCGCAGACCGACGTCGTGGGTGTCCCACAGGGCGGCGAACTCCGCGCTGCGCCGCCGCAGCATGGCCGTCATCCCGGCGACCTCGCTGTCCCGGCTCCGGCGGGCGGCGACCGCGTGCAGGTCGGCGACGAAGACCCGTGAGTGGTGCGGATGGTCCTCGGGCGGATAGACCGCGCGGGCGGCCGGATCGGTGAACCAGCGGTACGCGAACCCTGTGGCGGGCCCGCGCGGTTCCGGCGCCCGCCCGAGCAGGGCGGCGGCCGGTTCATTCTGTACGAGGGTCTCGTGCAGGTCGGTGATGACCTGGGCCGGGGTGGTGGCCAGCCGGTCCAGCAGCCCGAGCAGGGCGGGCTGTACGTGCCGCGCGCCCGCGCCCCGCGCCGACTCGGGCAACGGCCGGTCGGCGAGGTGGAACAGGTGGTCGCGCTGGTCGCCGCCCAGCCGCAGCGCCCGGGCGAGAGCGGCCAGGGTCTGGGCGGAGGGCTGAGCGCCACGCCCCCGCTCCAACTCGGTGTAATAGTCGGCCGACAGCCCCGCCAACTGCGCGACCTCCTCGCGCCGCAGCCCGGGCACCCGGCGCCGAGGCCCCACGGGCAGACCCACGTCGGCGGGCCCGACCCGGTCACGCCGGGACCTGAGGAACGCCGCGAGCTCGGGAAGGTTCACCCGCTCATCGTCTCCCCTCCGGCGGGGCCGAGCCAGGGGCTGCCGACCCCAGGGTGGCCTCAGCCCTGGCCGGCCGGGCGCCGGGAACGGACAGTTGCCCCACACCACACCGACGGCGCTACGAAAGAGAGCATCATGCCCTTCGCGAATTTCAAGGTCCCCGCCGGCGCCCTCACCGCGGAGCAGAAGGAGCAGATCATCACGCGCACCACTGACCTGTACGCGGAGATCTTCGGCGACGGCGCCCGCGCCACCACACTCGTCCTGGTCGAAGAGGTCGCCGACGCGGGCTGGGGCATCGGCGGCGGTGTCCTGACCCTCGCCAGGATCCAGGGGACACCGCAGTAATGACGGCCCGAGCGAGGACCTGGCGGACCTAGCGGACCTTGGAGAGACCGCTCGCGACGTCCTCCGCGTTCATCACCGGGGTGTAGGTCAGCTCGGCACCGAGGTTGAGGAAGAGCGGCTCACTGATCGACGGAATGTCGGACGGATCCTTGAGGTCGAAGAACAGGAACGCGGTGCGCTTGCCGCCCTCGGCGGTGAAGTAGGCGGCCTCGGGCTTGATCTGCTCCAGGGTCTCCTCCATCAGCTTCCCGAGAGTCCCGTTCCGGATGGCCTCGTTCCCCTTCTCCGTGTCCATGGACGCTTTCAGCATCATGCGCATCGCAGTCACCTTCTTCTGGTCGGCGTTGCGCGAGCGGACGAATGGATGCCTTCAGGATATGCCCGCACAAAGGGGGCGTCCCGATGGAGGCGCCCCCTTTGTGGTCAGCTCTGCTCGACGATCCGGATCGTGCGGATGCCGGTACCGCGATACCGGGTGGGCGTCCTGGTCAGGACGGGTCGGCCGCGCGGCCACTCGACGGTGGGCAGAGCGAGGTGCAGCACATGGGCGCCGCTCCAGTCGGCCTCACCCTTGTCGCCTTCACCTTCACCTTCACCGTCACCGGCGACCCGCAGCCGCTTGCCCACAGCGGCAGCCGCCGCGAAGTCGAGCCCCTCGATGGCCACGGACGGCAACGCGCCGACGTGTTCGGCGACCCCGGCCCGCTCCCGCTCGGCGACGGCGAGACTGAGCGCCGGGATGTAGACGCGCAGGGCGGGATCATTCTCGGCCTCGACGACGAGCCGGGAGGCCATGACGTTCCCCGCGCCGAGGGCCAGCGCGGCGGTGTCGTCGAAGACGACTGCACGAGGCAGTGGGTACCGCTCCTCGCCCGTCACTGGACCTCCCCGATGCGCCCGGCTTCGAGATCGGCCCACAGCTTCTCGCCGGCCTTCTCGTCCTCTTCCGTGTAAGGCCTGCCGAGGAAGTGCTCCTCGACGTACGCCCTGGTCTCCTCGTACCGCTCGCGCAGCTCTTCCTTGGTGGGCGTGGCCCCGGCCAGCTCGGCCACGAGGTCCCGCATGGTGATCCCGCGCTCCCGGGCAAGCTCCTGAAGGCGGTCACGGACAGCGGGGTCGACCTTGATCGTGGTGTCAGCCATGAGCAAAGTATACCGGCGGTATACTTTCTCCGGGCGTACGAGTGCGACGGTCATCAACACTCCGTTTCTTTCGACGGACCCGGCACTGCACGGACGTGCGGCCGGGAGTCTGGGAGCGGTTAAGCGAGCGCGGCCCGTCCCTGCAACAGCGCACGGGCCAGCGCGCCTCCTCGCTGCGCGGCCTCGCGGTAGCCGGAGGCGCCGGGCTTGCGGGATTCGACCCGGACGGTGGTGACCGGCGAGGTTGCGGGGGCAACCGGGCACTTTCGGCGCAAGCGGTTCTCGACGATGGCCGCGGGCGAGTACATCCGGCGCGGCAGCCCGTCCGTCAGGGCGGCACGCACCTGGACGCTCGTCGCACCCCGGTCCCACCACTCCTCGACCAGCGGCGCGAGTCTCAGCGCCTCGGCGGCGCCGAGAGCAAGCCGGGGTTCACTACGGCCGAGAGAGCCGAGCAGCCTCGCTGCGAGCGCGGTGCGCTCGCTCAACTCGGCCTGGGGCGGCGGGGAGGGAGGTTCTTGTTCCCTGGTTTTTTCTCCCGAAGGGAGAGCGTCCGACGGCGCGAGGGCCGACTCGCCGGAGGCCAGGTTCTCGACTTTTTCTTCTTCACCCGCAGGCGGCTCGTCCTCGTACGGAGTGTCGAAAACCTCGTACACGGTGAAGAGTTGACCGCTCTCCGGGTTCTTGCGCACCACGCGCCGCAGATACCGCGAATCCTCCAGCTCATGCAGGGCGGCGGCGATCCGCGACCGCCCCTCCTTGCGCTGATCGGCCAGCGTGCGGATGGTGACACGGGCCTCGCTCGGGAGGCTCAATAGGTACGTCAGTACGCCGACCGCGCACCAGGAAATGCTCCGGTCGCGGAGAAGAGCGTTGGAGAAGACTGAAAAGGCGCGCGTGGGCGTCGTACGATGGATGCGCATCCGGAGCTCCGCTTTACCTGGTGGAGCTGGCGCTCCTGGTGTCGAGCCCCCGGGTGTTAGCGCACCGCGGGGGCGTTTTCGTTGGCGTGACTCTATGCGCACGCAAAGCGACGAACGCAAGCCGGAACTGGGTTTTCCTGGGCGGGAGTTCGCGTTCTTCACTCTTGAGGGTGAAGGGCGGTTCGTAGCAGCAGTGCGTGGACGAAGTGGTCCGGGGCCGTCGGGCGGTAGCGCCAAGTCAGGGGCCAGCTCTGGCCGTTGAGGGCCGGGATCGGGATGTACGACATGTGGTTCGGGCCGGCGGTGAGGCGGGTTACTCCGGGTGGTCAGGGGCGGTGGGACGTGCTGCCGACCGGGACCAGGAAGTAGACCGCCCTGTTGCCCGTCGCCTCCTCCACGACCGGCCCCGGCGCCCCTCCCGTCATACGCGCGAGCCTGTCCGCGAGGTCTCTGCCCTCGTCGCCGTCCACCCGTACCGCGTCGAACTGGACTCCTGCCTTGCGGAGTTGGATGCCGGTCGCGGGGATCCATTTCAGGTCACTTTGCGTATCCATGAGGACAGTCTCGGCAGTCACAGCTACCGTCTTCCATAACTCTGCGTCGACCATCCGCAACGGTTGGATACAAGTGCGGGGTGCTGTTGACCGGTTGAGTTCGGTTGAGTTCGGGGGTGACCGCGATGGCGCGGGCGGAGAACAAGGAGGAGGCGAGTGGCGTGGCGCGACTCGTCGCCCTTCTCGCGAAGGCACTGCGTGAGCAACACGGTCTGACCCAGGTCGAGTTGGGCAAGATGACCGGCTACACCGGGTCGGCCATCAGCGCGATGGAGACCTGCGCCCAGCCCGCGAGCGACGAGATGCTCGTCAAGCTGGAGGAGGCGATCGGCGGCGGGATGCAGGTCTTCGAGGAGGCCCGCACGTACGTCCTGCTCGACAAGTACCCGCCCCAGTTCAAGAACTTCGCGCTGATGGAAGCGGAGGCGGTGACGTTGTCGTCGTATCAGACGTATGTGGTCGGCGGCCTCTTCCAGACCGAGGAGTACGCCCGGGCCCTGATCGGCGGCGGTTTCCCCAAACTCCCTGACGCCAAGGTGGAGGAACTGGTCGAGGCTCGCGTGACCCGCCGGAAACTCTTCGACCGGGATCCGACCGCCATGATCGAGCTGATCCTCGACGAATCGGTGCTGCGGCGGCCGTTGGCGAGTTGGGACGTCCACCGCGGGCAACTGCGCTCGCTCGCTGAGGATGCGGAGCGGGACAATGTCAGTGTCCAAGTGGTCCCGTTGGAACGGGCGCTGCGGGGCGGACACGCGGGAACGCGCGGTGACATGGTCTTGGTGGTGACGAAGGAGCACCGCCATGTCGTCTATCTGGAGATCGAGGACGAGAGCGTCCTGATCAGCGATCCCTCGAAGGTGGCCCAACTCTCGCACCGCTATGCGAAGATCCGTACGCAGGCTCTGAGCCCGGACGACTCCCTGAGCCTCATCCGGAAGTTGGCGGGAGAAGAGCGCGTATGACCAGCAACTTGCAGTGGTTCAAGTCGAGTTACAGCAACGACAGCGGCGGCGAATGCCTCGAAGTCGCCTTCGACTGGCGCAAGTCCTCCTACAGCGACAGCGGCGGCGGCAACTGCGTCGAGATCGCCCCCTGCCCCCACTCCCTCCACATCCGCGACTCCAAGAACCCGGACGGCCCGCATCTCACCGTCTCCGGCGAAGCGTGGGCCGCCTTTCTCGTGGGGCGATAGGGCGATCTATGTAGTGTGCGGAAATGACAAGAAGCGAGCGGCTCGCGGATCAGTTGGACTGGTACTGGCGCACCAATCTGCGGCCGCGGCTGGACGGTCTCACCGACGCGGAGTACTTCTGGGAGCCGGTGCGCGACTGCTGGAGCATCCGCCCCCGTGGCACGTCGGCCGCACCGATGTCGGAAGGTTCCGGGGAGTGGACGATGGACTCCGCGTCCCCCGACCTGGTGCCGATACCGGCGCCGGTGACCACGATCGCCTGGCGGCTGGCGCACATCGTCGTCGACTGCCTGGGCTACCGGGTCGGATGGTACTTCGGCGGCCAGGACGTCGACTCCGGGACATTCGCCTACGCGGGGACCGCCGACGAGGCGCTGAAACAGTTCGACGAGATGTACGGGAGATGGAACGCGGGGGTCCGCGCGCTCTCGGACGCCGACCTGGAGAATCCGCCCGCGGTGGGTCCCGAGCCGTATCCCATGGAGAACAGGGTCCTGCACGTCAACAGGGAGCTGATCCACCACGGCGCCGAGATCTCCCTGCTGCGCGACCTCTACCTCCGGCAGGACGGAGCCGTACCGCAAGGGGACTAACGGCCGTAGAAGACCCACAGGGACAGGGGTCAGCACCGCGACCCCGCGTACGGCGATCAGGGCCAGGCGCGCGGTGTTCGGCCGGCCGCCCCGGAGCGACCACGTCCACGTCACCGCCAGGGACACCGCGAGCACGAGGACCAGCGTCAACTCGGGCCGCGCGTAAGGGTCGTCGCGCCAGGGCCAAAGCAGGAACGACCACCACATCACCGCCGCCGTGGTGAGCACGGACTCCAGGACCAGGGCGGTGCGGGCCTCGGCCCGCCCCAGGACTGCCATGGACATCCGTGCTCCTCACACTCGGCGCGGCAGGTGGTTCCGGAGTCTAGAAGACCGCCGTTCCCGCCTGCGTCAGCTTCCAGTTGACCGCCGCGAACGTCGTCGGGTCGATCGATCCCTTGGCCGTGGCGTAGGCGATCATCAGGTC
Organism: Streptomyces sp. NPDC101776; assembly: GCF_044766845.1. Classification (NCBI taxonomy): domain Bacteria; kingdom Bacillati; phylum Actinomycetota; class Actinomycetes; order Kitasatosporales; family Streptomycetaceae; genus Streptomyces; species Streptomyces sp. NPDC101776. The sequence continues at coordinate 669,042 of NZ_JBIWMV010000004.1, read as the reverse complement.
GCGGACCTGGTTGGTGGAGCTGTACGCGGTCTCCGCCGCGGCGATGTGCGGGTAGCCGCTGCCGCCGTTGGCGCGGTAGTTGTTGACCGCGACGACGAAGACCTGGTCGTCGGCGACCGCCGTGCCGTTGTAGGTGAGGTTCTTGATGCGGGAGCCCTCGGCCGCCGCGATGTCGATCTCGTAGGAGACACCGGCCGCCGTGTCGTACATGTAGTCCCAGAAGCTGTTGGCGTTGGTGAGCGTCGCGGTGTCGACCGCGGTACCGGCCGGCACCTGGTGGTAGTACTTCGCCGCGAACTCCAGGTAGTCCTTGAGCTGGGCGCCGGTGAGCTTCTTGCCGTACAGGGTGTTCTCGTAGACGTAGAGACCCGCCACGTCACGGATCGTCACGTCGCCCGCCGGGATGGTCGCCGTACGGCTGAAGCACGCGGCCACCGAGATCAGCGGGAGCGCGGCGTCCGCCGTCGACAGGCCGGACTTCACCGCGTCCATCTGGACCTGGTGGATGAAGTCGATGGCGGGGACGTCCTTCCAGCAGGCGTCCGCCGTCGACATGGCCTCCGTACACGTGCCGATCGCGGTGTTGACGTACTTGACCACCAAGTCGTGGTCGGCGGTGAGGAGTTCGGTGATCCGCTTGTCCTCCGCGACCGTGTTGCTGTTGACCGTGGTCGCCGTCTTGCCGGTGATCTTCCAGCAGCCGCGCACCAGTTCCAGCTCGAAGTCGAAGACCGAGAGGCGGTAGCCGTAGCAGTACGGCTCGGACAGGAGGACGTCCGCGCCGGTCTCCTCGTTCTTCACCGTGTAGGTGGGGACGTCGACGTGGGTGTGGCCGACCAGGATCGCGTCGATGCCGGGGACCTGCTGGGCGACCAGGTTCGACGCGTTCTCCACGTACGGGAGTTCGTCGCCCCACGAGGTCGAGCCGTCCAGGCCCGAGTGGTCGGTGAGGAAGACGACGTCGCAGCCGAGGGCACGCAGCCGAGGGACGTACTTCTTCGCCTGCTCGACCAGGCCGGTGAAGGTCATCTTCCCGGAGACGTTGTCCTTGTCCCACAGGGCGATGCCCGGGTTGGTGAGGCCGAGGATGCCGACCTTGATGTCGGGCGCCCCCGGCACCTTGATGCGCTTGACCGTGTAGGGCTCGAAGGCCGGCTTCAACGTCTTCGCGTCCAGGGCGTTGGCGCCGAGCAGCGGGAAGTGGCACTGCTTCTCGAAGGTGCGGACGACCTCGATGCCGTAGTTGAACTCGTGGTTGCCGAGGGCGGCGGCGTCGTAGCGCATCTCGTTCATGGCGATCGCCATGGGGTGCTTGGGGCCGCGCTTGCCGTTCTTGCCGGTGATCGGGTCGACGCTCGCGTAGTACGACGCGAGGGAGGTGCCCTGGATGATGTCGCCCGCGTCGACGAGGAGCACTCGGCCCTCGCCCTTCTCCTTGCGGATGTTCTTCACCAGGGTGGCGATACGGGCGATGCCGTACGTGTTGCCCTTGGAGTCCACCGGGGCCGCGTTGGTGTAGTAGTCCCAGTTGAAGACGTGGCTGTGCAGGTCGGTCGTGCCCAGGATGGAGAACGACCAGGTCTTGGGCTTCGGCTTCGGCGCGGGCTTGTGCCGGTCGGCGGCCTCGGCCGGTGTCGCCGCCGCCGTCCCCGCGACGGCCACGACCGCGCCGGTGACGGCGGACTTCTGCACGAACTCACGGCGGTTCATGGGATTGACGGGCATTCAGAACTCCTGGGTGGCTGGGCGACTGGCTCGACGAGTGCGGGGACTACCGTGACTACACGCGTAGATCGTGGCGGCGCGCGAGCCATCTAGGAACCAAGAACAAGCCATGACAGACCATGTCCAGGTCAATTCAAGGGAAAGGCGGCAGCCGCACCGGCCCCGTTCACCTCCTGTGAACCTGCTGTCAGTGGCGTCCCATAGGCTTTTCCGACTGGCCCCACTGCGGGGCACTTTCGTACCGGGGGGTTCGAAACCATCGTGCACAGACGCACTCTGTCGACCGCGCTCGCGGTCGCTCTCACTTTCGGCTCCGTCGCGCTCACGACCGGCGCGGCGGGTACGGCCATGGCGGACAGCCGGCGGGACCTGGGTGTCTTCTCGGTCGGCGACATCGTGGTGGACGGCGTCCACCAGCGGGTCTTCGTCAGCGACCCGGACACCGGCAAGATCGTGGTCACGGACTACCAGGGCAACGGGATCCGGCAGTTGACCGACCTGCCCGGCGTCCGCGGCCTTGAGCTGTCCGCCGACTCCGGCACCGTGTACGCGGCGGTCCCCGGCGGCCCGGACGGCACCGGCGACGCGATCGTCGCCATCGACACCGCCACGGCGACCGAGTCGGCGCGGTACGCGACGGGGGACGTGGACCCGCGCTATGTGGCCCTCGCCGGCGGCAAGTTGTGGTTCGGATACGGCACCGACGCCAGCAGCGACGACAGCGGACACGGCGACATCGGCTCGGTCGACCTGACCGGCGCCGACCACCAGGTCACCCTGGACGCCGACGCGGCACACCCCTGGACCGCCGCCCCCGTCCTGGACGCGGCGCCCGGTTCGGGCACGCTCGTCGCGGGTCTGCCGTACGGCGGCACAACCCAACTCGGCGTGTACGACGTCTCGTCGGGCACCGCGAGCCCCACCGCCCGCGCGCGCGTCGAGGGCAGCACCCTGCGGGACCTCGCCGTCACACCGGACGGCAAGGACGTCGTCGTGGCCGCCTGGTGGCCGTCGTACCACGCGGTGTACAAGACCTCCGACCTGACGGCGGACGGCCAGTACCCGACCCGGGACTACGGCAACGCGGTCGCCGTCGCCCCCGACGGCACGGTCGCGGCGGGCGCCGAGCAGCAGTACAACGGCCCGGACATCTACGTCTTCAAGCCGGGCGGCACGACCTCGGTGCGGGAGTACGACTTCCCGGCGGGCGACGGCAGCGCCGCCGTCCTGGACGCGGCGAGCCTCGCCTGGGCACCCGACGGGTCCCGGCTGTTCGCGGTGACGACGAGCAACCAGGGCGTGTACGAGCTGCGCGTCCTGAACAACGCGGCCAAGGCCGTCACCGGCGTCTCCGTCACCGCCCCCGCCAAGGCCACGCGGGCGAAGAAGCTCACGGTCAAGGGCAAGGTCACCTCCAAGGTGGCGCTCCCGGCGGGCACGTCACTGACGATCACCCGCAAGGACCTGGAGAACCCGAACGGCCGGAACATCGGCACCGCGAAGACCGCCGCGAACGGCACGTTCTCTTTCACCAACAGCCCGCCGGTCGGCGGCAAGGTGACGTACACGGCGTCGTACGCGGGGAACGCGGACCATGTGGCGGGCAGCGGTTCGGCCTCGGTCGACGTCTCGCGCGCGGCGGCGACGCTCCGGCTGACCAACAACAAGAAGACCTACGGCTACGGCCAGAGCGTCAAGTTCACGGCGCACCTCGGCGCGACGTACAAGAACCGCAAGGTCGAGATCTGGGCCGACCCGTACGGCTCCGACAAGCCGAACAAGCTGGTCAAGTCCGGCACGGTGAACAGGAACGGCGACTTCTCGGTCACGTACAAGCTCACCCGCGACACCCGCCTGACGGCCCGCTTCACGGGCGACGCGCGCTACGCGCCCAAGACGGTGGCCAGCACGGTCTACACCAGGGTCAAGGTGTCGATGTCGGTCAGCCGCCAGTACAAGAACAAGAAGGTGTACGGCCAGACGTACGCCTACTTCCACAAGGCCAAGAACCCGCTGTTCACGACGACGATGACGGCGTACCCGGGCCGTCAGCAGCAGGCCCAGATCCAGGTCTACTACCAGGGCACCTGGTACGACGGCGGGTCCCAGTACTTCCCGCTGGACTCGACCGGCGTCTCCCGCGTGGAGCTGGGCGGCACCCACGATGTCGGCTACCGCTTCCGTATCCGCTCGTCGTACGTCGACGGGGCGTCGGGCGACAGCGTGAACACGACGACGCGCGGGGCATGGAAGTACTTCATCTTCACGAGCTGAACAGCAGGGCGATGAGGGGCGCCCGGGCGGGCGCCCCTCATCACTGAATGCCCTTGCTGAACGGCCTCGCTAGATGAACGAGTTGATCTCGATCGTCTCGGTGCGGCCGGGACCGACACCGATCGCGGAGATCGGGGCGCCCGACATCTCCTCCAGTGCCTTCACGTACGCCTGCGCGTTCTTCGGGAGGTCCGCGAAGGTCTTGGCCTTCGTGATGTCCTCGCTCCAGCCCGGCAGGTTCTCGTAGATCGGCTTCGCGTGGTGGAAGTCGGTCTGCGAGTACGGGAGTTCCTCGACGCGCTTGCCGTCGATCTCGTAGGCCACACAGACCGGGATCTGCTCCCAGCCGGTGAGGACGTCGAGCTTGGTGAGGAAGAAGTCGGTCAGGCCGTTCACGCGGGTCGCGTAGCGGGCGATGACCGCGTCGAACCAGCCGCAGCGCCGGTCACGGCCGGTGGTGACACCCCGCTCGCCGCCGATACGGCGCAGCGCGTCGCCGTCCGCGTCGAACAGCTCGGTCGGGAACGGGCCCGAGCCGACCCGGGTCGTGTAGGCCTTGAGGATGCCGATGACCCGGCTGATCTTCGTCGGGCCGACACCGGCACCGGTGCAGGCGCCGCCCGCGGTCGGGTTCGACGACGTCACGAAGGGATACGTGCCGTGGTCGATGTCGAGCAGCGTGCCCTGGCCGCCCTCGAAGAGGACCACCTTGCCGTCGTCCAGCGCCTGGTTGAGGAGCAGGACCGTGTCGGCGACGTAGGGCTTGAGGCGGTCCGCGTAGGACAGCAGCTCCTCGACGACCTGCTCGATGGCGATCGCGCGGCGGTTGTAGAGCTTGGTGAGCATCTGGTTCTTGATGTCGAGGGAGGCCTCGACCTTCTGCGTCAGGATCGACTCGTCGTAGAGGTCCTGGACCCGGATGCCGACGCGGTTGATCTTGTCCGCGTAGGTCGGGCCGATGCCACGGCCGGTCGTCCCGATCTTCCGCTTCCCGAGGAAGCGCTCCGTCACCTTGTCCACCGTCACGTTGTACGGCGTGATGATGTGAGCGTTACCGCTGATCAGGAGCTTGGACGTGTCGACGCCGCGCTCGTTCAGCCCGTTCAGCTCGGAGAACAGGACCGACGGGTCGACGACGACACCGTTGCCGATGACCGGAGTGCACTCCGGTGTGAGGATCCCGGAAGGGAGCAGGTGAAGGGCGTACTTCTGATCGCCCACGACTACCGTGTGGCCGGCGTTGTTGCCGCCCTGGTAGCGCACCACATAGTCGACCGACCCACCTAGCAGGTCCGTCGCCTTTCCCTTGCCTTCGTCACCCCACTGAGCACCGAGCAGCACAAGTGCGGGCACGCGCGTACACCCCTTCCGGGCGGGGCATGTCCAAGGTCAGAGGCGTACGCGGCACAGCGTGTGCCTCGTACGCCAGCGACCCTCGTCGGCCGCAACCCGTCGGACCGGATGCCCCGGAATAGACGAAGCCCCTGGCGCAATAGCGCAAGGGGCTCTTGCACAAAGATGCTACCCGAGGAAGCGAGGCATGGCCGAGGTGGCGACTTTCGCGACTTCCGATCAGCTGCTGGTCGTCATCGATCCGGTCGCCCGGCGCGCCGACGCGGAGTCCGTCCGCATCGCGAAAGACGTGCTCAGCGCGGGTGCGGCGACCAAGGTGTGCATGCCGGAGGGGCCCGAGGAATTCGCCCGGGTCCTCGCCCGGCGGGGTTCGCGCCGGCCGGTGCTGGTGGGCGACGACCGGGCCCTGATGCGCGCCGTGTCCCTGTTGCACCGCCAGCGGGAGCTGGCCGGATGTGCGCTGTCGATGGTGCCGGTGGGGGGTGCGCTGTCCCTGGCGGGGGCGCTGGGGGTGCCCACGGGGGCGGTGGCGGCGGCGCGGGCGGTGCTCGACGGGGTCGTACGGCGGATGGATCTGCTGGTGGACGACAGCGACGGGGTGGTGCTGGGCGCGCTGCGGATTCCCTCGCTCCCCTCACCCTCGGTGCCCTCGCCCGCCGGCGCCGGGCACGCGTCGTGGCTGCGGACCTGCCAGTCGCTGGTACGGACGCTCGTGCCGGCCCGGCCGTCGCGGGAGCCGCTCGACGGTGTGCCCCGGTTCGGGCCGGCGCGGCTGCGGATCGAGGTCGACGGGGTCACCCTGGTCGACCTCGACCAGCCGGTGGAGGCGGTCTCCGTGCGGCCGGGGGCGTCCGGGCTGGCCGAGGTGGAGGTGCGGCCGGTGTCGGTGGGGGCGGAGGCGTCACCGCTGTGTGCGCGGGGGCGGTCGGTCACCGTGTCCGGGGCGGATTTTCGGTATCGGGCGGATGCGGTGGTGGGGGGGCCGGTGCGGACGCGGACGTGGGTGGTGCGGGAGGGGGCGTGGGGGCTTACGTTGCCGGGGTGAGGTGGGTGAGGGTGGGGTGGTCCGCGGGAGTTGGCGGGGTTGAGCTGGCCGGGGCGAGCTGGCGGGGGTGAGTTGGCCGGGGTGAGTTGGCCAGGGCGAGCTGGCGGGGTGAGTTGGCCAGGGCGAGCTGGCCAGGATGAGCTGGCGGGGTGAGTTGGCCAGGGCGAGCTGGCCAGGGGCCAGGTGGGTCTGCCGGGCCGGGCGGGAATTTTTCGCCCCCGCCGCCCCTACCCGTCCCATCCTCCAGGGGCGCCGCCCCTTCGACCCCGTCACGGGGGCCGGCCCCCGAACCCCCGCTCCTCGAACGCCGGAGGGGCTGAGTTCGGACCCAGGCTGCTCAAGAAGCGGAGGGGCTAAATACTGCGGAGCGCGTCCGAGTCGTCCTTCAGCGCCACCCCGGTCGCCCCCAACTCCCTTGCCCTGCACATCAACCCCGCCAGCTTCCCCGCCGCCACCTCGTACGTCAGCCCCGACGGCGGCCGGATGTTGGACAGGCAGTTCCTGTCCGCGTCCGTCGTCACCCCGGGCTCGGGCCGGTACGTCAGGTACGCGCCCAACGAATCCGCCGCCGACATTCCGGGGCGTTCGCCGATCAGGACGACGACCATCTCCGCGCCCATCGCGGAGGCGACGTCGTCGCCGAGGGCGACCCGGGCCTGTTCGGCGAGGACCACCGGGGCGACCTGCCAGGTGGTCGGGAGGAGGGCCGTCGTCGCTCGTACCATCGCCGCCCCGTGCTCGTGCACCGCCCGGCTGGACAGGCCGTCGGCCACCACGAAGACGACGTCCCACTCCCCCACCGGCAGATGCGCGCGGTCGGCGGGGTCCAACCGCCGCCCCAGGTCGGGGCGTTGGAGGTAGGTGAGCCGGTCGGGGGCCGCGCTGCGGACCCGTACGGTCGGTTCCCCCCTCAACCCCTCCGCCACCACCTCCGGCTCGAAGGGGGAATGGACCGCGTCCCGCGCCGCCGCGTGCGCCGCCTGCAACTCCAGCCTGTGGTGGGTCGGGAGACCGGTGCCCGCCCTCCCGAGGCCGATCCTCGCCTGGGTGTGACGGCGCAGGGTCGGCCACAAGTCCTGCTCCGCAGACACTTCTTGACTGATCGTCATGCCGCCAGTTCCCTTCCGATCGCCGTCAACGGGTGGGCCGTGGCGGACACGTCGCCGATCGACCCGTCCTCGCCCAGCAGGCCGATGGAGTCGAGCCACGCCTCGAACTCCGGTGCCGGGCGCAGCCCGAGGACCTCGCGGAGGTACAACGCGTCGTGGTACGAGGCGGATTGGTAGTTGAGCATGATGTCGTCGCCGCCCGGGGTGCAGATCACGAAGGACGCGCCGGCCACGCCGAGCATGGTGAGCATCGTGGCGATGTCGTCGTCGTCCGCGTCGGCGTGGTTGGTGTAGCAGATGTCCAGGCCCATGGGCAGGCCGAGGACCTTGCCGCAGAAGTGGTCCTCCAGGGCGGCGCGGAGGATCTGCCGGCCGTCGTAGAGGTACTCCGGGCCGATGAAGCCCACCACCGTGTTCACGAGCAGCGGGTCGTAGCGGCGGGCGACGGCGTACGCCCGTGCCTCCACCGTCTGCTGGTCCACTCCGTGGTGCGCGCCGGCCGAGAGCGCGCTGCCCTGGCCGGTCTCGAAGTACATGACGTTGTCGCCTACCGTGCCCCGCCCCAGCGCCCGCGCCGCCTCGTACGCCTCGTCGAGCAGGCCCAGCGTCACACCGAAGGAGGCGTTGGCCGCCTGGGTGCCGGCGATGGACTGGAAGACGAGGTCGACCGGCGCCCCGCGTTCCATCAGGTCCATGCTCGTCGTGACGTGGGACAGGACGCAGGACTGGGTGGGGATCGCGTACCGCTGGATGACTCCGTCCAACAGCTCCAGCAGGTCCCGTACCGCCTTCGGGCTGTCCGTCGCCGGGTTGATGCCGATCACCGCGTCGCCGGAGCCGAGCAGCAGCCCGTCGAGCAGCGCCGCGGCCACGCCCGCCGGGTCGTCGGTGGGGTGGTTGGGCTGGAGGCGGGTGGCGAGCCGCCCCGGCAGACCGATCGTCGACCGGAAGGCGGTCACCACGCTCACCTTCCGCGCGACCGCGACCAGATCCGCGTTGCCCATCAGCTTCGACACCGCCGCCACCATCTCCGGCGTCAACCCGGCTGCCACGCCGGCCAGTTCATCCGTGCCCGCCGCCAGCAGCCACTCCCGGAACCCGCCCACCGACAGCCCCGCCACCGGCGCGAAAGCCGCCGCGTCGTGCGTGTCGAGGATCAGCCGGGTCACGTCGTCGGTCTCATAGGGGATCACCGGTTCGGCGAGAAAGGCCGTCAGTGGTACGTCCGCCAGCGCCCACCGTGCCGCCACCCGCTCCTGGGCCGACGCGGCGGCCAGCCCCGCCAGCCGGTCGCCGGAGCGCTCGGGGCTCGCGGCGGCGAGCAGACGCGCGAGGGAGCCGAAGCGGTAGCGGTGGCCGCCGAGGGCCGAGGTGTACGTACTCATGGCGGCGACCGTACGAGGCGCGTGTTGCCACCGGATTTCCTCAGATTTCTAAAGGTCTGGTTGACAAACATTTAACGCGCCGCAACCCTTGCCGGACTCATTCGGCCGACAGAGTTCCGCACCGTAGAACCACCCGAGCAGCAGGAGAGGAGCCATCCCGATGGCAGTGGACGAAGGAGTCGCCCCCGCGGCGAACACAAGCGAGGACGACGCCGTTCACCGGCTCAAGCCCAACGCCATCGGCCTGCTGGGCGTGGTCTTCATGGCCGTCGCGACCGCCGCCCCGATCACCGCGATGACCGGCAACGTGCCCTTCATGGTCTCGTCCGGCAACGGCATCGGCGCCCCGGCGAGCTATCTCGTCGCAATGGTCGTCCTGGCAATCTTTTCCGTCGGCTTCACCTCGATGGCGAAGCACATCACCTCGACGGGCGCCTTCTACGGCTTCATCTCCTACGGCCTCGGCCGCACCGTCGGACTCGCCTCCGGGCTCCTGGCGACCTTCGCGTACGTCGTGTTCGAGCCGGCCCTGATCGGCATCTTCTCGACCTTCGCCACCGGAACGTTCAAGGACCAGACGGGACTTGACATCCCGTGGTGGGCTTTCGCGCTCGTCATGCTGGCGGTCAACGCGACCGGCACCTGGTTCGGCGTCTCCGTCGCCGAGAAGCTGCTGATCGTGCTCCTCGGGACCGAGGTGACGATCCTCGCGGCGATGGCGATCTCGGTCGCCCTGCACGGCGGCGGCCCGCACGGCTTCACCTTCGGCCCGGTCAACCCGGTCAACGCGTTCAAGGGGACGAGCGCCGGTCTCGGTCTCTTCTTCGCCTTCTGGTCCTGGGTCGGCTTCGAGTCCACGGCCATGTACGGCGAGGAGTCCCGCGACCCCAAGAAGATCATCCCCAAGGCGACGATGATCTCGGTCCTCGGCGTCGGCGTCTTCTACGTCTTCGTCTCCTGGATGGCCATCATCGGCAACGGCGAGAGCGAGGCCGTCAAGGTCGCCTCCTCGGCGAACCCGCTCGCCCTCTTCTTCAACCCCACCGAGCACTACGTCGGCCACTGGGCGGTCGACCTCATGCAGTGGCTGATGATCACCGGCTCGCTCGCCTGCGGCATGGCCTTCCACAACTGCGCCAGCCGCTACATGTACGCGCTGGGCCGCGAGGGCGTCCTCCCCTCCCTCAAGAACACCATCGGCCGCACCCACGCCAAGCACGGTTCCCCGCACATCGCGGGCCTGGTGCAAACGGTGGTGAGCGCGCTGCTGATCCTCGCGTTCTGGGCCACGAGCAAGGACCCGGCCAACGCGCTCTACGTCCTGCTGGCCATCCTCGGCACGATGGCGATCCTCGTCGTGCAGGCGGTGTGCTCGTTCGCGGTGCTGGCGTACTTCCGGTCCCACCATCCCGAGAGCCGGCACTGGTTCCGCACGTTCACCGCTCCGCTGGTCGGGGGTATCGCCATGCTGGCGGTGGTCCTTCTCCTGGTCTCCAACATGAGCGTCGCAGCGGGCTCGGAGTCCGACTCACCCCTCCTCAAGGCAACCCCCTGGCTGGTGGCCCTGGTCGCGGCAACGGGCATCGGCTACGCCCAGTACCTGAAGCGCCGGGCCCCTGAGCGCTATGCCTTGCTGGGCCGCACGGTCCTCGAAGAAACAAAGGAGCGCTGAGGTTCTCAGGGGCGCGGGGAACCGCGCGACCAGCCACGACGCTCCCGCAGGCACGTACTCACCTGCGGCCCGGCGGTGGGCTGGTCGCGCAGTTCCCCGCGCCCCTTCAGGGCGCTCCACCGAAACGGGCTTCACGGTGGACCCGCCACCGCTCCATCATGGCCACGATCTCCCCGTCGACGAACTCGAAAAAGGCCAGGGTCTCGGCCATACGGCGCCCCGCAGGCGTATCCGCGCCAAGACTGGCGACCCCCTCGCTCAGTGCCGCCTCCCACCGCTTGAGAACAGCCTCGCGATTGGTGAGCGCCTCGTACCACTGATTCCCCTGCACCCGGTAGCGCTCGCGCCGCGACCCCGGCTCACGCTCGCGCGACACCATGTGCTGCTGCGAGAGATACCGCACCCCACCGGACACCGCCGCCGGACTGATCCGAAGCTGCTCCCCCAGCTCGACGGAGGTCATCGCCCCCTCGTCCGAGGACAGCAGCGCCGCGAAGATCCGCGCCGGCATCCGCTGCATCCCCGCCTCGACAAGCTGTGCCGCGAAGGACTCGACGAACTTCGACACGGACTCCGCATCCCGCGCACCGGTTGTATCCGTCATGGCCTCACCCTACCCGCGCTTCATACACTTCCTTAACTTCACAAATTTCTGAACGTAGCGTACGTTCGGCTCCATGACGAAGGCAAACCCCGCCATCGAGGTATCCGGGCTGCACAAGTCGTTCGGCAGGACACAGGCCCTCGCCGGTCTCGACCTGGACGTCGAGACCGGTGAGGTACACGGCTTCCTCGGCCCCAACGGCTCCGGCAAGTCCACGACCATCCGCGTCCTGCTCGGCCTGCTGCACCCCGACTCGGGCGCCGCCCGGCTCCTGGGCCGGAACCCCTGGACGGACGCCGTCGAACTGCACCGCCGGGTCGACTACGTCCCCGGCGACGTGACGCTGTGGCGCAACCTCTCCGGAGGCGAAGTCATCGATCTCTACGGCACGTTGCGCGGCGGCCTCGACAAGGCCCGCCGCGCCGAGCTGATCGACCGCTTCGAACTCGACCCCACCAAGAAGGGCCGCACGTACTCCAAGGGCAACCGCCAGAAGGTCGCCCTCGTCGCCGCGTTCGCCTCGGACGTCGACCTGCTGATCCTGGACGAACCGACCTCGGGCCTGGACCCGCTGATGGAGGAGGTCTTCCAGCGCTGCGTGGAGGAGGAGCGCGACCGGGGCCGCACCATCCTGCTCTCCTCCCACATCCTCAGCGAGGTCGAGGAGTTGTGCGACCGGGTCAGCATCATCCGCAACGGCCGCACGGTGGAGAGCGGTTCACTGGCGGACCTGCGCCACCTCACCCGCACCAGCGTGAGCGCCGAACTGGTGGGCGCGCCCAACGGGTTGGCGTCCCTGCCCGGCGTGCACGACCTCGCCATCCAGCACATTGAGAACAGCCAGGGCAGACGCGTCCGCCTCCAGGTGGAGACGGACCAACTCAACGCCGTACTGCGGTCGTTGACCGAGTCGGGCGTACGGTCGCTGACCTCGAAGCCGCCGACGCTGGAGGAACTGTTCCTGCGCCACTACCAGGAGCAGGAGGCGGGGGCGGAATGACGACCACCACCACGTTTCCCGCACGCACCGGCGCCGGCACCCGCGCCTCGCGCCAACTGGCAGGCACCGGCGCCCTGTTGCGCTTCGACCTGCGTCGCGACCGGGTGGTGGTCCCGGCCTGGGTGGCGGTGACGGGCCTGCTGGTGCTGTCGCTCCCCGGCTCCCTGCGCAGCGTCTACTCCACCCCCGCCGAACGCGCCGACCTCGCCCGCCAGATGCTCGCCAACAGCTCGCTGCGCGCCACCTACGGCCCGGTGTTCAGCGACTCCCTCGGCGGCCTCACCGCGTGGCGCATCGGCGGCTACGCCGCGATCCTCGCCGGGATCATGAGCCTGATCATCGTCGTACGGCACACGCGTGACGAGGAGGAGAGCGGCCGCCAGGAACTGATCTCGTCGGCGATGGTGGGCCGCCGCGCACCACTGACGGCGGCCCTGCTGACGGCGTTCGTCGCCAACTCCGCGCTGACGCTGCTGATCACGGCCGGGATGGCCGGACAAGGGGCGGCGGGAGCCCTGGCGCTCGGCCTCGGCATCGGCGGAGTGGGCATGGTGTTCGCGACGCTCGCGGCGATCGTCGCGCAGTTCACGGACAGCGGGAGGCTGGCGAAGGGGCTGACCGGCGGCCTGGTGGGAACGGCGTTCGCACTCCGGGCGGTGGGCGACGCGACGACCAACGACGCCTCCTCTCCCCTGACTTGGCTCTCCCCCATCGGCTGGCTGGAGAACCTGCGCCCGTTCGCGTCCGAACGGTGGTGGGTCCTGGCCCTGTTCGCGGTGGCGGCTGCCGTACAGGGCCTGGTCGCCTACGAGTTGGCGGGCCGCCGGGACGTCGGCATGAGCTTTCTGCCGGCCCGCCCCGGACCGGCCCACGGCCGCCTGGGCACGGCGGCCGCACTCGCCTGGCGACTGCAACGGGGTGCCGTCCTGGGCTGGAGCCTGGGCTTCTTCGCGGCCGGGGTCGCCTTCGGCGGCATCACCAAGGGCGCGGCGGACCTGGTCGGGGACAACGCCAGGACCCGCGAGATCATCGAGCGGATGGGCGGCCGGTCGGGCATCGAGAACGCGTTCCTGGCCACGATGGTCGGCATGTTCGGCATGCTGGCCGCGCTGTACGCGGTCTCCTCGGTACTGCGCCTGCACAGCGAGGAGACCGGCGGACGCGCCGAGCCGATCCTCGCGAACGCGGTGGGCCGCCCGCGCTGGGCGGCCGGCCACCTGACGATCGCCTTCGCGGGCGCGATCCTGCTCATGCTCCTGAGCGGCCTGGGCCTGACGCTGGGACACGGCGCGGACTCGGGCCCCATCCTGGCCGCCTGCCTGGTCCAACTCCCGGCGATCTGGACCCTGGGCGCGCTCGCGGTGCTCCTCCACGGCCTCTCCCCACGCCTCGCCCCCGCATCCTGGGCAGCGGCCGGCCTCACCCTCCTCCTCGGCTGGATCGGACCCGCGCTGAACCTCCCCCAGGCGGTCCTGGACCTCTCCCCCTTCGGCCACCTGCCGAAGCTGCCGGGGGGCGACATGGCGTGGGGACCGGTGACGGCCCTCACGGGGATCGCGGTGGTGCTGACGGGGGTGGGGCTGGGAGGGTTGCGGAAGCGCGACCTGACCACCTGAGCCGAGGGAGACGTCGCGTCGGCGGAGTTCAGCCGGGGACGGTCACCAGTACGCGGCCTCGGCCGCCGGCGTCGACACGGTCGTGGGCCTGGGCGATCTTCTCCAGCGGGTACAGGTCACCGATGTCGACGGTCAGCATGCCGACCGCCGCCGCGGCGGTGAGGTCGCGGGCCGCCTGCCGTTTCGCCGCCTCGGGGAAGTCGTCGCTGCCGAGCATGCGGAGCGTGACGTTGTTGAACAGCAAAGGCCAGAAAGGCAGTTGGGGCCGGTCGTCCCGGGTGGCGTAGGCGGCGATCACCGCGCCGTTCGCGACGACGGCGTTGTCCAGGTCCGCGTTGTCGGACAGGGCGACCTCGATGACCCGGTGCACGCCGGCGGGGGCGTACGCGCGGATCGCGGTGACGGGATCGTCCCCGTCGAGCGGCACGGCGTGGGAGACCACGGCGGGGTCGACACGGTCCAGGTCGCTGCCGCGCCGAACAGTCCCGATCACCGTCGCGCCGCCCCACCGGGCGAGCTGCGCGGCCAGGGAACCGACACCGCCGAGCACCCCGTGCACGAGCACGACCTGCCCGTCGACAGGGCCGTCGCCGAACACGGTGCGGTGGGCGGTGATCCCGGGGATGCCCAGGCCGGCGCCGAGTTCGTCGCTGAGGTGATCGGGCAGCGGCACGGCCAGATCAGCGGGTACGACGGTGTACTGGGCGGCGGTGCCGAGGGGACGGTAGGACTGGGCGCCGTACACCCACACCCGCTGCCCCTCCCGGCGGGCGTCGACCCCGCCGCCGACGGCGTCGACGACTCCGGCGGCGTCACTGTGCGGGACCACTCGCCGGTACGGCATGGAGGAGCCGAGCCAGCCGTGCCGCTTCTTGGTGTCACCGGGGTTGACGCCCGACCCTTACGTCTGGAGCATGCGTACGACCGCATCCGACCCCGACCTCGACCCCGACCCCGCCGGACAGGAGGTGTGGGGCACGGCGGACGCCGTCGTACGCCTCTGTGTTCTCCGGGAATTCCCGGACCCCTGATGGTCAGGCCGCGTCGAGCGCCGCCGTGATCTTCCCGATCATCGCCGTCTCGGCGGGCCCGGGACCGCCCCGGTGGGCGCGGGACGCCGCGTCCATGACCGTGGTGATGGTGGCGCGGAAGTTCGCCGCCTCGGCCGGGGACCTGGCGTTGAGGAGGGTCACCGAGTCGGTCAGGGCGGTGAAGACCCGGTCGGCCAGGTCGGCGGTCGAACCGCCGCCCAGGTCAAGCCCCTTGGCCTTCTCGGCCAGGACCCGGCCGACCAGCCCGGTCGCGGAGGACAACGCCTTGCCGCCGGCCATCCCGGAGCGGGTGGAGGAGATCGGACCGGGGTCGGCCGCCGCCATCAGGGAGACGACAGCGTGGGCCGCGGTTCGGAGGGTGAGCTTCTCGTCGGCGGTGAGAGCGGGGGTGGCGTTCTCGGTGTTCCCGGGCTTCTCGGTGTTCCCGGGCTTCTCGGTGTTCTCGGTGTTCTCGGTGTTCCCGGACATGAGCGTGTCTCTTTCGATTGCTTGGGGGGCAACTCCCCTGAGGTAGCAGCCGGTTGGAGGTGGAGCGGAAGATCAGGCCGTGGCTTCGGCCTGGTTGCCGACCGCCCTGCGCGGCAGCGCCAGGCACAGGACCGCGCACAGCAGATACGCGCCGATGGCCCACGGCCCCGCGTGGACGATCGCGTCGGTGAGCCGCTTGTCCGCGTGGGAGAAGAACGCGTTGCCGATGACGGCGACCCCCAGCGCCCCGCCGAACTGCTGGGCCGTGGACAGGATTCCGGAGGCGCCGCCCGCCAACTCGCCCGGCACGGTGCTCAGGATGGTGTTCACCAGCGGGATGATCAGCAGGATCAGACCGACGCCCGCCATGAACAGACCCGGCACCAACGGCCAGGCACCGGTGTGCAGTTGGGCCGAGTTCCGCGCCGCGTGCCGGACCCGGAACAGGCCGCCCGCCATGACCAGCGCGCCCAGGATCAGCACCGTACGGCCGAACTTGGCGACCAGCGGGTCCACCGCCGGCGCGGCCAGGATCGAACCCGAGCTGAAGGCGACCATCAGCAGACCGGCCCCGGTCGGGGTGTAGCCCTGCCCGGACTGCAGCCAGATGGTGAAGACCAGAAAGAAGCCGGACATGCCGCCGTAGAAGAGGAGTTGGATGAGCAGGCCCGCGCTGAAGGCGGGCTTCTTGAACAAGTCCGTGGGGAGCAGGGGGTGTTCGATGCCGCGCCGCTTCTCCGAGACGGTCAGCGCGACGATCGCGAGGACGCCCGCGGCCAGGCAGATCCAGCCCCACAGCGGCCAGCCGTTGGACCGGCCCTGGACCAGCGGCAGCACGATCGCGACCAGGCCGCCGGCCAGGACGACATTGCCGGGCAGATCGATGCGGCCGGTGAAGGCGTGGTCCTTCGAGGCCGGGATCCACTTGACCCCCAGCACCAGGACTAGGGCGGCCAGCGGGAGGTTGATGACGAAGATGGTCCGCCAGCCCCAGCCGAACAGGTCCCAGTCGGTCAGTACGCCACCGAGCAGCACACCCACGGCCGTGGAGATGCCGGCGATCGCGCCGTACAGCGCGAACGCCTTGCCGCGTTCCTCGCCGTCGAACATCGTGCGGAACGAGGCGAGGATCTGCGGCATGATCACGGCCGCGGCCACCCCCTGGAGGCCGCGCGAGGCGACGAGCGCCCCCGCCGAGGTCGCCAGCGCGCCGGCCAGGCTCGTCAGCGCGAACGCGGTGACGCCGAGCAGGAACAGCTTCTTGCGGCCGTAGCGGTCGCCGAGGTGCCCGGCGATGATCAGCGTGGCGGCGAAGCCCAGCATGTACGCCGACACCGTCCACTGGAGGTCGGCGGGGGTGGCCTTCAGGCCCTTGCCGATGGAGGGAAGCGCGGTGTTCACGATCGATCCGTCGATCATGTCCAGCAGCGCCGCGAGGATCATCACGAACGCCGCGGCCCACCGTTTGGGATAGGGCACCGGCCCACCGCCGCCGTCAGCGGCTACGTTCGTCGTGTCGGTCGTGCTGGACGACATGGCGTTGACTCCTCAGTTCAGCTTGACTTTCATATATCTTGGCTTTCAAGCCAATTACTGATGGCTACGATGCGGGGAGATATCTCGAATGTCAAGCGGAATGGAGTCGGGCGTGGACCCGGGCGACGACTCGGGGTCGGTCGAGGCGCGGCTCGGGGCGGCCGTGCAGGGCTATCAGGGCGCCGTCGACGACTTCGACCGCGAGCTGGCCCGCCTGCTGGGCGTCAACGAGACCGACCTGCGCTGTCTGGAGATCCTTCTCTCGGTGCCGGAGATCACTCCACGTGAGCTGAGCCGACAGCTCGGGCTCACCACCGGGAGCGTCACCACGATGCTCGACCGGCTGGAGAAACTCGCCTACCTCACCCGCACCCCGCACCCCGACGACCGGCGCAAGACCCTGATCCGCGTCACCCCCGAGGCCGCCCAGCGGTCCTACGGCCTGATCGGACCGTTCGTCGAGGACGCCGGCCGGCGGGTGCGCGGGCGCTACACCCCGGACCAGTTGGAGCTGGTCATCGACTACCTCACCTTCACCCGCGAGATCCAGCAGGGGCACGTCGAACGACTGCGGGAGATGCCCGCGTCACGCGCGACGCGGACCGGCGGGCGGCAGGCACCGGGGCCGCGTGGCGGGGCGGCGAGGTAGATCGGTGACGAGTACCACTGACGTGAACCGGTGACGTGAACCGGTGACGTGGATCGGGAACCTCTCGACCGCTCGTCCGCGTCCCTCCCGGGCATGGGACAACGCACGCAGGCCGCCGCCGGATGCCTGACCATGGCGCTCGGCGCGGGCGCGGGGCTCGCGCTCTGGGCCGTCGACGTCCGCTCCCGCCTCTGGCGCTTCGAGGCGGCCCCCGACTGGAGCGTCCTCTACGCCGAACTGCCGCTCGCGCTGCTCGGCGGGCTGGCCGTGGGTGCGGCGTCGTGGGCCCTGATCAGCCGTATCAAGGCGCGGAGTTGAGCCGGTCCGCCCGCAACGACTCCGCACCGCTCACCCCACCTCGACGCTCACTCCACTTCGCCGCTCACCCCACCTCGACGCTCAGCCCACCTCGACGCTCAGCCCCTCCAGTCCCCGGATCACGAAGTTCGGCTTCCGCTCTGGTTCCGTCGCGAGTGCCAGTGTCGGGGCCCGCTCCAGCAACGCCCCCATGGACGCGGCCAGTTCGATACGGGCCAGGGGCGCGCCGATGCAGTAGTGGATGCCCGCGCTGAAGCTGATGTGCGGGTTGTCCGCGCGGGTGAGGTCCAGTTGCTCGGGGGCCGTGAAGACCGCCGGGTCATGGTTGGCGGAGCCGAACAGCATCGCGATCTCCGCGCCGCGCGGGATCGTCGTACCGTCGATCTCGATCTCGTCCAGCACCCACCGCTCGAAGAGCTGGAGCGGGGTGTCGTAGCGCATCAACTCCTCTACGGCGGACGGGATCAGGGAGTGGTCCGCGCGCAGGGCGGCCAGCTGGTCCGGGTTGCGGAACAGCGCCCACCAGCCGTTCACCGTGGCGTTCACCGTCGCCTCGTGGCCCGCGTTCAGCAGAAGTACGGCGGTGGAGATCAGCTCCTGCTCGGTGAGGCGGTCGTCGTCCTCGTCGTGGGCCGCGATCATGCCGGAGATGAGGTCGTCGCCCGGGTCCTTGCGGCGGGCCGCGATCAACTCGCGTAGATACGAGGAGAATTCGTCCGACGCCCGAACCGCTCGCGCCGCCGTGTCCTCGGACGGGCTCAGTTCGTACATCCCGCAGATGTCGGCCGACCAGGGGCGCAGCGGGGCGCGGTCCGACTCCGGGATGCCGAGCATCTCCGCGATCATCGCGACGGGGAGGGGCTCGGCGACATCGGTGAGCAGGTCACCGCCGCCGCGCGCCACCAGGCCGTCGACCAGTTCACCGGCCAACCGGGCCACGTACGGCTTGAGTTGCTCGACCGTGCGGGGAGTGAACGCCTTGGAGACCAGGCGCCGGATGCGGGTGTGGTCCGGGGGCTCCAGGTCGAGCATCCCGTGGTCGTTGAGGGTGTGGAAGGGCTCGTGCTCGGGTGGGGGTGCCGTACGGCCGAAGTCCTCGTGGGTGAAGCGGTGTTGGTAGGTGCGGCCGAGGCGGCGGTCGCGGAGGAGGGCCGAGACGTCCGCGTGGCGGGGGACGAGCCACTGGTTCGTGGACTCGAAGTACTGCACCCGGCCCCGGGCACGCAGCTCGGCGTAGGCGGGGTACGGGTCGGCGAGGAACGCCGGGTCCCAGGGATCGAAGGCTGCCATGCACGGACGTTATGCCGACGATCCCGGTCCTGACCAGGGGTAATCGATATCACCGGCCTTGATGCCCTCGACGAGGGCGGTGAAGGCGGGGGCAGGAAAGGAGAGGGTGGCCCGGGTGGGGAGCTTGGAGTCGCGGACGGCTGTGCGAGTGGGGAGGGTGGCTATTTCGACACAGGTGTCGCCGCGGCCGTCGCCGAAATCCGCTCGGCTCGGGAAAACGATCGGTGACCGACGACCAGCAACCGGCGCCGTCGGAGACATCAAGATCTACACGACGCGCCCAGAAGGTACGGACCTCCGTCCCACGCTCACGGTCACGCTCACCTACGTCTACGACGCCCCTCCTACCCCGGTCTCACCAGCCTCGCCTCGTACGCGAACACCGCCGCCTGCGTACGGTCCCGCAGTCCCAACTTCACCAGGATGCGGCTGACATGGGTCTTGATCGTCGACTCGGCGACCACCAGCCGCTCGGCGATCTCACCGTTCGACAGGCCCTGCGCGATGAGGACCAGCACCTCCGTCTCCCGCTCGGTCAGATCCCCGTACGTCCCCTGCTGCGCGGTCGGCATCAGCCGGGGGGTCTCGGACAGCTTCGAGAACTCCGTGATCAGCCGTCTGGTGACGGAGGGGGCGAGCAGCGCCTCGCCGGCCGCCACCACCCTTACCCCGTCGGCGAGTTGGCGTGCCGAGGCGTCCTTGAGGAGAAAGCCGGAGGCGCCCGCCCGCAGCGCCTGGTACACGTACTCGTCGAGGTCGAAGGTGGTGAGCACCAGCACCTTCGCGGCGCCGTCCGCGGCGACGATCTCCCGGGTCGCCTCGATGCCGTTCATCTCCGGCATGCGAATGTCCATCAGCACGACGTCCGGGGCCAGTTCACGCACCCGCTGGACCGCGTCGCGCCCGTTCACCGCCTCGCCGACGACCTCGATGTCCGGCATCGCGCCCAACAGGACCGAGAAGCCCTCACGCACCATCATCTGGTCGTCCGCGATCAGTACGCGGATCGTCATGCGTCTCCCTCACTCGCGCTCCGGGCCGGTTCGGTCGCGCTGGGGACCGGCAGGAACACCGTCACCTCGTAGCCGCCGTCCTCCGCCGGGGCCACCGTCATCTCGCCGTCCAGCATCGAGACCCGCTCCCGCATCCCGGTGATGCCGTGCCCCGCGCCGGGCGAGGGCTTCACCAGGCTCGGCTCGGGCGCCGGGCCGTTGACTATGCGCAGGCCAAGCCCGCCCAGCACATAGCCGATCTCGACCCGGGCACTCGCACCAGGCGCGTGCCGCAGGGTGTTGCTCAACGCCTCCTGCACTATCCGGTACGCCGACAGCTCGACGCCCTGCGGGAGTTCACGCACCGCGCCCGTCACCGCCTTGTCGACGCTCAGGCCGGCGTCACGCACATTGGCGAGCAGGGCGTCCATGTCGGCGAGGGTGGGCTGCGGGGCGTCGGGCGCCTCGTAGTCCTCCGCGCGCACCACGCCCAGGACCCGGCGCAGCTCGGTCAGGGCCGCCACCGCGTTCTCCCTGATCGTGACGAACGCGCGCTCCAGCTCCGGCGGCGGGTTCTCCACGCGGTAGGGCGCGGCCTCGGCCTGGATGGCGACCACCGACATGTGGTGGGCGACCACGTCGTGCAGCTCGCGGGCGATCGTCGTGCGCTCCTCCAGCAGCGTGCGCCGGGACCGCTCGTGCGCGGTCACGGTCTGCTGGGCGGTGACCTCCTGCCGGGCCTCCCGGCGTACCTGCCAGACGGCGACGCCGAGCAGGACCAGCGCGGAACTGAACAGCACCTGCGCCGTGTCGGAGCGGAAGGAGCGGCCCTCCGAGACGTTGCCGGCGATGAAGCCGTAGACCGCCGTCAGTGCCCACATCCAGGCGGCGGCGCGCGGGCGGGTGCGTATGGCCACGATGGTCAGCACGAACAGATGGCAGGCGAAACTGCCGTCCAGCCACGGCCACGAGTCGTCCCACTCGTTCGCCAGCATCGTGGCGACCGGGGTGGCGGCCATGGACAGCCAGAACGCGCCGACCGGCCGCACCATGGTCAGCAGCACCGGCAGCAGGGCGAGCAGGCCGAGGATCGTGTTGGTGGCCGCGCCGCGGATCCCGTTGTCCGAGGCGATGAACATCGCGAGCAGGCCGGCCGCGACGATCAGGGCGTGCGGGCTCCAGGCCGCGTACTCCCGCAGCCGCCCTTTCAGGCGCCGGGTGAGCGGGCCGTCGGTGGCGGAGCGGGGCAACGGGCGGTAGGCGAAGGCGTCGTGGAACAGCTCCTGCCGCAGCCCGCGCAGGGCGTCCGCGGCCAGCCTGAACTCCGGGCTGCGCGGCTTGGCGGCGGCTCCTGGCCGCAACTGCTGAGTCGTGTCGGTCACGTTCAAGACGGTAGGCGGCGGGGCGGGCGGCCGTCGTCACCTGTGAGAAGGGTCCTGGGGCGTCCGTCTCAAGTACTACGGCTATGCCTGACGGCCCGGCTTCGGCGGCTTCGGGGGACCTGCCGGCGGGCGGGGCCGTGGCGTCGACGCGGCCGGTGACGGTCTGCGGACGTCGTCTGAACTCCCTTAGACGCGGGGCCCCTTGGTCTGTTGAACTCCCGTATGCGTGGGGCCTCTTGGTCCGCTGAACTGCCGTAGGCGCGGGGCTTCTTGGTCCGCTCACCACGCCAGCTGTGCGATCTCCTCCGCCACCACCGCGCACGCGTCCGCCGCCGGGTCGATCAGCGGGAAGTGGCCGACGTCCTCCAGCAGGGTGAGGCCGACGACCTCGCCGGACTTCGCCGCCGCGTCCGCGTAGGACTCGGCTACCGCCTGGGGGACGACGTCGTCGGCGCGGCCCTGGACCAGGGTGGTCGCGATGCCGGTGGGGAGCAGGAGCGACGGGTCCGCGTACGGCAGGCGTTCGGCGAACTTGGCTTCTCCGCCGAGGAGTTGACCGGCCGCTCCGCCGCACACGGCGAGTTTCTCGGCGACCGTGAAGTCGGCGATCGGGGCGAGGGCGACCACACCGCGCAGCGCGGCGGGGGCGTCCGTGCGCCAGGGTGCGTCCTTCGGGAGGACGTGCCGGGCCGCCGCCCACAGCGCGAGGTGACCGCCCGCCGAGTGCCCGGTGACGACCGTGCGGCGCGGATCGGCCTGCGGCAGCGCCTCCCGTACGAGCGCGGGGAGCGCGTCCAGCGCCGCCGCGACGTCGTCGAAGGTGTCCGGCCAGCGCCCCGCGACCGGGCCCCCGGCAGCGCCCTCGGTCCCCCGCCGGTACTCCACATTGGCCACCGCGAAACCCCGCCGGGCCAGGAAGTCCGCGAACGGGGTGATGTGCGCGCGGTCGTACGGAGCGCGCCAGGCGCCCCCGTGCAGGACCACGACCAGGGGTGCGGCCTCGCCCGGGACGCGTTCGCCGCGCGGGACGTAGAAGTCGATCACCTGGTCGGGGTGGTCGCCGTACGCGGCGGTGCTGTCGGGCTCGACGGCGGGGTGCGCGAAGGCCGACTCCTCTTCTGCGGCACGTGCGGCGTCGTCCGGCATGCTCCAACCTCTCAGCGACGATGGGGGCACCTCCCAGGCTTTCGGCACTGGGGGAGGATTTGAACAGTTCGGATGTGGCGGATCTGGAGTGATTACGACCGTTGGCGGGACGCTACCAGGCCGATGACATGGGCGGACACGCGGATATCACGCTGGGTGAGGATTTAACGGTTCTGCTGTTTCGTTACGCTGACGCCATGCCCGCCGAACCCGAGCCAGACGACCCCGAACCCGGCAGCCTGCGCCCCGGCGGCCGTACGGCACGCGTGCGTACGGCCGTGCTGCGGGCGACGGGTGACGTGCTGGCCGAACAGGGCGTCGACCGGCTCGACCTCTCGGACGTGGCCCGGCGGGCCGAGGTCGGCAAGACCACGGTGTACCGGCGCTGGGGTTCGGTGACCGCGCTGGTCGCGGACCTCCTCGTCGACATGGCCGAACAGTCCCTGCCGCGCGAGGAGACGGGCTCGCTGCTCGGCGATCTGCGCGCCCACGCCCTGCTGGTGCAGCGCACGCTCGCCGATCCCCGCCAGGGCGCCCTGTTCCGCGCCGTCATCGCCGCCGCGACCTGTGACACCCGTACGGCCGAAGCGCTACGCCACTTCTACGCGGTGCGGGCCGCCGAGTGGGCGCCCTGCGTCGAACGCGCCGTGGCGCGCGGGGAGTTGCCCGCCGGTACCGATGCCTCCCAGGTCGTACGGGCCGTATCGGCGCCCCTCCACTACGAGTTGCTGACCACCGGGATCGCCCCGGACGCCCCCGCCGCGGAGCGGGCCGCGCTCGCCGCGCGGGCCGCCGCCGTGGCGGGGGTGTATGTCACGGCTGTCACCACTGACCTAACCGTTTCGATGCCCTACAGCGGTTAGGTCGAGGTACAGCTTCTAGCGGATCACTTCTCCCAGCACCCGAGCCGCCCGCTCCACGTCCCCGAACCCGACGTACAACGGCGTGAATCCGAACCGCAGGACGTCCGGATGCCGGAAGTCGCCGACCACGCCCCGCTCGATCAGCTTCTTCATCACGTCACCGGCGTCGGAACACCGCAGCGCGACCTGACTCCCCCGCTCGGCATGAGCCACCGGAGTCACCGGCTCGACACCTCCCACCGGCACGTACGACGCCACGCACTCCAGGAAGAAGTCCGTCAGGGCGAGGGACTTGGCGCGCACCGCCTCGACCGAGACACCGGCGCCGTCCCACACGTCGAGGGCGGCTTCGAGAGCGAGCATGGAGAGGATGTCCGGGGTGCCGACCCGACCGCGCACCGCGCCCGCCGCCGGTTCGTAGGCGGGCCGCATGCCGAAGGGTTCGGCATGCGAGTTCCAGCCGGGCAGCGGGGAGTCGAAGCGGTCCTGGAGATCGGCGCGCACATACAGATACGCCGGTGAACCCGGGCCGCCGTTCAGGTACTTGTAGGTGCAGCCGACCGCGAGGTCCACGCCGTGTGCGTCGAGCCCGACCGGCAGGGCGCCCGCGCTGTGGCACAGGTCCCAGACGACCACGGCACCCGCCGCGTGGACGGCGGCGGTGAGCGCGGGCAGGTCGTGCAGCCGGCCGGTGCGGTAGTCGACGTGGTTGAGGAGCGCCGCCGCCGTACGGTCGCCGAGCACGCCCGGCACCTCGTCCGGGGTCACCGGCCGCAGTGTGCAGCCGGTCATCCGGGCCGCCGACTCGGCGATGTACCCGTCCGTGGGGAAGGTCGTGGCGTCGACGACGATCTCGTCCCGCCCCGAGCCGCCCGCCATCCGCACCGCCGCCACAAGTGCCTTGAACACGTTGACACTTGTGGAGTCGCCGACGACGATCTGCCCGGCCGCCGCCCCGACCAGCGGGGCGATCCGGTCGCCGATCCGCTCGGGCGCGGTCCACCAGCCGCTCTCGTCCCAGGACCGGATCCGCAGTTCGCCCCACTGGCGCCGGACGACGTCCTCGACCCGGCCGGGGACGGACACCGGCAGCGCGCCGAGCGAGTTCCCGTCCAGGTACACGACGTCGTCGAGGACGAACTGCGCGCGCACGCCCGCCAGTTCGTCGGCGGCGTCCAACTTCTCCGCCTTCAGCGTGAGTTCAGACATGGGAGCGCGCCGTCCACAGCTCGGGGAACACGTTCTTCTGTGCGCGCTTCTCCAGCCAGGCCACCCCGGCGGAGCCGCCCGTCCCGGTCTTCGCGCCCATCGCGCGCCGGGTGGCGACGAGATGGTCGTTGCGCCATCGCCACACCAGTTCGGCGACATCGGTCAACGCCTCGCCGAGCCGGGCGAGTTCGTCACCGGCGTCACCGGAGTAGAGGGCGGTCCACACCTGCTCCACCTCGGCCGACGGCTCGTACCGCAGCGACACGTCCCGCGCGAGCACGGCCTCGGGGACCGCGTGCCCGCGCCGGTCGAGAAGCCTCAACACCTCGTCGTAGAGGCTCGGTTCGTGCAGGGCCTTCTCCAACTCGGCGTGCACGCGCGGCGCTCCGCGGTGCGGGACGAGCATGGACGCGGACTTCTCGCCGAGCAGGAACTCCATGCGGCGGTACATCGCGGACTGGAAGCCGGAGCCCTCGCCGAGGGCGGCGCGGTAGGAGTTGAACTGCGCCGGCGTGAGCTGGCCGAGGGGCCGCCAGGAGGCGTTCAGCGCGTCGAGTTCCCGTACGGAACGCTTCAGCGCGTCGATCGCGACCGGCACCCGGTCCTCGCGCAGGGCCCGCGCGGCGGTCTCCCACTCGTGGACGATGACGGTGAACCACAGCTCCATGACCTGGCTGGTGACCAGGAAGACCATCTCTCCGGGGTCGTCGGAGCGGGTGTGCTGGAGGTGGGTGAGGACGTCGGCCTGGACGTAGTCCTCGTAGGGGGTCGTCCCCTGGAAGTCGAGATGCGGGGCCTCGGGCTCCTGCGTTTCCTGAGCCTGTTGGGACATCGCTGTCTCCTGATGCGTACTCCGGGTAGCGGTCCGCCCCTGCCGAATTCCGACACGGGGGCCCCGGTCCCCACCGGGCATCCTCCCCAATGGTCCCCCGGGACCGCAAGGTCCGCCTGGTCACACCAGGCGGACCCGCATCACCGCACCCGGTCTACGGAGCTAGCCGAGCGTCTGCGCCGCCGTCGGCGAGGAGTCCTTCAGGAACTGGCTGCACCGCGCGTACTCCTCCTGCTCCCCGATCGCCTGCGCGGCCCGGGCGAGGCCGTGCAGCGCCCGCAGGAACCCGCGGTTCGGCTCGTGCTCCCAGGGCACCGGTCCGTGCCCCTTCCAGCCGTTGCGCCGCAGGGAGTCGAGCCCGCGGTGGTAGCCCGTACGGGCATAGGCGTACGACTCCACGACGCTGCCCCGCTCGAACGCGTCGTCGGCCAGCAGGGCCCAGGCGAGCGAGGAGGTCGGATACTTCGCGGCGACATCGGCGGGCGTCGCCCCGCTCGCGAGGAGGTCGCGCGGCCCGGGGTCTTCGGGGAGGTGGGTCGGGGGCGGTCCCCCGAGGAGGTTCTCGTGAATCGTCATGGGTTCCAGTCTCCCCCAGGGGCGGCCATTGCCCGGCATCCAGCCGCTACCCCGCGTCGAGACGCCCCTTCCCCACCCGTGGCTCCAGCGGCGGAGCCGTGATCGAGCCGTGGGTGAGGCACTCCGGGCGGCGGCAGTCCGGTGGTGGGCGGCGGACCGTGGTGAAGGCCAGGATCGAACCCGCCACCAGGACCCCGGCGCACCACCACATCGCCCGGTCGAAGGCACGGTCGAAGGCCGGTGCCGAGCGGTACGCCTCCGAGCCCATCCCCGCGAGCAGCGGCAGCGCGGCGATCGCGATGAGTCCGGCCGCGCGGGCCGCCGCGTTGTTGATGCCGCTGGCCAGGCCCGCCCGGGCGATGTCGACGGAGGCGAGGACGGTGGCCGTGAGGGGAGCGACCAGGACGACCATCCCGGCGCCCATCACCAGGAGGGCCGGTACGACGTCGGTGAGGTAGGAGGAGTCGGGGCCCACCCGCAGCATCATCAGCATCGCCGCCGCGCACAGCAGGGGGCCCACGGTGAGGGGAATGCGGGGGCCGATGCGCTGGGCCAGCTCGCCGGAGCGGGCCGAGAAGAGGAGCATCAGGGCGGTCGTGGGGAGCAGTGCCGTGCCCGCTTCGAGCGCCGAATAGCCTGCCACCACCTGGAGTTGGAGCGCGGTGAGGAAGAAGAAGCCGCCGAAGGCCGCGTAGACGCAGAGCGTGACGAGGTTGACCGCCGTGAACTGGCGGGACGCGAAGATGCCCGGCGGCATCATCGGATCGGGGCTGCGCTTCTCGACGTGGACGAAGGCGATGCCCGCGGCCACGCCCGCGACGGCGGTGACGATCGCGACCGGCCGTGAGCCGTCGCCCGCCTCGATCAGCGCATACGTCACCAACGCCAGCGCGATCGCGCCGAGGGCCGCGCCCAGCACGTCGAAGCGGCCGTGGGTGCGGCCTCCCCCACTCTCGGCTTCGCTCGAGCGGGAGGTGCCCCCATCCGACTCGGGGACGTGTCGTACGGCGATGGGGGCGCACACGAGCGCCATCGGGACGTTGATCAGGAACACCCAGCGCCAGCCGGGGCCGTCCACCAGCCAGCCGCCCAGGAACGGGCCGATCGCCGCGCCGATACCGCCGAAGCCGGACCACAGGCCGACCGCCCTGGCCCGGTCGTCGGGGTGGAAGGAGGCCTGGATCAGGGCGAGGGAGCCGGGGGTCAGGAGCGCGCCGCCGATGCCCTGGAGCGCGCGGGCGGCGATCAGGACCCCGGCGTTGGGCGCCAGCCCGCACAGCAGCGAGGCCGCAGCGAACCAGATCACGCCGAGGACGAAGATCTTGCGGCGGCCGTAGCGGTCGCCGAGCGAACCGCCCAGGAGGATCAGCCCGGCCAGCGTCAGCATGTACGCGTTGACCGTCCACTGGAGCGCGGCCAGGTCGGCGTTCAGATCGCGGCCGATGCGCGGCAGGGCGACGTTGACGACGGTGGAGTCCACCATGGCCATGCTGGAGCCGAGGACCGTGGTCAGCAGGATCCACTTGCCCTGGGGCGAGGCGAGGCGCACATCGGAGGACATGCCCCCAGGTATACAACGACCCCGGTGCCGTGGCACCGGGGTCGCGTCAGACCGTACTGATCGGCCGGGGTCGCGGCAGACCGTACCGGTTACTTGATCTTCGTGCCCGTCGAGCGCAGGTTCGCGCACGCCTCGGTGACGCGCGCGGCCATCGACGCCTCGGCGAGCTTGCCCCAGGTGCGCGGGTCGTAGGTCTTCTTGGAGCCGACCTCGCCGTCGACCTTCAGGACACCGTCGTAGTTGCGGAGCATGTGGTCCGCGACCGGGCGCGTGAACGCGTACTGGGTGTCGGTGTCGAGGTTCATCTTCACCACGCCGTTCTCCAGCGCGGTGGCGATCTCCTCCTCCGTGGAGCCGGAGCCGCCGTGGAAGACGAAGTTGAACGGCTTGCTGCCGGCCGGCTGACCGTACTTCGCGGCGACACCCTCGTTCAGCTGCTTGAGCAGCTCGGGGCGGAGCACGACGTTGCCCGGCTTGTACACGCCGTGCACGTTGCCGAACGACGCGGCCAGCAGGTAGCGGCCCCTCTCGCCGAGACCGAGCGCCTCGACCGTACGGATCGCGTCCTCGACCGTGGTGTAAAGGGAGTCGTTGATCTCGTGCGAGACACCGTCCTCCTCGCCGCCGGTGGGGGTGATCTCCACCTCGAGGATGATCTTCGCGGCGGCGGCGCGGGCCAGCAGCTCCTGCGCGATGGCGAGGTTGTCGGCGAGGGTCTCCGCCGAGCCGTCCCACATGTGCGACTGGAACAGCGGGTTGCCGCCAGCCTTCACGCGCTCCTCGGAGACGGCGATCAGCGGACGGACGTAGCCGTCGAGCTTGTCCTTGGGGCAGTGGTCCGTGTGCAGCGCGACCGTGACCGGGTACTTCTCGGCGACGATGTGCGCGAACTCGGCCAGGGCCACGGAACCCGTGACCATCTCCTTGGCGTACTGGCCGCCCAGGAACTCGGCGCCACCCGTGGAGATCTGGACGATGCCGTCGCTCTCGGCCTCCGCGAAGCCGCGCAGCGCAGCGTGCAGGGTCTGGGTCGAGGTCACATTGATGGCCGGGTAGGCGAACTTGCCTGCCTTCGCCCGGTCGAGCATCTCGTTGTAGACCTCGGGGGTTGCGATGGGCATCTGTCCGCTCCTTGGTATGTGCGGGTTGGCGATCTTCGCGATCTGCGTACTACGGCCCTGACCTAGACCTTGGGTGCGACGTCATCGTCGTGCCCATCTTTCCAGACATGGCCGGATGGTCGGGTCGGGCGGTCAGTCCAGGTTCAGATCGTCCTTGGAGTACGCGAAGAGATACGGCACTCCCGCGCCCGCCTCGATCTTCTCGGCGGCGCCGGTCGCCCGGTCCACGATGGTCGCGACACCGACGACCTCGGCACCGGCCGCGCGCACGGCCTCGACCGCGGTGAGCGGGGAACCGCCGGTGGTGGAGGTGTCCTCGACGACCAGGACCCGGCGGCCCGCGATCTCCGGACCCTCCACCTGGCGCTGCATGCCGTGCGCCTTCGCGGCCTTGCGCACGACGAAGGCGTCCAGCTTCCGTCCGCGCGCGGCGGCGGCGTGCAGCATCGAGGTGGCGACCGGGTCGGCGCCCATGGTGAGGCCGCCGACCGCGTCGAAGTCGAGGTCCGCGGTGAGGTCCAGCAGCACCTGGCCGACGAGCGGGGCCGCCTCCCCGTCGAGGGTGACGCGGCGGAGGTCGATGTAGTAGTCCGCCTCCAGCCCCGACGACAGGGTCACCTTGCCGTGCACCACGGCCTTGTCCTTGATCTGCTGCAGCAGCGCGCCGCGTACGTCCGTCATGCCTGCCAGCTTAGAGGCGATGCCCACCGGCCCAGAAGCGCGTCCAGGCCCAGGTCATCGTGGCTTCCAACGGCTCGATCGGGGTGACCAGCCGGGGCAGGGTGTTGAGGCCGTTGGGCGGGCCGGTCTGCGGTTCCACGCACACGGCGGCCTCCTGCTCGTCGTAGACGACGACCCACTGCTCGGGGCTCGTCACCTTCAACTCCAGTTGCCCGGGCCAGGTCAGCGTCACGTCGACGCCGTCCGGCATGCCGAAGCAGTCGTCCCAGGGGCCGGGCTTCACGTCGACGCGGTTGCCGGTGGGGAGGTGGTCGTCGCCGCGCTCCTCCTGCCAGGCGGGGCTGAAGTCGACCGTCACGTCCTCGCCGCCGAGGTTCCGGTGGAACCACGGGTGCCAGCCGATCTGCGCCGGGAACGAGTCGCCGTACGCCTCGATCGCCATGGTGAGCGTCAGGGAGTCGGCGGTCAGCGCGACGGACTGGGTGACGCGGCCGGGAAAGGGCCACGGCTCGACCAGGTCGTACGTGATGACCGCCTCGTCGGCCGTCCGGCGGGCGGTGCGCCAGGCGCCGTCGCGGACGGTGCCGTGGATGGCGTGCGGCGGGGAGTTGAGAGGCATCTGGTGGACGGCCCCGCCGTCCCGGAACCGGCCCTCGCGGATCCGGCCGCACCAGGGGACCATCGGGAAGCACCCGAACCGCTCGCCCTGGCGCAGGAGTTCGGTGCCGCCGACGCGGAGCCCTCCGATACGGCCGCCGTTGCCCGGCTGCACCGTCACTTCCGCGTCGCCCGCGGTCAGCGTGATCTCTTCGTTACTCACGGCACGACCCTACTGGGCCGCTCAACGGCGTTTGCGCAGCACCCTGTTCACCACGATCGCCGACGCCAGGACCAGCGCGGCGGCGGGCGCCGCCCAGCGGAGCGTGGCGTTCGCCGAGACGGTCTGCGGCGCGGGCACGGGGGCGTAACGACCGCGCGGCGGCGCGTGGTCGACCTCCTCCGCGCTGCGGCCGATCATCGTGCGGCGCGCGTGCGCGGCCTCGGCGGGGGGTTCGGGGGTCTCGGCGAAGGTCTCGGTGACGTGGAGTTCCTCGACAGGGTCCGTCAGGTCCACGTGCGAGTCGTCCAGATCCACGTCGTCCGCGGCTACGTCTGCGTCTGCGTCTGCGTCTGCCTCTACGTCTGCCTCTACGTCTACGTCGGCTGCGGCCACGTCGGCGATGTCGTCCGTGGCTGCTACCTGGGCCGCCTCCGGCTCCGCCCCCAGGTTCTCCGCGAAACGGTCCAGCAGCCTGGTCGTCGCCGCCCGTACCGCGTCCGGCGCCAGTTCGGTGATCCGGCCGGACGCCGTCGCCGTACCGTCGAAGGTGAGGGTGGAGCCGCCGTCGGCTTCCCGGACGCGCAGGTTGAGGGCGAGTTTCACGGAGCCGGTGCCGCGGGCCTCGGTCGCGTCGCCCTCGACGGCGTACGTGCCGTCCTCCTGCGCGGAGACGCGGACGGACCCGCGGTAGGTGATGGAGTGGCTGCCGACGCGGACCTTCAGGCGCCCGGCGACGGGTTCGGTGCCGGCGTCCTGTTGGAGGCCGGGGACAGCGCGGGCCACCCGGGCGGGGTCGCGGAGCGCGGCCCGCAGTCGCTCGGGAGAAACCGGAACGTGCACCTCATGCTCCATGCTTGCCGAGCCTACCTAGGTTGACCGGGGGTACACCTGTCGTTGCCCTTAAGTGCGGGTGTGTTGGGGCGACCGACAACTCCCTCGTGAGATCAGTACCGCGGATGCACCAACGTAGAAGCCGCCACCCCCGGCACCCACATCCGCTCCCCCACCCCGACCCCCACAGGCGCCACCCCCCGCGCCCCCAGCACGAACCCCCAGTCCCGCGGAGCCCCGGACGTGCCGGTCGTCCGGTCGGGCCCCGCCGCGAAGCCGGAGGCCCGCCCGCCGACCCGGTAGGGCACGGTGTGGAGTCCGGCCGCGCGCATCGTCGAGACCACCGTCCAGAAGACGTGCCGCCGGGACGCGACCGGACCCGCGTGCACGACCAGGCGGCCCCGCTCGGTGAGGGCGCGGCGGGCGAGGCCGTAGAACTCCTGGGAGTACAGCTTCGTGCTGGCGGTGATGCCGGGGTCGGGGAGGTCCGCGATCACCACGTCGTACGTCCCCGGGGGGACCGCGCGCAGCAGGTCGAAGGCGTCGCCCGTGGTGACGTGGACGCGCGGGTCGTCGTAGACGTGGTCGTTGAGGGCGGACAGGGCGGGGTCGTGGCGGGCCAACCGGACGACGCCCGGGTCGAGTTCGACGATGTCGACGCGGCGCACGCCCCGGTGCCGGAGCACCTCGCGGGCGGCGAGGCCGTCGCCGCCGCCGAGGACGAGCACGCGCGCGTGGGGGCCGTTCATCGCGGGGGCCACGAGGGCCTGGTGGTACCGGTGCTCGTCGCGTCCGCTGACGCGGAGGCGGCCGTCGAGGAAGAGGTTGAGGGGCCGGCCGTGGGTGCCGCCGGTGAGGACGACCTCCTGGACGTCGGTCTGGAGGGCGACCCGGACGTCCTTGCCGTAGACGGCCTGCCGTGCGGCCCGTTCGAAGTCGTCGACCAGGACGGCGGCGGAGGCGAGCAGGCCGAGGACGGTGAGGTTGGTGATCACCAGGAGCCAGCGGCAGCGGCGGCTCAGGTCGCGGCGGAACAGGCCCAGGACCAGGCAGCCGCCCGCGACGACGTTGACCGTGCCGGTGAGCAGGGTGCCGGTGAGCTGGCCGAGGAAGGGGAGGAGCAGGAAGGGGAACGCGAGGCCGCCGACCAGGGCGCCCACGTAGTCCGCCGCGAAGAGGTCGGCCACCGCGCCGCCCGCGTCCTGGCGGCGGATGCGCTGGATCAGCTCCATCAACAACGGCACCTCGGCGCCGATCAGCAGGCCGATCGCGAGGGAGAACGCGACCAGGAGACAGCGCGGGCCCTGGGCCCACAGGCCGCCCCAGTTCCCGGTCCAGGCGAAGACCGCGTACAACGCCATCGCGCTGCATCCGCCGATCAGCGCGAGGGCCGCCTCGACCGCGCCGAAACCGGCCGCCGCGTGCCAGCGCAGGCGCTTCGCGGCGAGCGAGCCGATGCCCATCGCGAACACCATCACGGAGAGGACGACGGACGCCTGGGTGACCGAGTCGCCGATCAAGTACGAGGCGAGGGCGACGAGTTCGAGTTCGTACACGAGTCCGCAGGCCGCGCAGACGAAGACCCCCGCGAGCACCAGGAACCGGCCCGTGCCCGGCCGTACGGGCAGCCGCGCGGGGCCTGCCCACGGTGGCTGGGTGCCCGGCCGGGCCGGCGCGTGCGGTTCGATCACGCTGCGACGTTACGTCACGGAACGGGCACGCTTCGTCACCCACACGTGTGGAATGTGTTTACAGCGACCGGGATTGGTGTCGGTCCCCGGCCTCGGGCGTACGGCCCCTACGGCTCGGGCCTGCGGCTCCCGCGGTTCACACCGGTGACGGCACCGCGTGCCCCACCGGCACCCGTACCCCCACCCGCGTGCGCGTCGCCACCAGCTGCCCGTCCTGCGGATACGCGTGCCAGGTGCGCCAGTGCACCTGGCCCTCGTACCGCTGGGCGAGCATCGCGGTGAAGGCGTGCGGGCTGCCGGGGAAGACCCCGGCCAGGCCGTTGGGATGGTCGGCGACCAGGGCCAGCAGTTCCTGGGCGCGGCCCGCGAACTGCCCCGGGGACAGCACCTCGACCCGGGCCGCGAACTCGTACTCCCAGTCGCCGACCCGCTTGGCGACCCCGAGCGGCAGCGGTGTGCTGGAACCCGGGATGCACGCGACCGTCTCCGAACAGCAGCCCCGCTCCTCGTCCAGGAGTACCTGGTGGGACGCGCCGAGCAGTCTCAACTGAAGCTTGGCACCGGCCAGTTCGAGATCGAGTGTGGCCAGGGCGGGAAGCGGCTCGCGCCCCAGGGTCCAGGCGAGGTCGGCCGCGCGCGTGTCGGTGTAGGAGGTCTTCAGGGTCGTGAGCATGGATCGGCTCCGCTAGCACGCAAAGAAAGGGGAGGTGTGAGGTCCGGCGCACCCCGGTCGACACCGGGACATCGGCCCGGTCAGCCCGTCAGCCCAGTCAGGAGAAGGTCTCTGCAGGCGTCCGAGGGGCTGCGTTGGGGCTGCGTTGGTGATTTAGAGGGAATCATGAACGGTGGCGCCACCACATGCTTTTTACCCAACTTCGTGGGGTTTCCATCCCTCAGGGGGCTGCACAGCTCAACTGTTCAACGGAGGCGTACGCCCAGGCGTGTCAGACGCGCGCCGGGGCGCCCGCCGGGAGCGATCTCCCGACGAGCGCCTCGACCCCGGACAGGGCCCTTGCAAGGCTCCTCACGGAGCCCCTTCCGCGATGCTCAGCCGCCCCGTGCCGGCTGTCACCACGTCCACTCGGCCGGGGCCCGCCGGCCCTGCCCGGCCGACCCCGCCGACCCTGCCCGGTCACCCCCGCCGCCCTGCCCGGCCGCCCCCACCGGCCTACCTCGGCCGCCCCCTCCGGCGCTTCCCGGTCGCCCCGGCCGGCCCCTGAGTGGCCCTGCCCGGTCGCCCGGCCCGGTCGCTCGGCCGCACTGTCCAATTGCCCTGCTCGGTCGCCCGGATCGGTTGCCCTGCCCGGTCGCCCGGCCGGCCGCCCCGCTCAGTTGCCCCCGCCGCAGCCGCCCCCGCCTCCGCAGGACGAGCCGCCGCCGCACGACGAGCCGCCTCCGCAGGAGGAGTGGCCGCCGCCGCAGGAGTGGTGACCGCCGCCGTGGTGGCCGCCGCCCGAGGACGACGAACCGCCGTCCCCGGCCCACCAACTGCTCGTGCCGGCCGCCGTTCCACCGCTGCCGAGCCCGGCCCGACGGCCCGGCCCCTTGCCGATCCTGCTCTTGCGCCCCGCGCGGGCGATCGCCGCGACGAAGACGACCGCGATCACCGCCAGGATGACGAAGAAGAACATGGCGTCACCCTCCTTCCGATTCCCCCGAAGCGGCCCCCCGTGGGCGCCTCGTGTGGTGCGTGACACAGGGATGCCCGGCCGTCTCACCTGCCAAAGCAGAGTTGAGGAACTCCAGAGCTTGGGCGCAGGATGACGGGCATGACCTCCACCGCACGCCCCCTCCTCAACCGCCGTCTCGCCGAGTTCGGGACGACGATCTTCGCGGAGATGTCCGCCCTGGCCGTGAAGACCGGGTCGATCAACCTCGGCCAGGGTTTCCCCGACACGGACGGCCCCGAGGAGATCCGCGAGGCGGCGGTCCGCGCGCTGCGCGACGGACGCGGCAACCAGTACCCGCCGGGCCCCGGCGTCCCCGAACTGCGCACCGCGATCGCCGCCCACCAGGAGCGCCGCTACGGCCTCTCCTACGACCCCGACGCCGAGGTCCTGGTCACGGCGGGCGCGACGGAGGCCATCGCCGCGGCCCTGCTGGCCCTGGTGGAACCCGGCGACGAGGTCATCGCCCTGGAGCCGTACTACGACTCCTACGCCGCCTGCATCGCGATGGCGGGCGGCACGCGCGTACCGGTCACGCTCCGCCCGTCCGAGGGCAGCTTCCGCCTCGACCTCGACGAACTGCGCGCCGCCGTCACCGACCGCACCCGCCTCCTCCTGATCAACACCCCGCACAACCCGACCGGCACCGTCCTCACCCGCGAGGAACTCGCCGCGATCGCCGAACTCGCCGTAGAACGCGATCTGTTGGTGATCACGGACGAGGTGTACGAGCATCTGGTCTTCGACGCGGCCGAGCACATCCCGCTGGTGTCGTTCCCGGGGATGCGGGAGCGGACGGTGTCGATCGGCTCGGCCGGCAAGACGTTCTCGTTCACCGGCTGGAAGGTCGGGTGGGTCACCGGCGCTCCCGAACTCGTTGCCGCCGTCCGCTCGGCCAAGCAGTTCCTGACCTATGTCGCCTCCGGCCCCTTCCAGTACGCCGTCGCCGAGGCGCTGCGACTGCCCGACACGTACTTCACCGCCTTCCGTGAGGATCTGCGGGCCAAGCGGGATCTGCTCGCTGCGGGCCTTGCCGACGCGGGCTTCGAGGTCTTCCGGCCGAACGGGACGTACTTCGTCACGGCCGACATCCGCCCGCTCGGTGAGACCGACGGCGTCGCCTTCTGCCGCTCCCTCCCGGAGCGCGCGGGCGTGGTCGCGATCCCGAACGCGGTCTTCTACGACCACGTGGAGGCGGGCGCGCCCTATGTCCGGTTCGCGTTCTGCAAGCGCACCGAGGTACTGACGGACGCGGCGGAAAGACTCCGCAAGGCATTCGCGCACTGACCGTCGTCCGGCGCTTGCCCGCACCACCGGCACCGACGTACAATTTTCTGTACGCCAAAGGAGGTTCCACCGTGAAGACCATGACGTACTCCGAGTCGCGCGCGCGGTACGCCGAGGTGCTCAACTCCGTTACCGACGACCGCGAAGAGGTCGTCATCACCCGGGCCGGACACGAGCCGGTCGTCATCGTCTCCCTTGAGGACTACGAGTCCCTGAAGGAGACGGCGTACCTGCTGCGGAGCCCGGCGAACGCCCGGCGCCTGCTCGCGTCCATCGACGAGCTGGAAAACGGCGGCGGCACCGTGCGCGAGCTGGCGACGGACGAATAAGGGCCACGAGTGAAGATCACCTTCTCTTCCCGCGCCTGGGAGGACTACCTGTGGTGGCAGCTTCAGGACCGGAAGATCCTCAAGCGCATCAACACACTCCTCGCGGACATCGCCCGGAACGGCAACGAGGGGATCGGCAAACCGGAACCGCTCAAGCACGGATTCCAGGGCTACTGGTCGCGCCGCATCAACGACGAGCACCGACTGATCTACAAGGCCACCGAGGACGACGTCCTGATCGCGCAGTGCCGTTACCACTACGAGAACTGACGGGACTCGACCACGGGTTCCCTGACGCACGAAGTGGGCGAACCCCGCTCACTCCGTCCGTCCGCGCGGATAGCCTTGACCCGCGGGGGACTCGCGGGGCGGCCCGCGCCCTCTCGACCAGTCGCAGAGCAGCCGGTGCCAGGAGTGGGCGTAGTGGCGCAGATCTACCCGTCGGCAGAGCCCGTGTCGGCGGCTCCGGACCGGGAACGGATGTTTGCCCGGTTGCCGGAACTCGCCCTGGGCGAGGCGGTGTTCCTTCCCGCGGATCCGCCCCGGATGGGTCGGGTGGCGTTCTGGATGCCCGGGAGCGAGCCACCGGATCTGGGGGTGGAGCCCGAGGAACTCACCGTGGTTCGCCCGCGCGGTTCGTCCGTGCGCCGGTCGCGGGTGGTAGCCGTACCACTGCTGGTGGAGCAGGCGCTGCCGCTGCTGACCCGCTGTCGGGCACTCGGTGCGGACGGCAGCGGGCGGGCGTCGGCCGGTACCGCGTTCTGGGGCGCGGCGGCCCTGCTCGGCCTGCGTC
This sequence comes from Streptomyces sp. NPDC101776, assembly GCF_044766845.1. Lineage (NCBI taxonomy): Bacteria > Bacillati > Actinomycetota > Actinomycetes > Kitasatosporales > Streptomycetaceae > Streptomyces > Streptomyces sp. NPDC101776. The sequence continues at coordinate 632,165 of NZ_JBIWMV010000004.1, read as the reverse complement.
TGCTCGCCCGGGGCCGGATGCTGCCCGGGGTGTCGCCGGACGGATTCGACGCCTGGCGGGTCGGCCCGCTGGACGCCGAGGACCATGAGCGGCTGAGCTCGCTGGCCGCCGCCATGCCTCCCGAGGCCCGCGCGGTCGCGGTTCCCGGACTCTCTCCCCTCACGCTTCCGGCGGCCGAGCCGCTGCTGCGGGCCTTCCTGGACGCCGTGGCCGATTCCCTCGCCCGCCCTCCCTCGGCCCGCCAGGTGACCGGCCAACCGGCGTTCGCGGTCCGGGCTCCGCAGTCCGTGCCCGAACTGCGGGGCTGGGCGGCGGAGGTCGCCGCCGGCCGCGACGCGGGTCTGGCGGTGTCGTTGCGGCTTGAACTGGGCCGCGCGGACTCCTTCCGGGCCGTGGTCCAACTGCGCAGCCTGGCCGATCCCACGGTCCTCGCCGACGCCGCCGACCTGTGGTCCGGCCACGCCGTCGCACCCGAACTGTTCGGCCCACGGGCCAAGGTGGACACGCTGCTGACATTGCGCCGGGCCGCCCGCGCCTGGCCCCCGGCCGCACGGCTGCTGGACTCCGCCGCCCCGGCCGGTCTCGAACTGTCCGACGGGGAGGCGCAGGAGCTGCTGGGCGACGCGGCCGAGAGCCTTGCCGCCGCCGGCGTCGCCGTGCACTGGCCCAAGGAACTGGTACGCGAACTGACCGCCTCCGGCGTCCTCGAACCCGTGCGCCGCAAGGGGACACAGTCCTCGGCCGAGTCGTTCCTGTCCTCCGGCGGCCTGCTGGACTTCCGCTGGCGGGTCGCCCTCGGGGACCGGGAACTCACCGAGGAGGAGCTGGAGCGGCTGGTCCAGGCGCACCGGCCGATCGTGCGGCTGCGCGACCAGTGGGTGGTCGTGGACCCGGAGTTGGTCCGCCGACTGCGCCGGGCCAAGCGGTCCGAGACGGCCCCGGCCTCCTCGTTGACCGCGATCGACGCCCTGAGCGCGGCGCTGACCGGCAGCATCGAGGTGGACGGCGAACAGGTGGCGGTCACCGCGAGCGGCGTACTGGAGGAGCTGCGCTCCTGGATCGCCGACCCCGAGGACGACACCGATCGCGAGCCCCAGGGCCCGCCGAAAGCCCTGGCCGCGACCCTGCGCGACTACCAACTGCGCGGCCTGAACTGGCTGCACCGGATGACCTCGCTCGGCCTGGGCGGCTGCCTCGCCGACGACATGGGCCTGGGCAAGACCGTCACCCTGATCGCACTCCACCTGCGTCGCCAGGAACGGGAGATCACCGCCGGCCCCACTCTGGTGGTCTGCCCCGCCTCGCTGCTCGGCAACTGGGAGCGCGAGATCCGGCGCTTCGCCCCGGCCGCCCCGGTGCGCCGCTTCCACGGCCCCGGCCGCGACCTGTCCGGCCTCGACGGCGGAGCGGACGGCGGCTTCGTCCTGACCACCTACGGGACCATGCGCCGCGACGCCGAACGCCTCGCGGGGCAGCCGTGGGGACTGCTCGTCGCCGACGAGGCCCAGCACGTCAAGAACCCGCACGCGCTCACCGCGAAGGCCCTGCGCCGGATCCCCTCGCGCGGGCGGGTCGCGCTGACCGGCACCCCGGTCGAGAACAACCTCTCCGAACTGTGGTCGCTGCTCGACTGGACCACCCCCGGCCTGCTCGGCACCCTCACCTCCTTCCGCGACCGCTACGCCACGGCCGTCGAAGGCGACCGCGACGAACAGGCCGCCCGCCGACTGGCCGCGCTGATCCGCCCGTTCCTGCTGCGTCGGCGTAAGTCCGACCCCGGCATCGCGCCCGAACTGCCGCCCAAGACCGAGACCGACCAGCCGGTGTCCCTGACGAAGGAACAGGTCTCGCTGTACGAGGCACTGGTACGCGAACTCATGGCCGAGATCGAGGAGAGGGAGGGCATCGCCCGGCGCGGCCTGGTGATGAAACTCCTCACCGGTCTGAAGCAGGTCTGCAACCACCCCGCGCAGTTCCTGAAGGAGCCCACGGACACCAAGCTGCCCGGCCGCTCGGGAAAGCTGGAACTGCTCGACGAACTCCTGGACACCGTCCTGGCGGAGGGCGGATCGGCTCTGGTCTTCACCCAGTACGTGGCCATGGGCACGCTGATCGAGCGCCACCTCGCCGGCCGTGGCGTGGACACCCTGTTCCTGCACGGTGGCACCACGGTCAAACGCCGGGAGGAGATGGTCGACGCCTTCCAGCGCGGTGAGAAGAAGGTGTTCCTGCTGTCCCTCAAAGCCGCCGGGACCGGTCTCAACCTGACCCGGGCCGGACACGTCATCCATTACGACCGCTGGTGGAACCCGGCCGTGGAGGACCAGGCCACCGACCGCGCCTACCGGATCGGACAGACCCAGCCGGTCCAGGTGCACAAGCTGATCGCCGAGGGCACGGTCGAGGACCGGGTCGCCGAGATGCTCCGCCAGAAGCGGGAACTGGCCGACTCGGTGCTCGGCTCGGGCGAGGCGGCGTTCAGCGAACTGAGCGACTCCGAACTGGCCGAACTGGTCACGCTGCGAAGGACAGGGCGATGACCCCGCGCGGCCGACCGGGCAGGACCGCCGCCCGTACCTTCGAGGCGCTGCCTCCGGCCAAGGGCAGCCGCGCTCCCTTCGCGGAGTCCTGGTGGGGCCGCGCATGGCTGCGCTCGTTGGAGGAGTCCTCGCTGGACTCCGGCCGCCTCTCACGCGGCCGGACCTACGCGCGCGGTGGCGCGGTCGGACCGGTCACCGTCGCCCCCGGCTCGGCCACCGCACCGGTGCACGGCAGCCGTCGGACCCCCTACCGTTCCAAGATCACGGTCGAGCAGTTGACCGACCGGCAGTGGGACCGACTGCTCGACATGATCGCCGAGCGGGCCGCCAACATCGCCGCGCTGCTGGACGGCGAGATGCCCGCCGGACTCGCCGACGACGCCGCTGCCGCCGGCGTCCCGCTGCTTCCCGGCCCCCAGGACCTCGACCCCGAGTGCAGTTGCCCCGACTGGGGCTACCCCTGCAAACACGCCGCCGCCCTCTGCTACCAGGTCGCCCGGCTCCTGGACCGCGACCCCTTCGTGCTGCTGCTCCTGCGGGGTCGCGGCGAGCGGGAGCTGATGGACGAACTCGGCCGTCGCAACACCTCCCGCGCGTCCGCCGAAGCCGCCGCGACCGCAGGCACAGGTACGGCCGCGCCCTCACCCCGGCCCGGCGATCCGGCCAGGCCCGCCTTCGCCGCCCACACCGCACTGCCGCCCCTGCCCGACCCGCCACAACTCCCCGAACGGACCGGTCGCGGACCCGCGCTGGTGGACTCCGCCACCCCGGAGCCCGGGCTGGACCCGGCCGCGCTCGAACTGCTCGCCGCCGACGCCGCGACGCGTGCCCACCACCTCCTCGCCGCGGCCCTCGGCGCAGGGCACGCCGACACGACCCCACCCGCCTCGCTCACCGAATGGCAGGACGCCGTCCGCCTCGCCGCCACCCACCCCACCCTGGACACCTTCGCCAGGATCGCCTCGAACTGCGGGCGCACCCCCGGCGAACTCGCCGCCGCCACCCGTGCGTGGCGGCACGGCGGCGCGGTGTCCCTGGACGTCCTGGAGAACCCCTGGAACCCACCGGCCTCCCGCCTGGAGCGCGCCCGCGAGACACTGCGCGCGGACTGGGCCGACGGCCGGCCACCCCGGCTCCGCTCCTGGCGCAACCGGTGGACCGTGGAGGGCCGTGACGCCCAGCTACGCCTGGGCCACGACGGCCTCTGGTACCCCTACACCAAGGACCAGGGCACCTGGTGGCCGGCCGGACCCCCCGACGCCGACCCCGCCGTCGTCCTCACCGCGCTTCTCGCCGCCCTCCCCGCCGACTGACCGGCCCCGCGTCCGGGGAGGTTGGGCGGTGTGCCGGGAACTCCCGGTCTCGGGGGGTGTGGCTCAGAAGTGTGACGCTCGGGGGTGAGAGTGTCACACTTCCGCAGGGGGAGGTTCCGCGCGGCGGGCACAGGCAGCGGGCCACACCACTCGACTTCGAGGACACCCGAGGACACCCGAAGAAGCCCGCCCGTCAGGGCCAGGTGCGCTCGATGCCGTCGTGTCGTACGGCGTACGCCGCCGGGCCGCCCTTCTCGACGGCCCGATGGATCGCGTCACGGCGGGCGACGAGCCGCTCGACCATCTCGGCACTGCGAAGCTGCTGGTTGTCCAGGTAGAACAGCACCGCCTCGCGTTCCAGGACAGGCCGGATCTCCAGGTCCCGTGTCTTGATCCGCCCGTCCTTCGACAGGGGGACCCAGTACCGGTCGAGACCGTGAGAGATCCACTCCTCGTCAGGAACGTCCTGCCCGTCGTCCGGGAAGACATCCCCGATGCGGTGAACGGTCCACCCGCAGGCTCTCAGCCCCTCGGCGACCCGACGACCGAGATTCCGGTCGAGGAAGAACTCAGGCGGCAAGGTGCACCACGGCCTGGCAGAGCGCGTCCACCTGCTCAGGCGTCATGCCGTAGTCGTACGCGATGTCCTCGACGCTCTCCCCGGCTTCCCACAGGTCGGTGATGGCCTGGACCGTGACGCGGTTGGCGGCCACCACGGGGAGACCGTGGCCGAACCTCGGGTCGATCACGACGGGGACGGAGTCCGGGTACTGCCGCAGTCGCAGGCTGGAGGGGAAGTCCTCGCCTGGCTCCCAGGTGAGGTAGCGGAGATAGTCGGAGACCACTTCCTGGATGGGGACTTGGCCGTCGCGAGCTCTGCGGAGATCCCCCCAGCAGTGCTCGACGAAGATGTCCACGCCATCTGTGGCGATCCGCTGGGACACGAGGCCATAGGGGGTGTCGAAAGCGTCCCTGACAGCGGCAGCCGCCTCCCTGATCTCGCTCATCCGGAGCCCCAGAGAACGCAGAGAACGAAGGACGTGCGCCTCGGCCACCGCGATGAACGGCACCGAGGGCTGCCCCCTCCGCACCGGCTCAACCTGGTGAACCAGTGGTGCTCCGGCGGCCTTGCCCTTCAGCCACGACGTGAGAGTCGACTGCGGAATCTCAAGGTAGGAGGCCGTTTCCGTGGGCGTCAGAAGCCCGTCCTGGAACCTGTCGACCATGCCCCACCTCCTCTTGGCGCTGAGTTTCGCATCGTCGCACATCAAGGCTTCCACCTGCGGGTGGACCAGATACACAGCCACCGGCTCAGACGGCCGTACGGAGATGGTTCCCGGATCGGCAGTCCCGGCAACGACCGGGTTCCGCCGAGCGGAACCCCCGCTCGCAGCCGTCGCAGTTCCGCAGGGGCAACACCGCCGGGCGTACGGGGAGTTGGACGCTTCTGGCCAGTGCGGGCAGAGCGAGGGGAGTCTCCTTGAGCCGGTACGCGAGGATGCCGGCCGGGCGGGTCAGGAAGCTGTCCGGGAGCCGTGCGGTGAGGTGGTCCGTGATGTGCGTGGGCAGGATGCCTGCCGCGAGCCACCGGGTGACAGCCGGGGCGAGGCGGGCGGCCTCCTGCTCGGACAGGACAAGGCGGGAGTCGGCCCGGCGAAGAGCGGCGAGTACGGCGATGGCCTGCGGGTCGGCCTCGGCGAGCGGGACAAGCGCCTCCGCCTCGGCCACCTGCACAAGCTCGGGCTCGGGCTCGGTCACCGTTTCCTCCGCGAGCGCGGACACGGATGCGGATGCGGATGCGGCCGTAGGGGCGGTGGCCTGCTTTCGTGACCGACGCGGCTTCGGCGGCTCGGGAGACCCGTCCGGAACGCCACCGGGGACGTCGTAGAAGTACGTCCGGGTACGGACCTGCCCAGAGGGCGTTCGTTCGCGGCGGCGCTCCAGGTATCCGGCCGCTTCGAGTTCCCTGAGCGCCCGCGAGATCAGGATCTCGCCCTCGCTGAAGTGCTCGCACAGGGCGGCGATGGTCACGGACGATCCGTCGGGCAGTGAGGAGATGTACGCCGCGACGCCGACCGTGACCGCGCTGCCTCGTCGCTGGGCGAGGGCGTTGGAGATCACCGTGAAGTCGACCGTGAGGCGAGTGCGTACGTGGATCACGCCGGAGGTCGGAGCTCCGGCATCGGCGCGCAGGCGCGCGTTAGACTGCGAATCAGCCATCGGGAAGGTGCTACTTCCTGGTTGGTCAGGCCCTCGTTCGGGATTGGCGTCCCGGCCGGGGGCCGTATCTATCTGCGGTTGTTGGGGCGAACGTAACCCTCCGTGTCCCGCCCCTGCAAGCCGGTCACTCGAACGGGTGAAACGGGCTTCACGGTCGGGGAGGGTGGGTGGGCGGGAAGTTCTTTCTCCCGGTTCTTTCAGGAGGTCAGTGGCCCGCCGGACCCTCGCGGACAAGGGCCCGGTGAGCCCGGGAGGTGGACGACGGCCGGGGCCCGGCAACCTCGGGGACGGTGGCGTCAGGCCTTCAACTCGCCTATGAAGGCGACCCAGGAGGCGGCTTCGAAGCACAGGGCCGGACCATGCGAGGCCTTGCTGTCACGGACGGGAACGACGGCCCGGTACCCGTCGGCCACCTCCACGCAGTTGCCGCCCTCCTGATTGCTGTAGCTGCTCCTGCGCCAGGCGGCGCCGTTCACTTCGGGAAGGGACCTTCGCTCCACGGTGATTTTCCTCCATCACGGATCGGACCATGTCGAGTGACATGAGCGGGGGCAGGGCCGCCGCCCGCAGCCGATCGTAGGTCAGCGCGAAACTCCTGACCTCGTCCGGATCCTCGATGAGTTGGCCGTAGTGCGCGCCTTCCGTGTAGGCAATCTCCGAACCGTCCGGCATGGTGAGCACCGTGAGCGAGCCGCCCATGACCTCATGCTCACCCTGGTCGAACGGCAGCACCTGCACGGTGATGTGAGGCTCCGTCATAGTCCGTAGCAGGCGGACCAGTTGCTCCTCCATCACCGCCCGTCCACCGACCGGACGCCTGAGCACCGACTCGTCGAGGACGACCCACAGTTCGGGCCGATCCGGCACTCCGAGACGCTCCTGTCGTCCCATGCGAAGGGAGAGTCGCTCCTCCAACTGCTCTTCGCTGCCAAGGGTTCGGCCGACTCTCAGCAGCGCCCGCGCGTAATCCTGCGTCTGCAACAGACCTGGCACCACATGAGCCGCGTACTCACGGATGTCCACCGCCCGCGCCGAGCACTCCATGAACTTCCGCGACCAGTCCGGAAACGCCTCCCGGTACACGTAGGGCCACAGGTCGATCAACAGGTCGTCCGCGCCGAGGGCCACGTCCAGCACACGCGTCAGCTCCAGCGTCGGCTTCGCTCCGGACGCCCGCTCGATCTGTGTGATCCGCGAGCTCACCACATGCGCCTTGCCGCCGAGTTCGGCCTGGGTCAGTCCGGCCGCGATACGGAGCCTGCGCACCCGTGCGCCGAACAGCGCGGCCATCGACTCGCTGGGGTCAATTCCGTTGGCCAAAGCGTCACTTCCGTTCCTTACGGGCTCAAAAGTAAGGCTGCGTCACCTGTCGAGCGTAGGGCGATCGGACGACTCTTGGACACGGAACGTGATGACTCGCGTACATCGCGGGGCGCCTCAGCTCGACGGACAAGGACGGACCAGCCGTGCCGACAGGAACGACCACCACGGGAGACGAGTCACGTGAACTCCCCTTATTCGCCGAGCAGTTCGCCTCCTCACCGCGAGGTGCGCGACTCGCCCGCCGTCTCGCCGTCCAGAGCATGGCGGAGTGGGGCCACCCGCCGACGTCCGACGCGTCGTGCGATGTCGCCCTCGTCGTCGGCGAACTGGCCGCGAACGCCGTACGGCACGGCCGGGTTCCCGGCCACGACTTCGGCCTCCGGCTCGCTCTGGACACGGCCGCGGGCTTGGTCCGCGTCGAGGTCGCGGACGCCGCCTCGGCGAAGCGGCCGTCGGCGATCCCGCCCACAACGCACCCCGAGGGTGAGTCCGGTCGCGGACTGCTCCTGGTGGACACCCTGGCCGTGCGCTGGGGGTGGGCGCCTCGGCGCCCTCTGGGCAAGACGGTGTGGGCGGAAGTGGCGGTCGAAACACCGGTGGGCCGCCTCAAGCAGTCGGCCGGCTGAGCGACACGACGACGGCGCCCGTCCACAGGCTGTGGACGGGCGCCGTTACGTTCACACAGGTCGAAAGGGACCGAGGTTGTCTACTCCTCGTCGCCCTCGTCCTCAGGCTTCTCGACCGCCTCGTCGACCTCCTCGGTGAGACCGAGCTGCTCGACGAGCCAGCGGTCGAACTCGATGGCGGCCCGCACCCAGCTGACCGTCGAGGAGACGAAGTGGTTCAGGTCGACGCCGGTGCCGATCAGCATCTGCGCCTCACCGATCAGACGGACGGTGCCGTCGTCGTGGGTGTGGCTGTAGACCTTGGGCCACAGGGTGCGGCGGTTCCAGTCGTCGATGGACTCCAGCAGCTGGGGCTTGGCGTCGATCTCGTGGGGACGGTCGTAGAACGTCCGCACCGAGAAGACGAGCTGGTCGTCCTCGCCACGGAACATGAAGTACGTACGGAACTGCTCCCACGGCGCCGCGAGGTCACCCTCGTCGTCGACGACATACTTCAGCTCCATCTGCTCCAGGAGCTGCTTCACAAGGTCCTGATCCGGGACGACGGGGCCCGCCGGTCCTTGCTGCGGTTCGGGCTGGCCCCCGAAGTTCGGAATCGAGGACGGGTCGATGCTCACCGTGTATTTCCCTTCGTACGGATTCCGCCATCCTCCCCCATCCGGGGAGGGGGGTGGCAACCCCTGCCGGGACTGTCCGCCCTGGGCTGACCTGATCCGGTCGGCCCAGGGCCCTACGGTGTCACCTACAGCGTCTTGCCCGTCGCCGGCCCCACGATCAGGCCGTCACCGAACGCGTCCACCCGTACCGTGTCCCCGTCCTTGACCTCGCCCGCCAGGATCTCCTTGGCGAGCCGGTCGCCGATCGCCGTCTGCACCAGCCGCCGCAGCGGTCGCGCGCCGTACGCCGGGTCGTTGCCGTTGTCCGCGAGCCAGGTCAGGGCCTCGTCGCTGATCTCCAGGGTGAGGCGGCGTTCCGCGAGACGCTTGGCCAGGCGGTCGAGCTGGAGGGCCGCGATACGGCCCAGTTCCTCCCGGTTGAGCGCCGAGAAGACCACCATGTCGTCCAGACGGTTGAGGAACTCCGGCTTGAAGGAGGCCCTCACCATCTGCAGGACCTGTGCCTTCTTCTCGTCCTCGCCGGTGCTCGGGTCGATCAGGAAGTTGCTGCCCAGGTTGGACGTGAGGATCAGGATCGTGTTGCGGAAGTCGACCGTGCGGCCCTGGCCGTCGGTCAGGCGGCCGTCGTCCAGTACCTGGAGCAGGACGTCGAAGACCTCCGGGTGCGCCTTCTCGACCTCGTCCAGCAGGATCACCGAGTACGGCCGCCTGCGCACCGCCTCCGTGAGCTGGCCGCCCTCCTCGTAGCCGACGTATCCGGGCGGGGCGCCGACCAGCCGGGCCACGCTGTGCTTCTCGCCGTACTCCGACATGTCGATGCGGACCATGGCCCGCTCGTCGTCGAAGAGGAAGTCGGCGAGGGCTTTCGCCAGTTCCGTCTTGCCCACGCCCGTCGGGCCCAGGAAGAGGAAGGAGCCGGTGGGGCGGTCGGGGTCCGCGATGCCCGCGCGGGTGCGTCGTACCGCGTCCGAGACCGCCTGTACGGCCTCTCGCTGGCCGATGAGGCGGCGGCCCAACTCCTCCTCCATGCGCAGGAGTTTCTGGGTCTCGCCCTCCAGGAGGCGGCCTGCGGGGATGCCGGTCCAGGCGCCGACGACGTCCGCGATGTCGTCGGGGCCGACCTCCTCCTTGACCATGGTGTCCTTGGAGGCCTCTTCCTCCGCCTGGGAGGCCTCCTCCAAGTCGCGCTCCAGGGTGGGGATCTCGCCGTACAGGAGCTTGGAGGCGGTGTCGAAGTCGCCGTCGCGCTGGGCCCGTTCGGCCTGGCCGCGCAGTTCGTCGAGCTTCTCCTTCAGTTCGCCGACCTGGTTGAGGGACTGCTTCTCCTTCTCCCAGCGGGCGTTGAGGCCGCGCAGTTCCTCCTCGCGGTCGGCGAGGTCGCGGCGCAGCTTCTCCAGGCGCTCGATCGAGGCGGCGTCCGTCTCCTTGTCGAGGGCCAGCTCCTCCATCTTCAACCGGTCGACGGAGCGCTGCAGTTCGTCGATCTCGACGGGGGACGAGTCGATTTCCATCCGCAAGCGCGATGCCGCCTCGTCGACGAGGTCGATCGCCTTGTCCGGGAGGAAGCGGGAGGTGATGTAGCGGTCGGAGAGGGACGCGGCGGCGACCAGCGCGCTGTCCGCGATGACGACCTTGTGGTGCGCCTCGTAGCGTCCCTTCAGGCCGCGCAGGATCGCGATCGTGTCCTCGACGCTCGGCTCCGCCACCAGCACCTGCTGGAAGCGGCGCTCCAGCGCCGGGTCCTTCTCGATGCGCTCGCGGTACTCGTCGAGGGTCGTCGCGCCGACCATGCGCAGCTCGCCGCGGGCGAGCATCGGCTTCAGCATGTTGCCGGCGTCCATCGCGGAGTCGCCGCCGGCGCCCGCGCCCACGACCGTGTGCAGCTCGTCGATGAAGGTGATGATCTGGCCGTCGGAGTCCTTGATCTCGGCCAGGACGGTCTTCAGCCGCTCCTCGAACTCGCCGCGGTACTTCGCGCCCGCGACCATCGCGCCGAGGTCGAGGGAGACGAGCCGCTTGTTCTTGAGGGACTCGGGCACGTCCCCCTTGATGATCCGCTGGGCCAGGCCCTCGACGACGGCGGTCTTGCCGACGCCGGGCTCGCCGATGAGGACGGGGTTGTTCTTCGTGCGCCGGGACAGCACCTGGACGACCCGCCGGATCTCCTGGTCCCGCCCGATGACCGGGTCGAGCTTGCCCTCGCGCGCGGCGGCCGTGAAGTCCGTACCGAACTTCTCCAGCGCCTTGTACTGCCCCTCGGGGTCGGGTGTGGTCACCCGGCGCCCTCCCCTGCTCTTCTGGAACGCGTCCAGCAGCTTCTTCGCGCCGGCCCCCTGCTGGGAGAGTACGTCCCCGGCCGCACCGCCCTTCGCGGCGATCCCGATCAGCAGGTGCTCGGTCGAGAGATAGTCGTCGCCGAGTTCCTTCGCGCGCTCACCCGCGTCCGCGATCACGGCCAGCAGCTCACGGCTGGGCTGCGGGGGCGCGACGGTCGAACCGGTCACGCTGGGCAGCGCCGCGAGCACGCGCTCGGCCCCGGACCGTACGGCGGCCTGGTCCGCGTCGACGGCGGCCAGCAGGTCGGTGATGTTCTCGTTGTCCTCCCCCGCGAGCAGCGAGAGAAGCAGGTGGGCCGGGGTCAGGTCGGCGTGCCCCCCGGTCACCGCACGTTTGCTGGCCGCGTTGATCGCGTCCCGGCTCCTGTTGGTCAGCTCGGCGTCCACGTTCCGGTGCTCCTCCTCCTACGACCTTCGTACACGGACTGACTCGGTCAACGTGCATAAAGTTGAGTCTATTCCACTCAAGGCAGTGGCGGGGCGGATCGGGGGACTAAGTTCCGGGACCATGGCCGTACATCCGGTGGACCCGGGCGCTCCCGACCCGTCGTACCTCACCTTCTGGCAGGAACGGCATCTGTGCACCCTCACGACTCCGCGCCCCGACGGCAGCCCGCATGTCGTTCCCGTCGGAGTGACATACGACCCGGAGGCGCGACTGGCTCGGGTCATCGCGAACAAGTCGAGCAGGAAGGTGCTGAACGTGCTGGCCGCCGGCCCCCTCGGGGCACGGGTCGCCGTGTGCCAGGTGGACGGGCGGCGCTGGGCGACGCTGGAGGGCCGGGCCTTCGTGCACGCGGAACCCGACCGGGTCGCGGAGGCGGAGCGCCGGTACGCCGGGCGCTACGGGCGGACGCCGTCGCCGAACCCGTCCCGGGTGGTGATCGAGATCGAGCTGACACGGGCGCTGGGGAAGGCGGCGGGGAAAAGCTGAAGCGCCGATTTTCAGCCACCCGGGATGGGCAGATACCAGAACATTCCGCACAAACTGCAGCGGCGTCACCGTGTTCAGGTCACGGTGACGCCGCTGCGGGGGGAAGCACCTGAGCGATCTTGTTACGACGGGGGAATCGCGTCAGGCACTGCGGGGGGTGGCTGAGATGGTCTGGATGTCGGGGGCATCCGTATCCACCAGCCGGTGGTCTCGCTGGTCAAGATTCACAAAGATCATTCCGTACCGGATGGCGCATCGCACTGGCTGCGGCGCCCCCCGGGGCCGTCGCAGACACCGGTACGCCCGGACGTCCTCGTCCTCGTCCCGCGTCACCACGACCGGCTCACCGAACACGGTCACCATGAGCGAGTCACCGCTGTGGGGGATGGCGGTGGCCAGATCGATGAAGTGCCAGCCGGAGCGATAGGCGGTGGCCATCTCGCGGCGGAAGGAGCGGTCGTCGGGAGGAGTCGTCATGTCAGGACCATTGGGTGTCGCCGGGTGTGGCCACGACGTCTTCGACAACCGCGTCGGCCCTCACCGACGACCATTGGGTGTCCCCCGCCCGCATGTCGCACTTCGCACCAGAGAGGCCACTCAGCGTTCCGAAGGCCACAACGGCGGAGAAGGCGGCGACAAGCACCGAGCGAAGCATTCTCTTACGCATAGTTGGCTTCGTCCTCACTTGAAGGTCCCCTCTTCCCCCGTCTGATAAGACGATGGCTCATTCAGGCACGTCGTGACCACACAATGAGTGCATCATGTTCCTGCATGTTCAGGACCCTGGGGGGTGGAGATTTGACTATAAATCCGACAGAAGAGACACATCCCCACACCATTGCTGAACTGTGTGAGGAAGGAAGACGCATATATGCCAACGCGCTACGCACGGGACGCGTAGCCCGCGCGGATGTGGCGGGCGCTCCCTGCCTCATGGAGTTCGCCCTGCTGCACGCCGATCCGGACGACGAGAACTGGCTCCGGCCGGTGCCTCCCTCGTTGGCGCTGTCGCTGCGGCTCAACCCGCTGGAACGCGAGATCTCCGAGCGCAGGCGCACGTCCATGGTGCTGGCCGAGGTGTTCGAGCCGTTCATGACGCTCACCGCCCAGGGCTCGACCCCCGAGCACTCGATCACCGTGCTGGAGGGTCTCGACCGCATCAACGGAGCCCTCGACCTGGCCACGGACCAGTGCCGCAACGAGGTACTGACCGTCCAGCCCAGCGTCCGCCATCCCGAACGCCGGATCATGGAGGGTCTGGAGCGCGACAAGACCCTGACCGACCGCGGCGTACGAATCCGGACGCTGTACCAGCACACCGCCCGCTACATCCCGGAGCGGCTGGCCTACGTGGACCAGTTCGCCAACGGCAAGGTGGAGTACCGCACCATCGACGAGCTGGTCGAGCGCCTCGTCATCTGTGACGAGACGGTCGCCTTCATCCCGATACGCGACGACCGCCAGGTCGCCCTGGAGCTGCGGCACCCGGGGCTGGTGAGCTACCTGATCAAGGTCTTCGAGTTCATGTGGAGCCGCGCGGTCCCGCTGAGCGCCGGCAGTCCGTACGAGACCGCCGCCGACGGCATCACCGACATCCAGCACTCCATCGCCAAGCTGCTCGTCGAGGGCCATGTCGACGAGGCCATCGCCCGGCGCCTGGGCATGAACGTGCGCACCTGCCGGGCCCATATCGCCAAGCTCGCCACGGCCCTGGGCAGCGGCAGCCGCGCCCAGCTCGGCTTCCTCATAGCCCAGTCGGGGATCCTGCAGCAGGACCAGCCGGCGCAGGAGGGAGAAAGCGGACCGTGACCGAGGCACACACGCACGGAGCGGAGGACCTGTGCGCGGAAGGCCTCAGCCTGTACGTCCGCGCGCTGCGCGACGGGCGGGCCCCGGTCGAAGAAGCGAACACCGCACCGTGCCTGATCGACCTCGGACTGCTGCATCCGGACGTGGGGGACCCCCACCACCTGCGGCCGGTCGCCCCCGCCGCCGTCCTCCACCGTCTGCTACGGCGGTCCGCCGAGCGCATCGCGGACGAGCGGCGCCGCGAGGAGCGCCTGGAGAGCGCCTTCGCGCCGCTGCTCCGGCTCGACGGCTCGCGTACGGCGGCCACGGCGAACCCGACGCTCACCGTCCTCGGTGACAGGGACCGCATCAACCAGGCCATCACCGAGGCCATGGCGGACGCCACGGACGAACTCCTCGCCATCCAGCCGCACGTCGGCCCGCGCAGCCCGGAGGCACAGGCCGTCGCCCTCGTACGCGACCAGGCATTCCTCGACCGCGGCGGCCGCATCCGTACCCTCTACCAGCACACCCAGCGCCACAGACCCGTCGTCCTGGCCCGCTACGAGCAACTGCGCGGCGACGCGGAGGCCCGCACCCTCGACGAGGTCACCGAGCGGCTCATCGTCGTCGACCGGCGGGTGGCGTTCATCCCCGCCAGCCGGGACCGCAGCCTCGCCCTGGAGGTCCGCCACCCCTCGCTGATCGACTGGTTCGTCACGGTCTTCGACCGCCTCTGGCACCTCGCCGTCCCGATGTACCCCGACGCGGTCCAGCGCCCCTCCCCGAACGGCATCAGCCAACGCCAGCGCGCCATAGCGGGCCTCCTCGTCGAGGGCCACACCGATGCGGTGATCGCCGACCGGCTGGGCATGAACATCCGCACGGCCCGCGTCCACATCGCCAAGCTGGCCGCCACCCTCGGCAGCGAGAGCCGGGCCCAACTCGGCTATCTCATAGGGCAGTCGGGGATTCTTGATCCACCGGCGTGAGCTGCGCGGGGACGTCCGGCAAACGTGACGCGGTGCCGTCCAGGCCCGCCTGGGCGATCCGCACACCGAGTTGGGTACGGCTGGCCGCGCCCAGCGTCTCCGACAAGCGGGCGATATGGGCGCGGCAGGTCCGCACGCTTATCCCCAGCCGCTCCGCGATCACCGCGTCCTGGTGGCCGTCCGCGAGCAGCGCCGCGATGGACTGCTCCCGGTGCGAGATGCCCTCGATGCCGGTGTCCGGCAGGGGAGCGGCGACCGGGATCGCCAGGCGCCACAGGCGGTCGAAGACGGTGACGAAGTAGTCGATCAACGCCGGGTGGCGCAGCTCCAGGGCCATCGTGTGGTCGGCGTTTGCGGGGATGAAGGCGACCGTGCGGTCGAAGAGGATCAGCCGGTCGACGACCTCGTCCAGGGTCCGCGCCTCGACCGCGTCGCCCATCAACTCCAGGTAGTTCAGAAGGCCTTGGCCGTGCCGGGCGACGTGGGTGTACAGGTCGCGCATCCGGACCCCGCGCGAGCGCAGCGCCACCGCCCGGTGCAGGCCCTCCGTGAGTTCCGGCTCGCGGCGGATGCCGCCGGGCTGGACGGTGAGGACCTCGCCCGTGCAGGCCTCCGTCGCGTCGTCCATCGCCGCCTGGATGCGCGAGAGGCCGTCCAGGACGCGGATCGCGGCGCCCTCCAGGGAGCCCGACGCCGCCGCGGACGCCTGCACCCGGCGGCCCAGACCGGCGTACAGCTCGAAGGCCTCGACCGCCGAACCCACCCGCCGGTGGCTCTCGCTGACCTCGTCGTAGACCCCGCGCAGCAGCCGGGTCATGACCTCCTGCGGGGAGGTCGGCACCAGCCAGGCCATGTCGTCGGGGTCGGGGTGGAGGAGGGCCAACTCCAGCAGGCACGGCACCGGTTCGGCGTCCGTGCGCGGCACCCGGCCCCGTCGTACGGCCCGGGAGTACACACGCTCCCCGGCGTCGCAGAGTCGGTCAGCACCGTGTGGATGCTCGTCCGTCCCGTGCCCGGCCATCGCCCATCCCACCCCCGGTTCCCGGCTCTTTGCAGCGCAACTATGCGCGGACGGGACCTGCTCCGCAACACGGCTTCCCCTCGAACGGACCCCGAAAACCGACGATATCGCCCGCTATCTCCCGGCCTCCGAGCCTCACCTTGCAACAAGCTGGGGGGGTGTCCGGCCAGTAGCACCGAGTCCCTCGTCGTATCACTTTCCGCGTGAGCTGCCGGAAATCACTCAGAGATCGCCGTGTTACGTATCGCACTTAACGTCCCCTCATGGCGGACATATTTGACGCATACGCATTGGCCGATGCGTGGGACGAGATGTTTGTGCGGCCGGGTGAGGTCAGAACCGCCTACGAGCCGGTACTGGCGGCACTCCAGCCCATCGAGCCGAGTGAACTGCGCTTCCGCGCGGACCAGATGGCCCGCGCGTTCACCGACCGCGGCGTGACCTACGCCTTCGCGGGCGAGGAACGGCCCTGGCCGCTTGACCTGGTGCCGCGGATCATCGACGCGCTGGAGTGGGATCTCATCCAGCGCGGAGTGGCCCAGCGGGTCAGGGCACTTGAGGCCTACCTCTCCGACGCCTACTCCCACTGCCGCGCCTTCGAGGACGGGGTCGTGCCCTGGCGGCTGCTCCTCAACTCGGCTCATTTCCATCGGGCCGCGCAGGGCGTCGAGCCACCGGGCGGGGTCCGCATCCACGTCGCCGGCATCGACCTCGTCCGCGACGAGGCCGGGGACCTGCGGGTGCTGGAGGACAACGTGCGGGTCCCCAGCGGGGTGTCGTACGTCATCGAGAACCGCCGGGCCATGACGCGGATCTTCCCGTCCCTCTTCGCCGAGCAGCACGTGGTCCCCGTCGACGGGTACGCGGGGCGGCTGCTGGCCGCGCTGCGCGCCGCCGCGCCCGCCGGCACCCAGGACCCCCGGGTCGTGGTCCTCACCCCGGGGCCGGGGAACGCCGCCTACTTCGAACACGCCCTGCTCGCGCGGCTGATGGGCGTGCAACTGGTGGTGGGGCACGACCTGACGTGCCGCAACAACCGGGTGTGGATGCGCACCACCCGCGGCGAGGTCCCCGTCCATGTCGTATACCGGCGGCTCGACGACGACTTCCTCGATCCGCTGCACTTCCGCCCCGACTCGGTGATCGGCTGCCCGGGCATCATGAACGCCGCCCAGGCCGGGAACGTCACACTCGCGAACGCCGTTGGCAACGGCATCGCGGACGACAAACTCCTCTACACCTACGTCCCCGACCTCATCCGCTACTACCTCTCAGAGGAACCGATTCTCCCCAACGTGGAGTCGTACCGCCCTGACGAGCCCGGCCAGTTGGAGGCGGTCCTCGACCAGATCGACCGCCTGGTCATCAAGCCGGTGGACGGCGCCGGCGGACAGGGCATCGTCATCGGCCCCAAGGCGGACGCGAAGACCCTCGAACGCACTCGCAAAGCCGTCGCCGCCGACCCGCGCGGCTGGATAGCGCAGCGCCCCGTCGCCCTGTCGACCTCCCCCACCCTCGCGGGTGAACGCATGGCACCGCGCCACATCGACCTCCGCCCGTTCGCCGTGAACGACGGCACCGACGTCTGGGTGCTCCCCGGCGGCCTCACCCGCGTCGCCCTCCAGGAGGGCAACCTGATCGTCAACTCCAGCCAGGGCGGCGGCTCCAAGGACACCTGGGTGCTCGCGGAGGGCCCCGCCGAACAGCCCGAGCCACTGGCCCAGGACGGCCGGCCGCCCGAGGTGGCACCCCGCCAGCACGGTCCCGACGGCAACCCCACGGTCGTACAGGAAGGGGCGCAGCAGCAGTGAACGACGTGATCCTCTCCCGGATAGCCGAGGCCCTGACGTGGACGGGCCGTTACGTCGAGCGCGCGGACACCACCGGGCGCATCCTCGACGCGTATCTGCACCGCATGCTGGAGGACCCCTGGCGCGACGAGGACGTGGCCTGCCGGTCGCTGTACGCGATCCTCGGGGTCGACGCGGGCGGCCAACGCGTGGACATGCAGCAGGTGTTGGACCAGCTCGCGTTCGACGCCCGCTCCACCTGCTCCATCGAGGGCGCGCTCGGCGCCGCCCGCCTCAACGCCCGCAGCGCCCGGGAAGCCGTCTCCTCGGAGATGTGGGAGTGCCTCAACTCCACCTGGCACGCGCTGGCCGACCAACGCCTCGCGGCCCGCCGTACGGGCCCCTACGCCTATCTCGAACTCGTGCGCAGACGCGCCGCGTTGTTCTTCGGCCTCGCCGACTCCACGATGAGCCGCGACGACAGCTGGCGTTTCGTCGTCCTCGGCCGCAGCCTGGAGCGGGTGGACATGACCGTACGGCTGCTGTCGGTACGGGTGTTGGACGCGGCACACGCGCCCGACTGGACGACGCTGCTGAGCGCCTCGGGCGCCGACGAGGCGTACGCGCGCGTGTACGGCGGCTTCGGGGACACCCCGCGCGTGGCCGAATTCCTGCTCCTGGACCGGGACTTCCCGCGCTCGGCGCTGCACGCGCTGACGACGGCCGAGGAGTGCCTCACGGCGCTGGGCCGCCAGCGCCAGGACCCCGCGCGCCGTCCCATCGGCCGGCTCCGCACCCGCCTCGAATACCTGGACTCGCACGCCTTGGAGGAACAACTCCCCGCTCTCCTCAAGGACTTGCAGCACGCCTGCATGGCCTCGGCGGAGGCGGTCGCGGAGTTGTTCTTCCCGTACCAGGGGCCCGTCGAGTGGGCCCAGGAAGGAGCCTGAGATGACCCGTAGGCTTCGCATCCGTCACACCACGCGCGTGTCGTACGCCCAGGCGGCCGTGTCCTCGCACAACGAGGTGCGGATGACCCCGCTCACGCTCCCCGGCCAGACGACACTGGACGCGCGGGTGACCGTGAACCCCACCACCCCCACCTGGTCGTACTGGGACTACTGGGGCACCCAGGTCACCGGCTTCGACCTGATGGACCCGCACGCGGACCTGACGATCACCGCGTCGAGCCTGGTCGAGACGTCCCCGCCGGACGCACCGGCCCCCGCCCCCACCTGGCAGGAGATCGGCCAACGCACCACGAACTCCCGCCTGTTGGAGTTCATCGGCCCCACGGTCCGTACGACGGTCCCGCCGAAGCTGCTGAAGAAGGCGCGCAAGGCGGCCACGGGCCTGGACCCGCACGAGACGGCGGTGGCGGTCTCGGCGCTGGTCGCCGACCGGGTGTCGTACCTCCCGGGCGTCACCGGCGTGAACACCTCCGCCGCCGAGGCCTGGGAACAGGGCGCCGGCGTCTGCCAGGACATCGCCCACGTCACCATCGCCCTGCTGCGGAGCCTGGGTCTGCCCACGCGCTACGTCTCCGGCTACCTCCACCCCGAGAGCGAGGCGGAGCTGCACCGCCCGGTCGCCGGCCAGAGCCACGCCTGGGTGGAGTACTGGGCGGGCGACTGGTCCGGCTACGACCCGACCAACCGGACCCGGCCCGACGAGTCCCATGTGGTGGTCGGGCGGGGGCGGGACTACGACGACGTGACGCCGCACAAGGGGATCTACCGGGGAGTGGCCGGGGGCCCGCCGGAGGTGACCGTGGAGTTCACGCGGGTGGCGTGAACTCCCCTGCGGGGCGGGCGGGTTACTTCAACCCCTGCGCCGCGCAGGCCGACTTGAACTTGGTCGTGCAGATGTCGGAGACCTTGTAGATCCCGTCCGCGACCACCGTCGACTTGATGTTGTCCTTCGTCAGCGCGACCACGGAGACCAGCTGGGCCGGGATCTTCTTGTTCGTGGGGCTGTCGACCGTGTCGCGGGTGAGGGAGTCGAACTCGATGTCGTGGCCCTGGATCAGGGACACCGCGGCCTTGGCGGCGGCCTCGGCCTCGTCCGGGTAGGGCTTGTAGACGCTCATGTACTGCTCGCCGGTGAGGATCCGCTGCACGGCGGAGAGTTCGGCGTCCTGGCCGGTGATCGGCGGCATCGTGGTCACGCCCGCCGCCTGGAGGGCCTTGATGGCGCCGCCGGCCATCGCGTCGTTGGCGGAGTACACGGCCGCGATGTTGCCCTTGCCGAGCTTGTCGATCGCCTTGGTCATGGACGCCTGCGCGACCTCGGGGCTCCACGCCTTCGTGTCGTAGCTCTCGGAGATCGTCACCTTACCCTGGAGCTCGGAGAGCGCGCCCGCCTTGAACTGTCCGGCGTTCGGGTCGGTCGGCGAGCCGTTGATCATCACGATCTTGTCGGAGGTGTCGACGTTGCCGCCCAGCGCCTCCACCAGGGAGCGCCCCTGCACCTCGCCGACCAGTTCGTTGTCGAAGGAGATGTACGCGTCGATCGGCCCCTCGGCCAGGCGGTCGTAGGCGATGACCGGGATGCCCGCGGCCTTGGCCTTCTTCACCATCGGCAGGATGAGGTGCGAGTCGACGGCGTCGAGCAGGATGACGTCGACCTTGCTGTCGATCATCTTCTGCATCTGGCCGTCCTGGATCTTCGCGTCGCCACTGGCGTTGGCGTACTCGCTCTTGCCCTTGCCGCTGGTCAGCTCGGAGACCGTCGACTTGATGATCGGGTAGTCGAACTCCGCGTACCGCGTGTTCGTCTTCTCGGGCATCAGTACGCCCACCGTGATGTCGTTGCCCTTCGCCGGAGTCTCCTCCGCGCTGCTCCCTGAGGAGTTGAGCACGCCACAGGCGGCCAGCGGGAGGGCCAGCGAGGACGCGGCCACGGATATGGCGATACGACGCATTGGGGTGCTCACTTCTGGTGCCGTCCGGACGAGGGTGCAGCATTGCAACCCAGGTGACTGAAAAGCCAACGCGGCTGCCACCACCGGCGTCAAGCGGAACCACTTAACGAGATGGCAACAGCACGTTCCGTTTGGTATGTGGAGGTGCTGCGGAATCCCATCCAAACGCTCTTTACCGACCCTTCACTCAACGGGAGTTCATGAACGGGCAAAGATCAGCACAACCAAGTCCGTTCCTCGCGAGTCGTGATCGTCAACGGCCACCTGTCGCCGTGCCCGATCCCACAGAGGTACGCATGAACCCAGCAAGACCCGCGACGGCCGTCACCGTCGCCCTCTCCATCGCGGGCTGTCTGCTCGCCGGCGCGACCGCGACCGCCTCCGCAGCCACGACCTGCGCCTCCCCGGTCCACAAACGGCAGTTCTTCGCGAACACCACCTTCAAGGGCACCCCCAAGAAGACGGACTGCGACAACGCGATCGACCAGAACTGGACCGGCGCCCCCGCCACCGGACTCCCCAAGGACAACTTCGGCGTCCGCTGGTCCGTGACCCGCGACTTCGGCTCCGGCGGCCCCTTCTCCTTCGCCGCGTCCGCCCAGGACGGCATCCGCGTCTACCTCGACGGCAGCCGCAAGATCGACCTGTGGAAGAACGTCACGTCGACCGTCAAGAAGACCGTCAACGTCACCGTCCCGTCCGGCAAACACACCCTCCGCGTCGACTACGTCAACTGGACCGGCAAGGCGACGGTGAAGTTCACGTACGCGCCCCGGACCTCGGCGACCGTCGACAAGGTCAAGCCGCTTACCCCGACGGGCACTTCAGTGACGTACGACACCACCACCGGCAAGGCCAAGCTCACCTGGTCCAAGAACAAGGAGATGGACCTCGCCGGGTATCACGTCTACCGGCGCCTCAAGGGTGCCTCCTTCGGCAGCAGACCGCTGGCGACGACCACCGCCACGTCGTACACCGGTAGCGCGCTCCCGAAGACGGGCGACACCTACTACTACGAGGTCCGCGCCTACGACAAGGCCGGCCGCGAGTCGACCGGCACCGCCGACCAGGGTGTCACCACCGTCGACACGACGGCTCCCGCCGCACCCACCGGTGTGGAGGACAACTGGGCCATCGGCAACGTCATCACGGCGCGCCTGTACTGGGGCTCGAACACCGAGTCCGACCTGGCCGGTTATCGGGTGTACCGGTCGACGGGATACCCCGTCGCCGTCACCGCCGCGAACCTGGTGAGCGGCCCGACGCCGATCAGCGACAGCGTCTGGATCGAGGACCTGCCCACGACCGGCGAGCCCTTCTACTACGTCGTCACCGCCGTCGACACCCACGGCAACGCGTCACCGCCCTCGGGCACGGCCGAGTACTGGTCGGAGGACATCGACACCGTCGCCCCGGTCTACGCCCCGGACGACGTGACGGCCGTCGACGGGGAACGCGGCGTCACCCTGAACTGGACCTGGAGCACGGACGCGGACGACGACATCGCGTACTTCTCCGTCTACCGGGACGGCGTCGGACTGGACAGCTCCATCGCCGGAGAGTCCTACACGGACACGGAGATCGAGCGCTCCACGACGCACACCTACTGGGTCCGGGCCGTGGACCGGCACGGCAACTTCGGCCCCGTCTCGAACTCGGTCACCATCGACCATGTCGGCGACTACACCGCCCCCGCCGCGGTGACCGGCCTGACGGCGACGCCGATGGGGTACGGCGTCCGGCTCGACTGGGACGACAGCCCGGCCGGGGACTTCGCCGACTACCGGATCCACCGGGGTGTGTACGTCGACGGCGCCTGGACGTACACGGACATCACCGACACCCTTCCGTTCGGCAGCATCTGGTCCCAGAACCGGGACGTGAGCCTGCCCGACGGGGAGAAGCTGCGGTACGTGGTCGTGGCCGTCGACCACGACGGCAACACCCTGGATCTCGGTTCCGCCGCCGGCGTCGAGGTCACGGAGCTCGACATCGTGCCGACGGAGACCTACCCGGACGAGTCCTCCTCCGGTGCCCTGTACGTGGACGCGACGGACATCGCCCAGGGTCCCGACATCCGGGTGGACTACAACGCCCGGCGCGACCCGAACGGCACCGCGACCGGCTTCAACGTCTACCGCTGGGACACCTCGACCGGCGCCTACACGCTGCTCACCGACACTCCCGTCGGGCTCGGCGACCACTACTCGGACACCGGCGCGCCGACCGACACCACCGTCTTCTACAAGGTCACCGCCGTGTACACGGACGGCACCGAGGCAGAGACGGCCGGCGACCACGTGTTCCGGATCGGCACCTCCGCGTAAGCACGAACGGAACACGAACGGAAGGGGCCCGGAGGTCACTGACCTCCGGGCCCCTTTTCTTCCGTGTGAGAGTGGACGTCAGTCCGAGGACTGCTGCCGCTTCGGCCGCCACACCACCAGCGCACTGGTCTGCTGGACCTCCTGATACGGCACCAGGTCGCGCCGGTACGAAGCGTGTACCGCCGCCTCCCGCTGCTGCATCGTCGCCGCCGCGCCCTCGACCGCCGACTGGAGTTCGGCGACGCGCTGCTGGAGCGCGACGACCTGGTTCTCCAGCTCGATGATGCGCTTGATGCCAGCCAGGTTGATGCCCTCGGTCTGCGACAACTGCTGGACGGTGCGCAGCAGTTCGATGTCGCGGGCCGAGTAGCGCCGACCGCGTCCGGCCGTGCGGTCGGGGGAGACCAGGCCGAGACGGTCGTACTGGCGCAGCGTCTGCGGGTGCAGGCCGGAGAGCTGGGCAGCCACGGAGATGACGTAGACCGGGGTCTCCTCGGTCAGCTCGTACGGGTTGCGTCGACGGCCGGTCCCATCCATGGCTCTCTCATGCTCCCTTCGCGGCCTGGAACAGCTCCGCCCGCGGGTCTTCGTCCGCGGTCGCCTCTCTGTACGCCTCAAGCGCGTCACGAGCATTCCCCGTGACGTCCTTCGGGACACTCACCTCCACGGTCACAAGGAGGTCACCCCGGGTGCCGTCCTTGCGGAAGGCGCCCTTGCCGCGGGCCCGCATCGTGCGGCCGTTGGGCGTGCCCGGCGGCAGCTTCAGCGTCACCGGCGGCCCGCCCAGGGTGGGCACCCTGACCTCGCCGCCCAGCGCCGCCTCGGCGAACGTCACCGGGACCGTCACCGTGAGGTTGTCCTCCTTGCGGCCGAACACGGGGTGCGTGTCGACGTGCACCATGACGTACAAGTCGCCCGCGGGACCGCCCCGTTCACCCGGAGCGCCCTTGCCGCGCAGCCGGATGCGCTGGCCGTCGGTGACCCCCGCGGGGATCCGGACCTGCATGGTCCGCGACGACTTGGCGCGCCCGCTGCCCTTGCACTCGATGCAGGGGTGCTCGGCGATCAGGCCGCGGCCCTTGCAGTCCGGGCACGGGTCCGTGAGCGAGAAGCCGCCCCCGGAGCCGCGCGCGACCTGGCCGGTGCCGACGCAGGTCGGGCACACGCGCGGTGTGCCGTTCTTGTCGCCGGTGCCCGAACAGGCCTTGCAGGGCTGCTGCGAGGACATCCGCAGCGGCACCGTGGCCCCTTCGATGGCCTCCGTGAAGCTGAGCGTGACCTCGGACTCGATGTCCTGGCCGCGCCGGGGCTGCGTACGGGTCGTGCCCGTGCCGCCGCGGTTGAACAGGCCCCCGAAGACGTCACCGATGCCGCCGCCGAAGCCACCGGCGCCCCCGGCACCGCCGCCGCCCTGGGCGCCGCCTCCGAAGAGGTCGCCCAGGTCGAAGTTGAAGTTGCCGCCGCCCGCGCCGCCCGGTCCCGGGCGACCGTGCCTATCAAAGAGGGCGCCGTTGCCGAACAGGGCGCGGGCCTCGTCGTACTCCTTGCGCTTCTTGGGGTCACCGAGGACGTCGTGGGCCTCGGAGATCTCCTTGAAGCGCTCCTCGGCCTTGGCGTTGCCCTTGTTGGCGTCCGGGTGGAACTCGCGGGCGAGCTTCCGGTACGCCTTCTTGATCTCGGCCTCGGTGGCGTCCTTGGGGACGCCGAGGACCTTGTAGTAGTCCTTCTCGATGAAGTCCTTGGTGCTCATCCTCGACGTCCCTCCTTTCGTGCGCGCGTTGCGTCAGCCCTCCTCAGGGCCGTTGTCCTTCTTCTCGTCGCCGGCCTCGGACTCGTCCTCGGCCTTGACGGCGCCGGGCTGCGGCTCGGCGACGGCCACCCGCGCGGGGCGGATGGTGCGCTCACCGATGCGATACCCGGGCTGCAGGATCGCCACGCAGGTCGTCTCCGTGACGTCCGGCGCGTACGAGTGCATCAGGGCCTCGTGGATCGTCGGGTCGAAGGGCTCGCCCTCCTTGCCGAACTGCTGCAGTCCCATCTTCGCCGCGGCGGTCTCCAGCGATTCCGCCACCGACTTGAAACCGCCGACGAGTTCACCGTGTTCCCGCGCGCGGTTGATGTTGTCGAGCGTCGGCATCAGCTCGGTCAGGAGGCTCGCCACGGCGATCTCCTTGACCGCGATCCGGTCGCGCTCGACCCGGCGGCGGTAGTTCTGGAACTCGGCCTGGAGCCGCTGGAGGTCCGCGGTGCGCTCTTCGAGCGCCTTGCGCACCTGGTCCAGCTGGGCCGTCAGACCGGCGATCTGAGCACTTGCGTCCCCTGCCGGGGCCGCCCCCTCCCCACTACCGGAGGGGGAGGCGACCTGCGGCTCGGCGTCGTCGGGGGTGGCGCCGGAGGGGACGTCGGGCTTCTCGTCGAAGCCCGGAGTCTCCTCCGTCACGCGGCACCGTCCTTGCGCTCGTCGTCCACGATCTCGGCGTCCACCACGTCGTCGTCCGCCCGCGGGGCCTCGGCACCGGGGGCGTCGCCGCCCGCGGACTGCGTGGCCTGGGCGTCGGCGTACATGGCCTGGCCGACCTTCTGCGAGACCGCG
This sequence comes from Streptomyces sp. NPDC101776, assembly GCF_044766845.1. Taxonomy (NCBI): domain Bacteria; kingdom Bacillati; phylum Actinomycetota; class Actinomycetes; order Kitasatosporales; family Streptomycetaceae; genus Streptomyces; species Streptomyces sp. NPDC101776. The sequence continues at coordinate 606,822 of NZ_JBIWMV010000004.1, read as the reverse complement.
GCGACCTTCTCGGTGGCGGTGCGGATCTCGGCGGTGTCCTCGCCCTTCAGCGCGGCCTTCAGCTCCTCGACGGCGGCCTCGACCTCGGTCTTGACCTCGCCGGGGACCTTGTCCTCGTTGTCCTTGAGGAACTTCTCCGTCTGGTAGACGAGCTGCTCGCCCTGGTTGCGGGACTCGGCGGCCTCGCGGCGACGGTGGTCCTCGTCCGCGTACTGCTCGGCCTCCTGGCGCATGCGGTCGACCTCGTCCTTCGGCAGCGAGGAGCCGCCGGTGACGGTCATCTTCTGCTCCTTGCCGGTGCCGAGGTCCTTGGCCGTGACATGCATGATGCCGTTGGCGTCGATGTCGAAGGAGACCTCGATCTGCGGGACACCACGCGGGGCCGGCGGCAGACCGGTCAGCTCGAACATCCCGAGCTTCTTGTTGTACGCCGCGATCTCGCGCTCGCCCTGGTAGACCTGGATCTGCACGGAGGGCTGGTTGTCCTCGGCGGTGGTGAAGATCTCGGACCGCTTGGTCGGGATCGTGGTGTTGCGCTCGATGAGCTTGGTCATGATCCCTCCCTTGGTCTCGATACCGAGGGACAGCGGGGTCACGTCGAGGAGCAGGACGTCCTTGACCTCGCCCTTGAGGACACCGGCCTGGAGGGACGCGCCGATGGCGACGACCTCGTCCGGGTTGACGCCCTTGTTGGCGTCCTTGCCGCCGGTGAGCTCGCGCACGATCTCCGCGACGGCGGGCATCCGGGTGGAGCCACCGACGAGGACGACGTGGTCGATCTCGTTGATGGAGATGCCGGCGTCCTTGATGACGTTGTGGAACGGCGTCTTGCAGCGCTCCAGCAGGTCGGCCGTCAGCTGCTGGAACTGGGCGCGGGTGAGCTTCTCGTCCAGGTGCAGCGGGCCCTCGGCGGACGCCGTGATGTAGGGCAGGTTGATCGAGGTCTCGGTGGAGCTGGACAGCTCGATCTTGGCCTTCTCGGCAGCCTCACGGAGACGCTGGAGGGCCATCTTGTCCTTGCCCAGGTCCACGCCGTGGCCGGACGCGAACTGCTTCACCAGGTAGTCGACGACCCGCTGGTCCCAGTCGTCACCACCGAGGTGGTTGTCGCCGTTCGTGGCCTTCACCTCGACGACGCCGTCGCCGATCTCCAGGAGGGACACGTCGAAGGTGCCGCCACCGAGGTCGAAGACGAGGATCGTCTGGTCGTCCTTGTCGAGGCCGTACGCCAGCGCCGCCGCCGTCGGCTCGTTCACGATGCGCAGGACGTTCAGGCCCGCGATCTCGCCGGCCTCCTTCGTCGCCTGACGCTCGGAGTCGTTGAAGTAGGCCGGGACGGTGATGACCGCGTCGGCCACCTTCTCGCCCAGGTACGCCTCGGCGTCGCGCTTCAGCTTCTGCAGGATGAAGGCGCTCATCTGCTGCGGGTTGAAGCTCTTGCCGTCCAGCTCGATCTTCCAGTCCGTGCCCATGTGGCGCTTCACGGAGCGGATGGTGCGGTCCACGTTCGTGACCGCCTGGCGCTTGGCCACCTCGCCGACGAGCACCTCGCCGTTCTTGGCGAAGGCGACGACGGACGGCGTGGTCCTGGCGCCCTCTGCGTTGGTGATGACGGTGGGCTCGCCGCCTTCAAGAACGCTGACGACGGAGTTAGTCGTGCCCAGGTCGATGCCGACCGCACGTGCCATGGTTGATTCCTCCAGCAATGACTTGAGTGGAACAGGCTCAAGTGTGCACGACACTCACCGCTGGGTCAACAGAGCTGAGTCGACCAGGCTCAACTCTTATCCGTTCCTTACACGCAACTGAGCCCTGACCTGCGAAGACACCGCACGCCGCGTCCCGTAGACAGCGACTTTAAGCAGTCCGAATACGACCACGACGGCCCCGCCCGCCACCCACACGACGGCGGATTCACCTGCCCACCCGTTGTGCACGAGCACCCCGACGAGCACTCCGGAGAACGCGCCGGCCCCCACGAGCACCACCGCCCCCTGCGGGGTGAGCCCCAACTTCCGCAGCCGGTGGGCGAGATGGTCGGGTCCGCCCCGCAGCAGCGCCCGCCCGGCCAGCCGCCGCGACAGCAGCACCAGGACGGCATCGGCGCCGACGACGGCGGTGAGCGCGAACAGCACCCCAGCGCCGGACGCGAACCCGCGCCCCGCCTGCGTGAGCACGGCCGCCGAGGCGAGCAGGAACCCCGTGAACAGCGACCCGCACGCGCCGAGCGCGATCCGCGCGGGATGCCAGTTGTGCATCAGGAACCCGGTGAGCGCCGCGGCCAGCACACTCGACAACACCGCGAGCCCGTCCATCACTTCCAGCGCGGCACAGGCCCCCACCCCGAAGGCGGTGACCACCCCCACGGTCCCCGCGAGCCCGTCCGCGTGATCGAGCCCCTTGAAGGCGGCGGCGACACACACGATCCACACCACGGCCAGCAGCCCGCCGGGCACCCCGATCTCGCCGTACGGCACGACACAGGCCGCCGCCACCGCCGTACCGAAGACCAGGAACCGCGCCTTCAGCCGCCAGACGTCGGCGACGAGCCCGAGCGCGGCGACCGCGGATCCGGCGGTGAGCAGTCCGCCGACGCCGTCACCGAGCGGGGCGACGCCGGTCCGGTCGCACGCCCAGGTCACCGACACGACGGCGAGCGCGACGGCCAGTCCCCCGAGCAGCGGTACCTGCCGCGTCCGCCGTCTGCGGTCGACGACTCCCGCCCGCAGTGCGGGCACCCGGAGCAGTGCGGCGAGGAGGGCGGCGAGGAGAAGGGCGGTCGTGGCGGCGAGAATCCCGTAGAGCACGGTTCTAAATTAGACGCAAATGTACCAATTCAGTACGAATAACACGATCGGACCGTCACAGGTTTTTAAGGCGACCCTCAGCGACATAGATCACCGCACGGCTGGCTACAGTGCGACAGAGAATGGGGGTAATCTCGGTCGGACCGATTAAGTTACCGCTTAGTAATATTCTTGGTCATGCTCTTGGTAATGCCTTGACCCCTCGCAGGCCCGAGGAGCCCTGAAATGCAACTCGCCGCGATCATCGTGTCGCTGGTTCTGATCGTGGTCGGTGTGGCGTTGTTCGCCCGCGCCGTCCTGCAGATCTACACCTTCATGCGACTCGGCCAGAACGTGCCCGCGGGCACCCGCACCGACGAACCCGTCCAGCGCACTGTCACGGTGGCCAAGGAGTTCCTCGGCCACACCCGGATGAACCGCTGGGGTGTCGTCGGCGTCGCGCACTGGTTCGTGGCGGTGGGCTTCTTCTCACTGCTGCTGACGATCGTCAACGCCGTCGGCCAGCTCTTCCAGGCCGACTGGCTGCTGCCGGTCATCGGCGAATGGGCGCCGTACAACGTCTTCGTCGAGTTCATCGGCACGATGACGGTCCTCGGCATCCTCGTCCTGATCGCGATCCGCCAGCTCAGCAAGCCGAACCGGCCGGGCCGCAAGTCCCGCTTCGCCGGCTCCAACTTCGGCCAGGCGTACTTCGTCGAGGCCGTCATCCTCATCGTCGGCGTCTGCATCTTCATGCTGCACGCCCTCGAAGGCGCCCAGCACCACGTCGACGCGTACGAGGCGTCCTTCTTCATCTCGTACCCCGTGGTCTCGGCCCTTCGGCACCTGGACGTCTCCACGCTCCAGAACCTCACGTACCTCTTCGCCGGCGTGAAGATCGCGACCTCCTTCATCTGGATGATCACGGTCGCCTTGAAGACCGACATGGGCGTCGCCTGGCACCGCTTCCTGGCGTTCCCGAACATCTGGTTCAAGCGGAACGCGACCGGTGAGACGTCCCTGGGAGCCCTGCTCCCGATGACGTCGGGCGGCAAGCCGATCGACTTCACCGACCCCGGTGACGACGACGTGTTCGGCGTGTCCCAGGTCGAGCAGTTCTCCTGGAAGGGCCTCCTGGACTTCTCCACCTGTACGGAGTGCGGTCGCTGCCAGTCGCAGTGCCCCGCCTGGAACACCGGCAAGCCGCTCTCCCCCAAGCTCCTGATCATGTCCCTGCGCGACCACGCGCACGCCAAGGCCCCCTACCTGCTCGCGGGTGGCGGCAAGTCGGCGGAGGGCGAGGAGAAGGCCACCGAGGAGCAGCTCGCAGGCGTCCCCGCCGCAGCCCTCGCCGAGGCCGAACGCCCCCTCATCGGCACCGCCGAGGAGAACGGGGTCATCGACCCGGACGTCCTGTGGTCGTGCACCACCTGCGGAGCCTGCGTCGAGCAGTGCCCGGTGGACATCGAGCACGTCGATCACATCGTCGACATGCGCCGCTACCAGGTGATGATCGAGTCCGCGTTCCCGTCCGAGGCGGGGACGATGCTGAAGAACCTGGAGAAGAAGGGCAACCCCTGGGGCCTGGCGAAGAAGCAGCGCCTGGAGTGGCTCAAGGAGGTCGAGTTCGAGGTCCCGGTCGTCGGCCAGGACATCGAGGACCTCAGCGAGGTCGAGTACCTGTACTGGGTCGGCTGCGCCGGCGCCCTGGAGGACCGCGCGAAGAAGACCACGAAGGCCTTCGCGGAACTCCTCCACATCGCGGGCGTGAAGTTCGCGATCATGGGCGGTGACGAGAAGTGCACCGGCGACTCCGCACGCCGTCTGGGCAACGAGCCGCTGTTCCAGGAGCTCGGCATGGAGAACGTCATGGCACTCAACATGGCGTTCGGCGAGGAACTCGACGACGACGGCAAGGTGGTCGCGGCCTCCGCGAAGCCGAAGTCGGCGAAGAAGATCGTCGCGACGTGCCCGCACTGCCTCAACACCATCGGCAACGAGTACCCGCAGCTCGGCGGCGACTACGAGGTCATCCACCACACCCAGCTCCTCCAGCACCTGGTGGACGAGGGCAAGCTGGTCCCGGTCACGCCGGTCGAGGGCATCATCACCTACCACGACCCCTGCTACCTGGGCCGCCACAACAAGATCTACACACCCCCGCGCGAGATCATCGCGAGCGTCCCGGGCCTGCGCAACGAGGAGATGCACCGCCACAAGGAACGCGGCTTCTGCTGCGGCGCGGGCGGCGCGCGGATGTGGATGGAAGAGCGCATCGGCAAACGCATCAACAACGAACGCGTCGACGAAGCCCTCTCCCTCAACCCCGACATCGTCTCCACGGCCTGCCCCTTCTGCCTCGTCATGCTCACCGACTCGGTCAACGGCAAGAAGAACGACGGCAAGGCCAAGGAGTCCATCCAGGTCGTCGACGTGGCCCAACTGCTCCTCGACTCGGTCAAGAAGCCGGCAGACGACGAGCCCCCGGCGGGCACCACGGAACCGGAGAACGCCCCGGAGCCCCAGCCGGTGAAGTAACCCAGCCAGTCCGCTACGACGACGCCCCGCACCCTCATCGGAGGGCGCGGGGCGTCGTCGTAGCGTCCGCCGTCCGTCCCCATGGTGTAGTGCGCTACACCATGGATCCGGGAGGGCGGTCCCTCGTGGCGGCGGGCGCGCGACGGAATCGTAGAGGGCAGAGATCACGTCCCCTCCTCCCTTAGGAATTCCCGTGAAGTCGCTGCTCGCCACCGTGAAGTCGTTCGTCGCCAACCTGCTGCTGTGGTCGTTCTTCGTCGGCGGCCTCGCCGCGAGCACGGCCTCCGGGGCGGTGCTGGACGGTACGGCGAAGAGCGCCGCCACCTTCGCCGGTATCGCCGTCTCCCTGTTCACCGGTTCACGCATCGCGAAGAAGCCGAGGATCAAGGCGTTCCTGTCGAAGCCGTCGACCCTGTGGTTCCTGTTCCTCTTCAACGGCGGTGTAGCCGCGTTCTGCTACTTCTCCATGGACGGCATCAAGGGCATCGCGACCGCCGCCGGTATGGGCCTGGTCTCCATCGGCGCGGCGGGCGGTCTGGTCGCGGCGCACCGCGCGCCGGCCACCGAGGCGCGAGTGGAAGAGCCCTGGGCCTGACCTCTGGGCCTGACGAGCTCGCCCGCGACGTCCCTCTCTTCCGACCTCACCCGAAAAGGACACGCCCATGACCAGGACCACGACCACAACCACGAACCGTCGCCGCCGTACGACCACCCTGACCATGACCGCCGCAGCCATAGCCCTGACCACCGGGCTCCTCACGGCCTGCGACCCCACCGACACGTCCAACTCCCTCGACTGCATCCAGAACTGGGGCACGATCTCCGACAGCCTCAAGGAGATCCACGACACCGGCGAAGCTGCGGCCAAGGACCCGACGGACGCAACCAAGAGCGACAGGGCCATCGACTCACTCGAGAAGAACCTGGACAAGATCGGCTCCGACTCGGACGACAACAAGGTCGACAAGGCGGTCGGCGACCTCGACAAGGCGATCTCCGACTACAACAAGTCGATCCTCAACGGCGATACGAACCCCGACTCCAGCAAGATCGACGCGGCAGCGGACAAACTCAAGAACGTCTGCACGTCATAGCGACAGAGAGCGCCTGTTCGGACGTGACCGTTGGGCCAGGCATGAACTCCCTTGGGTGAGCTGTGTTCTCGGCCGGGGTGCAGGGACGCACCCGCGCCTCGCCAGCACGCCGGGCAGGCTCAGCGGCCAACCCCCGGTGGGGACTTCCAGAACCAAACTCCCGACCGGCCCTGGACCGGGCCCATCCGGCTCGGCCCGGGTGGTGGGTGCGTCTGCGATCGGTTCCGCCCCCTGGGTTCCCACCCTGCACCCTCAGGAAGCTGGGGTCACTTCTAACCAGTAACAAGTATTGACAGTGGTTAGAAACGACCCCAGCTTCCAGCACCCACCCATGCCCACCCATCCACCGTTGGCCGCTGAGCCGGCCCGGCGTGCAGGCGAGACGGCAGCGCGCCCCTCCACTCCGGCCGAGAACGCAGTACAGGTAAGGGCATGAATGCCTCGGCCACCCGTTCCTTCGGGCCGCTCGCTCGCTTCTCCCACGGGCTGGAGCGGGCCGTGTCAAGGGTGGAGCGGAGCGGAATCGGCGAAGCCGACGCGTAGCGCAGCGGAGCGCCCTTTACTCGGGCCGTGGAAGCCCGACACTGGTAAAGAAGCGAGTGGCCCAACGGTCACATCGCACCACCCCCCACAAGACCCCGTGTCCGTCCCTTAGGGGATGTCACAGCTCGGCAGCAAAGCCCCACCTGAAACCCCCGGCCCGACACGTGTCTCCGCGGAACCAGGTACGTTCGATGACGTGGCTGGATTCAGGATCGGACGCGGCGGCCGGGACAACAGGGCCCCGCAAGCGCGCCCTCAACAACCTCCGTACGGGCAGCAGGCACCCCCCGCACCCCAGGGGGCACCGCAGAGACAGCCGTACGGCTACCCCTCGGCGCCGCAGCCGTACCCGCAGCAGCACCCGCAGTACGGAAGTCCTGCGGGTGGCGGCGGCCGGCAGTGGTCCCAGGGGAACGGCGGCAACGGCGCCTACGGCGACGAGCCGGAGTACTTCGGTGACGGCGGCGGGTACCCGCAGGGCGCCCACCCGGGCACCCCGGACCCGTACGCGGCGAACAACCCGGGCAACACCCAGGCCTTCTCCGTAGGTGAGGACCCGTACACCCAGGGCGGTACGTACCGCGCGGGCTCCACCCAGGCGCCCGCGGGCCCGGTCGGCCCCCGCCTGCACTGGAAGGACCTGTTGAGAGGCATCGTCCTGGCCCCCCAGCAGACCTTCCTCCAGATGCGGGACTACACGATGTGGGGCCCCGCCCTGATCGTGACGTTCCTCTACGGCCTGCTCGCGGTCTTCGGTTTCGACGGCGCCCGCGCGGACGCCATAAGCGCCACCCTGGCGAACGCGGTCCCGATCGTCCTGATCACGTCCGTGGCGATGGTGCTGTCGTCCTTCGTCCTGGGCGTGGTCACCCACACCCTGGCCCGCCAACTGGGCGGCGACGGAGCCTGGCAGCCCACGGTCGGCCTGTCGATGCTGATCATGTCCCTCACCGACGCCCCCCGCCTGGTCTTCGCCATGTTCTTCGGCGGCGACGCGACCTTCGTCCAGGCCCTCGGCTGGGCCACCTGGATCGCGGCCGGAGCCCTCCTGACCATGATGGTCAGCCGTTCCCACGACCTCCCCTGGCCCAAGGCCCTGGGTGCCGCGTCGATCCAACTGATCGCCCTGCTGTCGATCGTGAAGCTGGGCACGTTCTAGAGACTTCACCACGCCAAAGGGCTCCCGGTTCCGTACCGGGAGCCCTTCGGCGTGGAAGGGGCGAGTGGCGGAAGTTGACTGGCAGCCGGCGAGCCCGCCAACCCCCGGCGAAGCCGGGATGAAGTGCTGGGCCGGTTCGGCGATCACGCACAACCTCCCATCCACCCCCTCTGTCAGATGCGGGTGAAGTCACCACTCGACGCATCACACGTGGGGGGAAACCACACCATGCGCATCCGTACCGTCGTCGCCACCGCGACCGCCGCCGCCCTCAGCGCAGCCCTGGCCGTCGCCGCACTCGCCGCCCCGGCTGCCGGGGCCGCCCGGGGCGCCCAGGACGACTCGGCCTCGACGTTCTGGAACATCGACGTCAACCACGACCGCGACTACACCGTCGGCGTCACGGCCACGCAGAAGAGAGTGTTCTCGGTCTCCGCGACCGTCAGCGACCCGTCCGGCGTCAAGAGCGCGTCGTTCGAGCTGTGGCACGGGGACGAGGACCGGGCGAAGGCCGACGGGGTCATCACCGGTTCCGCCCAGTGCCACAAGATCAACGCGCTCACCTCCTACTGCGAGGCCCTCCTGACCGCCGACCCGAACGTCAACCTCCGCAGCAACGCCCTCGCCGGTCTCTGGTACATGGCCCCCGTCGCCGTCGACGGCGACGGCAACGTCACCCGCGGGGAGGGCGCCTACTTCGCCCGCATCAAGCGCCCGACCTACCTGTCCCAGACCGACGCCACCCCCGAGCCGGTGAAGAAGGGCCAGAACCTGAGCGTCAAGGCCCAGATGACCGTGGCCAGTTGGGCGCAGCACAAGAACGTGCCCCTCATCGGACACCAGGTGCTGCTCCAGTACCGCAAGGGCACCAGCGGCCCCTTCGTGACGCTGAAGAAGCTCAAGACCGACAGCAACGGCTGGGCCGGGGCCACCGTGAAGGCGACGGCGGACGGTGCGTACCGCTACGAGTTCGCGGGCACGAGCCTCACCCAGCCCGCGAGCGGCTGGACCGACTACGTCGACGTGAAGTGACCCCTGCCCGCTGACTCGAACGGAACGCGGTGGCGGGTCAGGCCGGGGTGTCGGTGTCCTGCGCGGCGGCGAACTCCTCGGGGCCCTGCTCCGCCGCCGCCGGGTCCATCCACATGACCTGCCAGCCGTGGCCGTCGAGGTCGTAGAAGCTGCGCGAGTACATGAAGCCGTAGTCCTCGGCGCCGTCGACCTCGGTGCCGCCCGCCGCGAGGGCGGCGGCGCTGACCGCGTCGACCTCGTCGCGGGAGGACACGCTGAAGCAGTACAGCGCCAGCGTGTGCGTGGCGGGATCGGCCAGCGGCAGCTTCGCGAACTGCGCGAACTTCTCCCGGCTGAGCAGCATGACGAAGGCCTGCTCGCCGACCAGCATGCAGGCGGAGCTCTCGTCGGCGAACTTCGGGTTGAAGCCGAACCCGAGCTTGGCGAAGAACGCCTTGCTGCGCTCGATGTCCACAACGGGGATGTTCAGGAACAGCATGCGGCCGGGGTGTGCGGAAGTGGTCATGACGGGTCTCCGGTCATTGGCTCGATGGCGTACGTCCCTGTAGACCGCTCCGGCCGACGGAACTCATCGGTCACTCGCCCCCGACATACCCCCCTTCGCTCACTGATCGGCGCGCTCAAAGCCCTGCTGCCCAGCGCCTGCAACCCCGCCGGCCACGGCACCCCCAACCCCCACCCCCAGGTCAGACCGCTTCCGTGTTCGGCTTGGCCGCTTCTCCCGACCTGTGCACCGGCGGCAGCACACTCCACGGGAAGTTGATCCAGTCGTCGGTGCGCTTCCACACGTACTCGCACTTCACCAGCGACTGCGACTTCTCGTAGACGACCGCGCTGCGCACCTCGGCGACGGTGTCCAGGCAGAAGTCGCGGACCAGCTTGAGGGTCTTGCCGGTGTCGGCGACGTCGTCGGTGATCAGGACCTTCTTGGAGGAGAAGTCGATCGCGTTGGGGACGGGGGCGAGCATCACGGGCATGTCGAGGGTGGTGCCGACGCCCGTGTAGAACTCGACGTTCACGAGGCTGATGTTCTTGCAGTCGAGGGCGTAGGCGAGGCCCCCGGCGACGAAGACCCCGCCGCGGGCGATGCTGAGGATGACGTCGGGCTCGTAGCCGTCGTCGGCGATGGTCTGCGCGAGCTCGCGCACGGCGACGCCGAACGTGTCGTAGGTCAGGTTCTCCCGTACGGCGTCCACGCTCACACCTGCGTCCGGTGGAAGTTGAGGAAGGAGCGGGAGGCGGTCGGCCCGCGCTGGCCCTGGTAGCGGGAGCCGTAGCGCTCGCTGCCGTAGGGGAACTCGGCCGGTGAACTGAGCCGGAACAGGCACAGTTGGCCGATCTTCATGCCGGGCCAGAGCTTGATGGGGAGCGTCGCGAGATTCGACAACTCCAGCGTCACGTGCCCGGAGAAGCCGGGGTCGATGAAGCCGGCGGTGGAGTGCGTGACGAGCCCGAGCCGGCCGAGGGAGGACTTCCCTTCGAGGCGGGACGCGAGGTCGTCGGGGAGCGACACGACCTCGTAGGTCGAGGCGAGCACGAACTCGCCGGGGTGGAGGATGAACGGCTCGTCGCCCTCCGGCTCCACCAGCCGTGTCAGATCCGCCTGTTCGACGGAGGGGTCGATGTGGGGGTAGCGGTGGTTCTCGAACACCCGGAAGTAGCGGTCGAGGCGCACGTCGACACTCGACGGCTGCACCATGGATTCGTCGTAGGGATCGATCCGGACCCGCCCGGCGTCGATCTCGGCCCGGATGTCCTTGTCTGAGAGAAGCACGCCCCGAGGATACGCAAGACGCGCGGACCGACCACCATCGGACGGACCCGCGCGCCAGCGACTGCCTACCGTGTCACCGCTACTGCTTCTCCAAGGTCACCAGCACCACACTGCGGAGCCGGGCACACCGCGGACACCGCACGAGCCGGCCGGGGCCGAGGCGCTCCGCCTGCTGCATCGGGAACGAAGCGGTACTGAACACGTGCCCATCGGCACATCGGACGACGGTGCGCTCCATCAAGTCCATGAGTCCCTTCCCCAAGAGCCGCGTCCGGCTGCTGCTCGCCGAACACCAAATGCCACATTACGGGATGAAAGGAACGACTCTCCAGGCGGCACTCCGGTCTCACCCAGACCCTCTTCCACGCCTCCACCGTACGCCCCAACTCCGGCCCCCCGCAGCCGTGTCCGCCCTCCGAAACGCGACCGGGCCACCGCGGCCTCAGCACCGGGGACCCGACATGCGGTACAGTGACAGAGCGTTCCGACACCGGTTCAACCGGCGTCTCACGCGGGTGTAGTTTAGTGGTAGAACATCAGCTTCCCAAGCTGAGAGTGCGAGTTCGATTCTCGTCACCCGCTCTTTTTGAAGCCCTAGGTCAGCGACCTGGGGCTTCTGCTTTTGCGGGGTCTTTCGGTGCCGTTGCGGCAGGTGAAGTCTCGGAAGATCGGGCACGCGGAGGGCACGAACTCCCGGGGCATGTCGCAGAGTCGGCCAGCGGGAGGCCGCTGATCTGCAATGTTGCTCGAAGGATCGGCACGTTCGCCGGTGAAAGCCCTCAGCTTCGCCGTCCCTCGACGCAGTCCGCCGCTTACGCCGAGGCTTCCACGGAAGCGGGCCGGGCTTTCCGCCTCGCCCTTGCCGTGCGGGGCGCTTCAGTGGTGCGCTCTCGGCAGCATCCTGGTGTGTCCCAGGTTCCCCAGCCGGGCGGCGGAGGGCTTAGGGGTGCGGTGCGTTCGAGAGTGTCGGGGTCTACGGCGATCAGGCCGAAGGTGGGTTGGTAGGAGCCCCCATTCATAGGTGTCGAGGGCGCTCCAGGAAAGATGGCCGCGGATGTCGAGGCCACCCGCCAGGGCGGCGGCGATCGAGGAGAGGGCGCCGGCGCCGTAGTCGACGCACCGGCTGTCGTCGGCGGTGGCGATGCCGTTCTCGGTGACGATCAGCGGGACGTCGCCGATGATGGCGGCGGTGTGACGCCGAGCGTGGCGGATGGCCTCGGGGTAGTGCTCCCAGCCCGTGAAGTGCGCTCCGCGTCGTCGGGGGTCGGGATCGGGCCGTCCACGCCGATCCTCGCACGCGTGGAGGACCGGACTCCGATCCAGTCGTCGTCGCGGGCGGCTTCGACGAAGACGTCCTCTCGGGGGTTGCCGTAGGCGGCGGTCGCGGCCTCCGCGCCGGGCATCGCCTGCTGATGGACCTGGTTGGCGGCCTTTAGGGCTATGAGGGAGGGCGATCTCCACCTTGGAAAACCTTCCAGGGGCGGGTTCGACGCGCGCCCGTTCGATGCTGAACCGGTAGTCGGTGAAGCCCTGTTCGGCGAGCAGGTCCATGTCCTCGTGCCGGCGGTGGTAGCTGTCGCAGGCGTCACCACTGGGGTTCGGGGAGCGTGCTGTCCGCTTCGTGTTCCCGGTGTCACCAGTCGCTGTTGACGTTGTTGCCCTCGCTCCGGTGGGCGGCGGTGGAGGTGCCCCGGAGGGAATCTGCGGGGAAGGGGTGACCTGTGGAAGGGGTTTTCACGGCCGGGCCGCTCAACTCGTGGTCGGTCCGGGCCAGACGGCGGACGCGTCGTCGCGACCGGGATCGGGCAGGCGGACCGGGCGGACCGGGACGGTGCGGGTGTGCCCTTGCGTCACCGCCGTCCAGCGGGCGGGGTGTCCCGCGTAGCACAGGCCGGTCAGAACGAAGACGCCGTCGGCGTAGACCTCGACGTACTCGCCGATGGTGAGTACACGCAGGGTGGTCGCGGGCTCGGTCAGGACGGTCTCGCCCAGTGGCGCGCCGGCGGGACCGGTGATCCAGAGGTTCTTGCCGTCGCAGCCGACCACCAGGGCCGGACCGTCGTCGCCGGTTCGAAGGGTGACCTCCACACGCCCGGAGACAGCGATATCGCCGACCGCGTGCAGTGCCGGGTCCGTCGTCTCCTCCAGCAGCCAGGTGTCGAGGCCGGGCCACCACTCCAGGCGGGGTGCCGAACCCTCGCGTATGACAAGGGACTTGGGCTGGGCCAGCATGCCGCGGCAGCGGTCACCCGCATCCTTCAGATCGACCCGGCGGGGTGTGGTGTGCAGGACGACGCGGGAGCCGTCGGGAGCCGTGATGACGCGAGGGGCGTACGAGCCGGTCGGGCCCAGCGGACCACGACGGGTCCACGGTCCCCGCAGCCGCGGCGCGGTCCACGCCTCGAAGCCGCGGGTCGCGCCGAGCGAGCCGATCAGCAACCAGCTTTCGTCGTCGAGGCGTTCGAGGACCGGGCACTCCAACTCGTCCACGTCACCGGGTGAGATGAGCGGCGGGTGGACCGTCCAGTGCTCCAGGTCGTCCGAAGTCGCCCACCCCACACAGCCGCTGACCTCGACGGGAAGCGACGCGTCGGCGGCGCAGACGACCATGACCCAGCCGTCCGACTCGTCGTCGCGCACCACGAACGGGTCGCGCCAGCCCATGCGTTCGCCGGTGCGGTACCAGCGGTCGTCCGCCTCGGCGACCGGCCCGGTGCCGTGGCGGCGCCAGCCGGTGCCGTCCGTGCGGTCGGAGTACGCGAGGCCGACGGACTGCAACGGCCAGCCGCCGTCGGTCAGTCCGCTGACGCCCGTGTAGAACATCGCCGACCCGGCCCCCTGTCGTACGGGGTGCATCGTCCACACCGCCTGCTGGTCGAATCGGCCGGGCAGGCCGTTGCCGAAGGCGGTGCCCTCGGGCCGCCAGGCGACCAGGTCGGTGGAGGTGGCCCTGCCGTAGGAGGTCTCCATCCTCAGGTGGTCGAACTCGCTCGTCCAGGGGCCCTGAAGGTGCAGCACGGTGTAGGTGCCGTCGTCGTCGCGGAGCAGGGCGAAGTCGTTCACGCAGAGGCCGGGCGGGGCGTATCGCATGCACAGTTCCTGTCGGCTCGCAGCGCTCAAACGCGTGCGCTGACCAATGATCTCGAAGGTCTCGCTTGAGAATCGGCCCCAGTAAAACTGAACGCAAACGCTTGCGCAACAACGAGGCCGGGTTTACGGTCACGTCACCCACAGATCACACCGACGTGAAACCGACGGGAGAAAAGCGCTGTGACCGTCAGCATCACCGATGTCGCCCGCACCGCCGGAGTCTCGGCGTCCACCGTGTCCCGTGCCCTGCGCGGCCGGCCGGGTGTCTCCGACGAAGTGCGGGCACAGATCACGGCCGTCGCCGCACAACTCGGCTATACGGCGTCCCGCTCGGCCTCCAGCCTGGCCAGCGGGCGGACCTTCACGATCGGGGTCGTGGTGCCGTACGTGGGCCGCTGGTTCTTCGGCACCGTGCTGGACGCCGCCGAGCACGTGTTCAGCGCCGCCGGCTACGACGTCCTGCTGTACAACCTGGGCTCCCCGGAGACACGCAAGCGCTTCTTCACCAGGATGCCGGTCCGCAAGCGGGTCGACGCCGTGCTGTCGCTGCTCATCCCCGACGAGGAGGAGTCGGCGGCGCTGCGGTCGCTCGGGGTGCCGCTGGCCAGCACGGTCGGCGGCGCCCGGCCCGGCTTCACCGTGGTCGGCATCGACGACCGGGCCGGCACCGAGAGCGCCGTACGACATCTGGTGAACCTCGGCCACCGCCGGATCGGCATGATCAGCGGGTCGAGCGGGCCGCAGCACTGGACCACGCCCGTCGCGCGCCGCCAGGCATACCTCGACGTGTTGGCCGAGGCCGGGATCGATCACGATCCGGCCCTGGAGGCGGACGGCGACTACACCGTCGAGGGCGGTGAGCGGGCCATGACCGAACTGCTGGCCGCCTCCCGGCCGCCGACCGCCGTGTTCGCCCAGTCCGACGAGATGGCGATGGGCGCCCTGCGGGCCCTGCGGCGGCACCGGCTGAAGGTGCCGGACGACGTGTCCGTGGTCGGCTTCGACGATCACGAACTCGCCGACGTGATCGGGCTGACCACCGTCGCCCAGCCGGTCGCAGGGCAAGGCGCCGAGGCCGCCCGGCTGCTGCTGCGCCAGCTCGACGGGCCGGACACCGAGGCACCCGGGCATGTGCAGATGCCCATCCGTCTGGTCCTGCGCGAGACCACCGCACCGCCGCGCCCGCGCGGACCCCAGTAACCCCTCAGACCCGAGCAACTCCGCAGCCCCCGGTAACCCCTCAGCCCCTCCACGACCATCAAGGCCCCCCGAGGCCCCACTCCCCCACGCCGGAAAGCACCAGCGCACTTCGAAACCCTCGAAACCCTCGCAACCCTCGCACCGCACGGAGGCACAGCCATGAGCTCGACCAGCAGAAGGTACCGCCGTACAGCCTGTACGGGCCTCGCTCTCGTCCTGCCCCTCGCCGCCCTGGCCGCCTGTGGCGGTGGCAGCGGCGGTGACGCCTCCGCCGCGGCGGGCAGCGGCAAGGGCACCATCAGCGTCTGGGCCCACCAGGGGCAGAAGAGCGAGGACACCGCCCTGCAGAACGCGGTGAAATCCTTCAACGCCTCCCAGGACAAGATCAAGGTCGAGCTCAAGCTGATCCCCGCCAACGACTACACCAAGACCATCACCGCCACCGACGCCTCCAAGCTGCCGGACGTGATGGAGTTCGACGGGCCGACCATCGCGAACTTCGTCTACAACAAGAAGCTCGCCGCGATCGACTCCTACGTCTCCGCCAAGACCATGGG
The DNA here is from genome assembly GCF_044766845.1 of Streptomyces sp. NPDC101776. Classification (NCBI taxonomy): domain Bacteria; kingdom Bacillati; phylum Actinomycetota; class Actinomycetes; order Kitasatosporales; family Streptomycetaceae; genus Streptomyces; species Streptomyces sp. NPDC101776. The sequence goes on along the minus strand of NZ_JBIWMV010000004.1, from coordinate 591,049 downwards.
CAACGCCACGGACGCCAGCAAGGCGCAGGGCGAGATCGACGGCAAGCACTACGGCCTGGGCATGTACGACTCGGGGCTCGGCATCTACGGCAACAAGAAAATCCTGGACGCGGCCGGGGTGAAGTACCCGACCGGCCTGTCCGATGACTGGACGGCCGCACAGTTCACCGCCGCGCTGAAGGCGCTGAAGGCCAAGGACTCCGACGGCAAGACCCTGGACATCCAGGAGAACAACGGCCTCGCCACCGAGTGGGGCACCTACGGCTTCGCCCCCGTCGTCTGGTCGGCGGGCGGCTCGCTCCTCAAGGACGGCAAAGCGGAAGGCGCCCTCGACACCCCGGCCGTGGTGTCGGCGATGAAGACCTTCCAGTCCTGGAAGACGTACGTCGACCCCAACACGGACGGCAACGCCTTCGCCAAGGGCCGCGTCGCGCTGAGCTGGGTCGGCCACTGGATGTACCCCGCCTACAGCACGGCCCTCGGCAGCGACCTCGTCGCCCTGCCGCTGCCCGACTTCGGCAACGGCCCCAAGACCGGCCAGGGTTCCTGGGCCTGGGGCATCGGCGCGAACTCCAAGAACGGCAAGGCCGCCGGCGCCTTCCTCGACTACCTCCTGAACGACACCAACGTCACCGCGATGACCACGGCCAACGGCGCCCCGCCCGCCACGAAGACCGCGCTCGCCAAGAGCCCCCTCTACAAGCAGGGCGGCCCGCTCCAGCTCTTCGCCGACCAGTTGGCCAAGCCCTGCGGCGACAGCGACATCACCAAGTCCTGCGTCGCCGTGACCCGCCCGGTCACCGCCGGATATCCCACGGTCACCGCCAAGTTCAGCGACGCCCTGAACTCCGTCTACGGCGGCGCCGACCCGAAGAGCGCTCTGGAGAAGGCCGCCCGCTCCATCGACCAGGACTTCTCCGACAACGACGGCTACAAGATCCAGTAAGCCAGTGCTCCAGTGCCCCAGCAGGACGCTTCGGCGGGGCGGGTGCGCGTACGACACTGTCGACGGCGCGCCCGCCCCGGCCGGGAACAGGACCCCGTGATGACCGTGGAAACCGCGCCCGCAGCGCCCTCCGGCAGGGAAGCAGGCCCGCCCGTGACCTCCGTGAAGCCGGCGCGTGCCAGGCGGCCCAGGAACCGCGACGGGCTGCACGGACTGCTCATGTCCACGCCCGCCGTGGCCGGCCTCGTCGCCTTCGTCGGCGTCCCGTTCGGGTACGCCGTCGTCCTCTCCTTCTACAACGTGCGCCTGGGTTCCCCGCTCGCGCCCAGATTCTTCGGCCTGGAGCAGTACCGGCGGCTGTTCACCGACCCGGACCTTTCGGGGCCGTTCCTGCGGGCCCTGCTCAACAACCTGACGTTCGCCGTGGTCGTCGTTCCGCTCCAGACCGGCCTGGCGCTGGCTCTCGCAATCCTCCTCAACCGCAAGCTGAAGGCGATCGGCTTGTTCCGCTCGCTGTTCTTCATGCCGGTCGTCTTCCCGATGACGCTGGTCGCCGTGATCTGGCGGCTCATCCTCGCCCGCAGTGACCAGGGCCTGCTCAACTCCGCGCTGCACACGGTGAGTTTCGGCAACTGGGGCGCCTTCGACTGGCTCGGAGACTCGGCCACCGCGATGGCCTCGGTCATCGTGCTGTCGGTGTGGCAGGGGGTGGGCTTCCAGATGGTCATCCTGCTGGCCGGCCTCCAGCAGATCCCCGACGAGCTCTACGAGGCCGCCGAACTGGACCGCGCCACGCCCTGGCAGCAGTTCCGGCACGTCACCCTGCCCGGCATCCGCGGCACCCTCGTCTTCGTCGCCATGCTCACCTCGGTGCTGTCCTTCCGCGTCTTCGACCAGGTCTACGTCCTCATCCACGGCGGCGGTCTCGACGAGGACGCCACCCGAACGGTCATGTACCAGGCCGTCACCACAGCCTTCGACCAGAACAACATCGGCCAGGCGTCCGCGATCACCGTCGTCTTCTTCCTGATCGTCGTCGCCCTGACCCTCATCCAGCGCCGCGTCGTCCGGCCCGACAACGACAACGAGGTCTGACACCGACCATGGCCACGACCCGCGCGCCCTACCACCACCTGCGCCGCTTCACCGACTATGCCGTCCTCAGCGTCCTGGCGTTCCTCTTCGTCCTGCCCGTCCTCTACTTGTTGCTGGGCAGTCTCAAACCCTCCGACGAAGTGCTGAACGGCCTGTCCGGCTTCCTCCCCACCCACCTGTCCTTCGACAACTACGCACACGTCCTCGACGCCCTGAACTCCGACAGCACCGGCTACTTCTGGCGCTTCATGGGCATCTCACTGCTCGTCGCGTTCGTGGTCGTGACCGGCGGCCTGTTCGTCAACTCGATGGCGGCGTACGGCATGTCACGGCTGAAGTGGCGGGGCCGGGAAGCGGTGTTCACCCTGGTCCTGCTGCTGATGCTGGTGCCGTTCGAGTCGGTGGCGGTCCCGCTCTTCTACATGTTCAACGACCAGCGCAACACGATCTACGTCCAGGCGATCCCGTTCATCGCCAACGCCTTCTCGGTCTACCAGTTCCACACGTTCTTCCGCTCGATCCCGCCGAGCATCGAGGAAGCCGCCCGGCTGGACGGCGCGGGCCCCTGGCGCACCTTCTTCGCGATCATCGTGCCGATGTCCAAGCCGGCGTTCGCCTCGGTCGCGATCCTCACCTTCCTCACCCAGTGGGGCTCCTTCCTGTGGCCGGTCCTGATGGTCTCCGACCCCTCCGTCCGCCCGCTCCCCCTCGAAATGAGCGTCTTCCAGGGCCAACAGCCCCCGGACTGGGGCCAGATCCTCGCCTTCGGCGTCCTGCTCGTGCTGCCCGTCCTCATCGTCTTCGCCTTCTTCCAGCGCTGGTTCGTCCAGGGCGTCGCCAGTTCCGCCGTCAAGGGGTGAGCACTGCATCAACACGGCGATTGGCGCCGTGCCCTCGTCGCGCCCATGGAGTGCCCTTGGAGTGCCCTTGGAGTGCCCTTCCGAGCGGAAACCCACGGTCGGCAGCGGTGCCACCAGGCACTCACGCCGACAGTAGGACAGCGAACCTGCGCAGTTCAGAGCACGGGAGCACACCTGAGCGGCGTCGCTTCCCAAGCTGAGAGTGCGAGTTCGATTCTCGTCACCCGCTCCAACGTGAACCCCCAGGTCGATGACCCGGGGGTTGTTTGTTGTCTAGACCTGTGGGTGGGGTGCGCACCACAACCGCACCATAGGGGCGCTGCTAGCTGGCGGTGGGCTTCTCCTTACTGTGCGCGCGGCTGTCGTTGTGGTTCTTCGCACGTTCGGCGCGGACCATGTCGTCGAGCCCGGCGGCCAGGTCGCGCTGCCGCTCCTCGTCGGAGTGCTGATAGATCAGCGCCGCCCTTCGGAGGACCGGCCGGTGCGCGCCCGGAGCGCCTACGCCACCGCGTTCAGCAAGTCGGCCAGTACGTCGGGCCGTTCCAGGGCGATGAAGTGGCCGGCCTTCGGCACCTGCGTGAAGTCGGCGGCCGGCAGCAGCTTCCTGTTGGCCTCCCGGTCCGAGGGCCGGGACCAGTCCTTCTCGCCGTAGACGAGGTGGACGGGGGCCTTGACGTCGGGGTAGTGCGAGCGGGCCGCGATGAGGCTGGGCAGGGCCTGGTACACGCCTCGCGCGACGGTCGGGTAGCCGGGGCGGCCGCCCACCCGGAGCAGCTCGTCCAGGTAGTCGGCCCGCAGCGCGCTCCTGTCGCCCAGACCACCCTGGAGGATCTTGCTGAGCGCGGGCTTCGGCTCGACCCCAGCGATCACCGGGCCCACCACGGGGGCGAGGACACCGCTGACCACCACACGGGCGAGGAGGCTGGAGCGGGCGATCCCGCCCGGGAAGTCGTAGGTGTTGACCGCGACGACGCGTCTGACGCGTTCGGGGAGGTCGGCCGCGGTGGTCAGGGCGAGCACCGCACCCATGGACTCGCCGACCAACGTCACGTCATTCAGGTCGAGTTCGGTCAGCAGCCGCTCGACTCCCGCACGCATCGCGGGCTCGTCGTACGACGCCCCGGGCACGATCTCGGAGTAGCCCATCCCCGGCAGGTCGAGGGCGTACACGGTGTACCGGTCCGCGACCAGCGGGATGAGGTGGCGGAAGTGCTCGGCCTGGGTGCGCACGGTGTGCAGAAGGACCAGCGGGGCGCCGGTGCCCGCCTTGAGGTAGCGCAGCGTTCCCTCGCGGACGTCGGCTCCCGGGCGGGGGGCGAGGGTATGGCTGCTGGTCCCCGGGATGTGAATCGTGGGACGTGACTCTTGGCTGGACATCTCGCCGACTCCTTGTGTGTGAGGGGGTTACCACAACGGCCGTGACTCTCTCCCGAGAACGAGAAACCGACCGGTTTCAATGAAGGTAAACCGATCGGTTTCCGAGCGCAAGCCCAACAGGGGACCCGGCTTCACCATGCTGCGCCGCGCCCGCGGACCCAAGGGGCGACGAGCTCTCCAGGTCGCACCTCAGGCCCACTCCGAGCCGGAAGCGACCCGTTCACTTGCACCTAGGAAACCGATCTGTTTTCCTGGGTGGAAACAGATCGGTTTCCGATCGACGGTCGGCCCACGACCAGCGACTGAGCGACTAAGGGGAAAAGTGAGTACCACCTTCGACCACGGGGCGCCCGCCTCCGGGAAAACAGACTCGGGCCGCCGCGGCTCACATGCCGTGCGCTGGTGGGTGCTCGTCGTGCTGGGCGTGGCACAGCTCATGGTCACGCTCGACGCGACCGTCGTGAACATCGCACTGCCCGAAGCGCAACATGCCCTCGGTTTCAGTGACGGCAGCCGGCAGTGGGTCATCACGGGGTACGCCCTGGCGTTCGGCAGCCTGCTGCTGCTCGGGGGCCGACTCGGTGACCTGTTCGGCCGGCGTACGACCTTCGTGACCGGCCTGATCGGTTTCGCGACCGCGTCCGTCGTCGGCGGCGCGGCCACCAGCTTCGAGATGCTCGTCGCGGCACGCGTGGCCCAGGGGCTCTTCGCCGCGCTGCTCGCGCCCGCCGCGCTCTCCCTGCTCAGCGTGACCTTCACCGACCCGGCCGAAAGGCCGAAGGCGTTCGGCATCTTCAGTGCGCTGTCCGGTGCGGGCGCCGCGGTCGGACTCCTGCTCGGCGGCATGCTCACCGAATGGGCGTCGTGGCGCTGGGTGATGTACGTGAACGTCGTATTCGCGGGCGTCGCGCTGGCCGGCGCGCTGCTGTTGCTGGCCAAGCCCGTGCTCACCGAGCGACCCAAGATCGACGTTCCCGGCACCGTCGTGGTGAGCGCCTCGCTGTTCGGCATCGTCTACGGCTTCGCGCACGTCGAATCCACCAGTTGGACCGACCCGGTCGCCCTCGGCTCCATGGTCAGCGGCGTGGTCCTGCTCGCGGTGTTCGTCTGGCTGGAACGCAGGGTCGCGCGTCCGCTGCTGCCCCTGCGACTCGTGCTGGACCGGACCCGAGGCGGTTCGTTCCTGGCCGTGTTCGTCCTGGGCATGGGGATGTTCTCGATCTTCCTGTTCCTGACCTACTACCTGGAGGCCAGCATCGGCTACTCGCCGATCGAGGCCGGTCTGTCCTTCCTGCCGATGGTCACAGCCATCGTCGCCTCGTCGACCACGGTGCCTTCACTCCTGCTGCCCAGGGTCGGCCCGAAGATCGTGGTCAGCGCCGGCTTCCTGGTCTCCGCATCCGGTATGGCCCTGCTGACCCGGCTCACGCTGGACAGCGCCTACGTCGCCGACATCATGCCGGGCATGATCCTGCTGGGTCTCGGTATCGGCGCGGTGATGACCACCGCGTTCCAGGGTGCGACCGCGGGCGTGCACCACGAGGACGCGGGCGTCGCCTCGGCGCTGATCAACACCAGCCAGCAGGTGGGCGGTTCGATCAGTACGGCGCTGCTGACCACCGTCGCCTCGTCGGCCGCGACCGACTACCTGTCCTCGCACAAGCCGGGCGCACTGACCGTGGCCCGGGCCGGGGTCGAGAGCTACACGGCCACCCTGGCGTGGGGCGCCGGGATCTTCGCGGTCGGTGCGGTGCTCACGGTGTTCCTGATGCCCAATTCGGCTCTGGCGCCGTCGGAGGGCGAGCCTGTGATCGCCCACTGAGGCTGAATCCGCACGGCAGGGAATGCCGGGCACACCGAGGGCGGCCGAGAAGGGGGAGCGCACCGGTTCCGCAGACCGCGACGGGGGTGCCGACGTCCGGACGTCGGCACCCCCGTCAAGGCGCCGCCCGGCTTCTGCCGCCTCCTCACAGCACCCACCCGTAAACCGATCGGTTTCCAATGAGTCGGAATGGGGTTAACCTCGGAATATGACCACCGAAGCAATGCCGAGCTCCCGCGAGCGACTGCTGGAGGCAGCGGCCACACTCACCTACCGAGACGGTGTCAACATCGGCGTCGACGCGCTGTGCAAGGCGGCGGGGGTGTCCAAGCGCTCCATGTACAAGCTGTTCGAGAGCAAGGGCGAACTACTGGCGGCAAGCCTGGAGGAACGCGCCTCCGCCTATGTGGGGTCACTCCTTCCCGCGGCGGACGACGACCGCCCACCCCGCGAACGGATCCTGCACGTCTTCGAACGGGCGGAGGCGCAGGCGGGCGCACCCGACTTCCAGGGCTGCCGGTACCTCGTCGTACAGATCGAGCTCAAGGACCCCGACCACCCCGCGAGCCAGGTGGCCCATCGGGTCAAGGAGAACCTGACGGCCTTCTTCCGCACCGAGGCCGAACAGGGCGGGGCGAGCGACCCGGACCTGCTGGCCCGTCAGCTGATCCTGGTCTTCGACGGAGCCAGTGCCCGTGCGGGAGTCAAGGCCGACACACAGGGCGGGCTCGTCGCACCCACCGTGGCCGCCCTGCTCGATGCGGCGGACATGCGCTGACGCGGCGCGTAACGAGCGGGTGCGGCCGGGCGACGCTCTTGACGAGCGGCCGCGGCGAGCGATGCGCCACGACTAGTCGCAGCCACCGCCGGGGGGCCTAAGCGCTCCGCTGGACGTGCGGCGATGTGTCGTCGTTCGTCTGCGGCGCCATTGTGGCTGGTCGCGCAGTTCCCCGCGCCCCTTCAGGGAACTGCCCAACCGCGGTGGACTTCGCCCGGCCTGCTTGGCAACGCCCATGGGGCCCACGCCCATTGCCGACCGAGGGCCCACATCCCGGCCCGATGCGCGGAGCGAGCCCCCATCGCCTGACGATCGACCGCCAACACCCGCGAGGAACCCGATCGACGGCCCGAAGGGGAAGCTCGCCGCTTGGGCTTGCGCGCGAAAACCGATCGGTTTACGGTGGTGAAACTGATCGGTTTCTCGCCCTTGGTGGCGAGCCTCGTACCCGCATCTCGCCCTTGGTGGCGAGCCTCGTACCCGCATCCCCAGGAGCCCGGATGACTGCCGCGCGCGACGCCGAGGGGCAACCCACCCACCCCCCGCTTCCGGCGAAACTGGCGGCACATCCGTCGGTACAGGCCGTACTCGCCCGGCGCGGAACCGGTGACACGGCGCGCCCGCCGGCGGTGATCGACGCGGCCTGGCTGCGCGAGCTGTGCCTGGCGGCCGGGGCGGACGACGCTGCCGCGGTCAGCCTGGACCACCCCGACCTGGCCGGCGAGCGCGAGTACGCGCGGTCGGCGCTGCCCGGCACCCGCACCCTGATCGCGATGGCGGTCCGGATGAACCGCGACAACTGCCGCTCCCCCGCCCGCAGCGTGGCCAACCAGGAGTTCCATCAGACCGACGAGCAGGCCAACCATGCCGCCCGCACGGTCACCCGGGCGCTCCAGGACGCCGGGTACCGTGCGCTCAATCCGTCCGTCGGCTTCCCCCAGGAGATGGACCGCTTCCCCCGCGAGCGGATCTGGGTGGTGGCGCACAAGACGGTCGCGGTGGCCGCCGGGCTCGGTGTGATGGGGCTGCACCGCAACGTCATCCACCCGAAGTTCGGCAGCTTCGTCCTGCTGGTCACCGTGCTGGTGGACGCGGAGGTGAGCGAGTACGGGCAGGCACTGGACTACAACCCGTGCATCGACTGCAAGTTGTGCGTCGCCGCCTGCCCGGTCGGCGCCATCGCCAAGGACGGCGCCTTCGACGCGCTGGCCTGCACCACGCACAACTACCGTGAGTTCATGAGCGGGTTCACCGACTGGGCGCAGACCGTGGCCGACAGCGAGGACGCCGCCGACTACCGCTCCCGGGTCACCGACTCCGAGAGCGCCTCCATGTGGCAGAGCCTGACCTCTCCGCCCGGCTACAAGTCCGGCTACTGCGTGGCCGTCTGCCCCGCCGGCGAGGACGTCCTGGGCCCGTACCTGGACGACCGCAAGACGTTCATGGACACCGTGCTGCGCCCGCTCCAGGACAAGAGGGAAACGCTCTACGTCCTGCCGGGCTCCCACGCGCAGGAGTACGCCCGGCGCCGCTTCCCCCACAAGCCCGCCAAGGAGGTCACCGGCGGCTGGCAGCCCCCGGCGAGCCGTTCCGCGTCCACCGACCGAGAGCGACGTACGCCATGAGCGGCAGTCACCTCTTCTACGACCGCAAGGAACCGCACGGCATCCCGGCGAAGACGAAGCCGAAGCCGGAGAAGACCGCCGCACGGGCATGACGGCGGGTCACCCAGGACGGGCCATCACTCGGAGTGGCCCCGGTGTGCGTCGCCCGGACGGGGACGACAGGCGCGCACACCCTCACGGCTCGGCGACGGCCCTTCCCCCGGCCGTCGCCGAGCCCCTGCCGGAAGCCGCCGGAAACCGATCGGTTTTCATTTTGTCCGCTCCGGGTTAACCTCACGGTATGAGCACCGAAGTGAAATCGAGCCCCAGGGAGCGCCTGCTGGAGGCGGCGGCCACACTCACCTACCGAGACGGCGTCAGCATCGGAGTCGAGGCGCTGTGCAAGGCGGCGGGGGTGTCGAAGCGCTCCATGTATCAGCTGTTCGAGAGCAAGGACGAGCTCCTGGCAGCGAGCCTGAAGGAGCGCGCCTCCGCCTACGTGGTGACCCTCCTGCCCGGGGCGGACGACGGCCGGTCGCCCCGCGAGCGGATCCTGCACGTCTTCGAGCAGGTGGAATCGCAGGCAGGGGCACCCGACTTCCAGGGCTGCCGGTATCTGGCGGTGCAGGTCGAACTCAAGGACCAGAGCCACCCGGCGAGCCGCGTGGCTCACCAGGTCAAGGCGAATCTGACGGCCTTCTTCCGCGCCGAGGCCGAGCGGGGCGGGGCGGCCGATCCCGATCTGCTGGCCCGGCAGCTCAGCCTGGTCTTCGACGGCGCGAGCGCCCGCGCGGGAATCCAGGCCGACAACCTGACCGGGCTCGTCACACCCACCGTGACCACCCTGCTCGACGCGGCAGGCGTGCGCTGACGGCATGCGCTGACGCGTCCCCGTCCGGAACGCCCCCTCACCTCCCGGCGTCCGCGGGAAGCCCGATGGCCGTGAGCGTGTTGCCGAGCATGCCGCAGGCGAAGAAGCCCGCGGTCTTCTCGGCATCAGCACCCAGCGGCAGGTGCACGGCTTCCCAGATACTCGTCCAGCCGGCCCGGACGACTTCACCGATCAGGGCGTCGCCCTGCGCCTCGGCGGCCGCCACGGTGACGTATCCCTGCATCTGCATCAGGAGCGTTTCGGGGTACGTCGAGATCAGCTCCGCATAGGCGTCCGCCATCGCCTGCCGGGCCCGCTCGCCTCCCTCCACCCCGTCGGCCGCCCTCTCGAAAGCCAAGCGGGTGTCTTCCGCGCTCCGCACCAGAGCGGCGACGAAGATCGCCTTCTTGTCCGGAAAGAGCCGGAAGAGATACGGCTGCGAGACGCCGACCCGCTCGGCGATCGCAGCCGTGGTGGTGCCGCGGTAGCCGGCGACCGCGAACTCGGCGATCGCCGCACGAATGACGCTCTCGCGCCGCTCCCGCGCACTGACTCCACCCATGACCCCACTCCTTGCTCGAACTTGCCCGGACCCGCTTGACCTTGCACCCGGAAACCGATCGGTTTATTGTATCGGAAAACGATCGGTTTCTACTGCGAGCGAGCGGGAGTCCAGGATGACGACAGAACAGCCGGTGGCACTCGTGACGGGCGCGTCATCCGGCATCGGGAAGGAAACCGCGCTCGCCCTCGTCGCAGCGGGCTTCCACGTGGTCGGCACAGGCCGCGACACCTCACGCGTCACCCCGCTCGGGGGTGTGACGCTCCTCGACCTCGACGTGGTCAGCGACGCCTCGGTCGCCGCCGCCGTCCAGGAGACGAACGAGCGGTTCGGGCGGATCGACGTCCTGGTCAACAATGCCGGCGTCGGCTCGACGGGGGCGGCGGAGGAAACCTCCGTCGCACAGGCCCGGGCCGTCTTCGACACCAATGTCTTCGGCGTCATGCGCATGGTGAACGAGGTCCTGCCGCACATGCGCGCCCGGCGAAGCGGGCGCATCATCAACATCTCGTCCGTGCTCGGATTCCTGCCCCAGCCCTACATGGCCGCCTACGCCGCCTCCAAGCACGCGATCGAGGGCTACACGGAGTCCCTGGACCACGAGGTCCGCGACCACGGTGTCCGGGCGCTCATCGTCGAACCCGCCTACACCCGGACCGGGTTCGAGGCCAACAGCGCGAAGCCCGAGATGCCCCTGCACGTGTACGCGAAGCAGCGGCAGACCGTCGACCGGGTGATGGCGGAGGCCGTCAGGGGCGGCGACGCCCCCGCCGTCGTCGCCAGGGCGATCGTGGCGGCCGCGACCGACCCGAGGCCGAAGCCGCGCTACACCGCCGGCCCCTTGGCCGGACGCGCACGCGTACTGCGCCGCCTCGCTCCCGCCGCAGTCTTCGACCAGCAGATCCGCAGGATGAACCAGCTGGCCGGCTGACGCACAGCTCCGCCCGCGCTTTCCGAACAGCTCCGGAAAGCGAAAGGAAAGCGAAAGGGCCCACCGACTCCGTCGGCGGACCCACAAAAGATCGAGACTGAGGCCAGCCTAGGGCTTGAGCACCGCCAGTACATCGTCGAGCGAAACGGCGGCGGGGTCACTCATATCGGAACCATCGAAAGTCTGCCAGACGTAGGACGCCGTCCCGTCCTCCCGGAGCGGATGCAGGTCGGCCAGTTCCGGATCGTCCCGGAACCTGTTGAACGCCTCTTCGGACTCCCATTCAACGAGGAACAGAACCTGCCGGGGCGCGAGGTCACCGGCGACGTTGTCCCGGAAGCGACCGAACGCCGCCATGCGACCACCGTACTGCGGAGCCGCTTCCGGCAAGCGGCTGAAATACGCGAGGTATTTCTCCAGGTCGACCACGTCAAACATATTCAGGGCGTAAAATTTCTTCTTCTCTGAATTCCCGCTCATTACCAATACCCTTTCCGATGAATCGCGATGGGTGGTGGGCATCGTCGGGGGCCCGGTCTACTGGGCGAGCTGGGGGTACAGCCCCGCCAGGTCGCCGGCCAGGCCCGCCTTCACCTGCCGCGAGATGTCGTCGGCGAGGACCTCGTGGGCGCCGGCCTCGATTCCGTCGAGGGCGAGTACGGCCACGTCGCGGGGGTCGGACTTGGGGGCGTCGACGCCTGTCGTCAGGTCGGTGTCGACGTAGCCGACGTGCAGTCCGGTGACGGCGATGCCGCGTGGTCGCAGCTCCAGGCGCAGGGAGTTGGTCTGCGACCACAGGGCGGCCTTGGAGGCGCTGTAGGAGCCGCCGAGCGCGATCCAGGAGAGCACGGAGTGCACGTTGAGGAGATGGCCGCCACCGTTGCGCTCGATGACCGGCACGAAGGCCCGGGCGACGAGGAGCGGGCCGTAGAAGTTGGTCTCGAACTCCCGGCGTACGTCGTCGACCGGGGAGTCGAGGAAGGACGCGCCGACCGAGGCACCGGCGTTGTTGATCAGCACGGTCACGTCCTGCGCCTGCGCGGCGGCCGCCGCCACCGAGGCCGGGTCGGTGACCTCCAGCGCCACCGGGACGGCGTCGGGGTGCGTCACGCTGTGCGGGTCGCGGGCCGTGGCGTAGACCTTGGCGGCACCGCGCATGTACAACTCCTCCACCAGCGCCTTGCCGATGCCGCGGCTGCCGCCGGTGACGAAGACGTTCGCGCCCTTCAGAGCGGTCATGGCTACCTCCAGAAAACGGGAAACCGATCGGTTTCAAGAAGCGTAAACCGATCGGTTTCCCGACGCAAGCTCAAGCGTCGGCCGATCCCCGCCGCGTCAGCGGGTGAGCTCGGGCCAGGGGTGACCCCGGAGCTCCTCCAAGGGCCCGTGCACCTGCCGAAGGCCGGGCTGCGCGGAAGTCGGTGCGCCAGCCGCCGCAGGGTCATCAAGGGGATTCCGTACCGGAATCGGACCGGCGTGCCGTGGAGGGTTCTCGCTTGCACGTTCCGTGCAGCGGAAGACCGTTTACGAGAGGCGCAGACGCAGGTCGGCGGACGGCACACTAGGCAGGCCCTCGCGGCCGTCCTGGCCGACGCCGACGCGCAGGGCCGCGTTGACTGGTCCACGGTGTCCATGGATGCCGCCACCTGCGGGGCCCACCAGCACGCGCAGTCGGCCTCGACACGGACGACCCCTACAAAATGTGGGCCACCTCAGCGCGGCACCTCCCCCTAGGCAAGTGCCGTGCCCACAGCGTGCCCCTAAGACCGGTATTGCCGCGCCACCCGTGAGGCGAGTCGATCCACTTACCATCGGCGGCCTGGAGCGGTTCCGCCGAGCCGGAGAAGATGGCCGACACCGGATCGAAAGCCATGCCGCTGTCGTCGGGGGCGCCGGACGGTGGTGGTCTCTTCCCGAGGCCGGGCGACCCCGCAGGAATCTCGCGGCGCTCATCGGGCACTGGGACGGTCGTGTCACGGCAGCCGCTCGGCGACCAGGTCGTAGGAATTCTCGACCGCGTCGGTGATCAGCCTCTCGGTGATGCCGGGTCCCGGCCCCAGTGAGATCCAGTGGCGCTTGTCGAGATAGCGGCCCGGGGTGATCGAGGCGCAGCCGCGCTCCAGTGCCCGCGCATGCTCGGGCTCGCACTTGACGGTGATGATCTGTTCGTCCAGGTCGTCGGTGACGATCAGGAACACCTTGCCCGCGACCTTGTACACGTCGAGTCCCGGGGTGAAGGGGTATCCGTGGCTGACGTCGGGCAGGGCCAGGGCCGCCCGGCGGGCGGTGTCCTGGAGCCGGTCACCGGCCGCGCTCACCGGGCCGCCCGCGTGCCGGTGCCGTAGGTACGCGGGTCGACGGGCCGCTCGGCCCTGGGCAGATGGGCGACGACCAGCCGGTAGGAGTCCGTGACGAGTTCCCTGACGAGCTCCTCGTCGACGCCTTCTCCGCTCTCCAGGGTGATCCAGTGCTTCTTGTTCATGTGGTACCCGGGCGTGATGTGGCTGTACTGCTCCCGCAGGGCGTCGGCCTCGCCGGGGTCCGCCTTGAGGATCACGACGGGACGCCCCGGGACGTCGGTCATCAGCATGAACACCTTGCCGCGCACCTTGTAGACCTCCCAGTCGGGGCCGAAGGGGTGCTCCAGCCGGGCTCCGGGGAGTTCCTCCGCGCAGTCGGCGGCGGTCTGGTGCAGGGCCGATCCGTTCATAGGGGGGTGAGCCTTCTCAGGTAGGGCGGGACTGTGGCATCGAAGGAGGCGCAGGGCGCGCCGCGCGGCCGCGGTAGCACGTCCCATCCTTCCGCCGCAGCCGACCGGACGGGCGCTAGGCTGCGGACACGTGATGGTCGACAAGCGACACTCCGGGCCGAGCGGGCAGGCCGCACCAGCTGCGGTTCCGCTGTACGGTTTCCAGCCCCCGGTCGGTACCCCGTACGGCCTTGAGGTGAGCACCGTCGAGGACTTCTTCGCCGAGCACGACGACTGGCCGTGGAACCCGCCCCGTCCGGGCCGTGCCACCTTCCACTACCTCATCGCGGTCACCGAGGGTGAGTTGCGGCACGACGTCGACCACGTCACGCGGACCGTCGCTCCCGGCCAGTGGCTGTGGGTGCGTCCCGGACACGCGCAGTGCTGGCATCCGCCCGGTGCCGCCCGCGGCTTGTTCATCCTGTTCGAACCGGACGTACTGCGGCCCGACCTCGCCCGCCTCCTGGCCCCGCTCACGGCACACGAGGCCCCCGCCGTGCTCACCCCGCACCCCGACGACACCGCCTGGCTCCAGCAGACAGCAGTCCAGCTCCTGGACGAACACCGCGCACTGGGACGCCGCCCCCTCGGCATCCACCACGCCCTGCGGCGCAGCCTCCTCGAATCACTGCTGCTGCGCCTGGCCAACTCCCCGGACATCACCCCCACCGGCACGGCCACCAACGGCACCGGCCGCGCCGACAGGTACAGACGCTTCCTGGACGTCCTGGAGCTGCGCTTTCGCGAGCTGCACCAAGCCGCGGACTACGCCGAGTTGCTCGGCTGCTCGGTCCGCACCCTGAGCCGCGCCGCCCGGGACGCCACCGGCAAGGGGGTACGTGAACTCATCGACGAGCGGCGCCTCCTGGAAGCCCGGCGCCTGCTGGGAGCTGCCCAGTGGGATGCCCGGGCCGTGGCCGTCCACCTCGGCTTCACCGACCCCGCGAACTTCGGCCGCTTCTTCCGCGACCGCACCGGCCTCACCCCGGCCGCCTTCACGGCCGGCGAGGCCCCGACCCTTCCCCCTCCTCTTTTCGGTTGACGATCTCCGGTTATGCGCTGTTGAGCTGTCCACGGACCATCGTCCAGCATCATGTCGATCACCGGTTGGCGGGTGCACCCCACTCGCCGGGACCTGGTGCGGCCGCGGGAAGTGACGCCGCTCATGCGGGAGTTCAGGGCCCTGTTCGCCGGTCTGGAGCAGCGTCCGGACGAACTGGGCGTACCCGAGGGACAGCCGTCTCTGATCAGCCCCGCGGGCAAGTACGACGTGGCGTCGAACCGCTGCTTCTCGGTGCGGCCGGCATCTTCACCGTGGAACGCGCAGGCCGCGCATGCCCGGGACCTGCGTACCTACTTCTACTTCCTGTGGTTCGGGCGAGGTCGGTGCGACCGGCGCGACGCGACCATGGACGATCGGGCGGCTTACGAGTGGTGGCACGTCAGCGTGCTTGGGGGAAAAGGCGTTCGACGGCGGTCACCACCGCGGCGCGGCGGGCGGCGGTGGTGGGGTCCTCGGCGTGTGCGCTGGCGGCCTCGCTGTGCTCGGGCTGTGCCGCCCAGGTGGTGGCGATCTGGTTGACCAGGGCGAGGACGTCGGCCGGGTCCCAGGCGGAGTCGAGCTGTCCGGCCTGCTGCGCCTGGCGGAGCAGGCCGATTTTGCGGGCGATCAACGCTTGGGCGTGATCGTCGGCAACGGCTGTGGTGCCCGGCAGTTCGAGGCGGCCCCAGGTGATCAGGCGGTGGTGGTCCGGACGGGCGACGAAGTAGTCGAACAGGCGGCCCGCGTAGCCGGGGAGGTCGGACGGGTCCAGTTGGGTGGCCTCGGCGATGACGGCGTGCTCCTGTGCGGCGACGTCGGCATAGAGCGCGTCCTTGCTGCGGAAGTAGGCGTAGACGCGTTCCTTGCTGGTCCTGGCGAGTTTGGCGATGCGGTCCACGCGGGCGCCGGCGATGCCGTGGCGGGCGAACTCCTCCATGGCAGCGGTAAGAACGCGCTCGCGCGTGGTGTCGCCGCCGGCTGCTGCTGCGGGCGCTGCGGTCTGGCCGGAGTCGCGGGACTGGGACATGACCCCAGGATAGAACACCGAACCGTTTGGTTTGGCATCCGGGCGATCGGCGCGTAGAGTCAAACGGAACAGTTCGGTTTGACCTCTGCGGGTGAAGCCGACGACACACTGAGGAGTGAACTCATGCAGCACCGCAACCTCGGCTCTCAGGGTCTGCGCGTCTCGGCGCTCGGCCTGGGCATCATGGGCATGTCCATGGCCTACGGCGCCTCGAACGACGACGAGGGCATCGCGACCATCCGCCGCGCCCACGAACTCGGGATCGACTTCTTCGACACCGCCGAGCTGTACGGCGCCGGGACCGGCAGCAACGAGATCCTCCTGGGCAACGCGGTCAAGGACTTCCGCGACGAGGTCGTCCTCGCCACCAAGTTCGGCTTCGACATGACCGCCCCGCTGCACAGCCCCGGCTTCGACAGCCGCCCGGAAAACATCCGCAAGGTCGCCGAGAACAGCCTGCGCTACCTGCGGAGCGACCACATCGACCTCTTCTACCAGCACATCTCCGACCCCGACGTTCCGGTCGAGGAGGTCGCCGGCGTGGTCGGCGAACTGATCGCCGAGGGCAAGGTGAAGTACTTCGGCCTGAGCAACGTCGGCCCCCAGTACATCCGCCGCGCCCACGCCGTCACCCCGGTCTCCGTGTTCCAGTACGAGTACTCGCTCTTCGAGCGGGAGGTCGAGGAGAAGATCCTTCCCGTCCTGCGGGAACTCGGCATCGGCCTGGTGCCCTACTCCCCGCTCGGCCGCGGCTTCCTCACCGGCCAGGTCAAGCCCGCGAGCGAGTACCCGGCGGACGACATGCGCAGCTGGGACGAGCGCTGGCAGGGCGAGAACTACACGTACAACGTGCACGCCATCCAACAGCTCAAGAAGCTGGCCGGCGCCTTGGGCATCACCACCGCCCAGCTCGCGCTGGCCTGGCTCCTCGCCCAGGGCCAGGACGTCGCGCCCATTCCCGGCACCCGCAGCACCAAGCGCCTCGAGGAGAACGCCGGCGCCGTCGACGTCCAGCTCTCCGCCGCCGATCTGGCCCGCATCACCGAGATCCTTCCCCACGGCTCGGCAGGCAGCCGCTACCCCGCTGGGTTGCTGTCCAGCTTCACCACGGACTGACCGTGCCGGCACCCGTGCATGCGACCCCGGACCGTCGGCCAAAGGCAGCACACCGGCCGGTGCCGATGGCAGGGGGTACCGGGCGGGGGAAGGCCCAAGCCCTTACGAGGCGGAAGCTCGAGTGGTGCTCGCCGACATCGACCTGCCGGCGGTGACACCTGTCTGCTCCTCCTCGGTGATCGAGCTGACCGACGGATCCCTGCTCACCTGCGACGAACCGATCATCACCTTCGATGCCGAGGAGGGCATGCCTGATCCCGTGATCCCGCAGGCGCGTCGGCGGACCTGTAGCCGTCGACGCCGAGGACAGCGAGCGATCCGTCGGACCAAGACCCTCATCCAGGTCCAAAGCACTCGGAAACGAGGCTTGGCCAGAGTCGATGAGATCGTCATGCCCGTGGGCCGTCGCATCCTTCCGGTCTTCAGTCACCCCCTGCCGCCCCCGAGCAGGCCCGCGTTGCGGAAGTCGCTCCGAGCCGGCTCCGTCCCGAGTTGTTCGGCCGCCGCTGGGACCTGCTCCGTGTGCCCCCGCAACCACACCTTCCGGCCGACTCCGTGCCCATGGCGTGCCCGTAGGACCGGTAAACCACGGTCGACTACCGTGCGATCGTGCACTCTCCGCCGCCATTCCAGTGTACGTATGACCAGGTCAGAGGCGTTCCGGCTTCCCAAGCGCCGTCGCTTCCCAAGCTGAGAGTGCGAGTTCGATTCTCGCCACCCGCTCCAGAATTTGCCCGCAGGTCAGCGGCCTGGGGGTTGTTTGTCGTCCAGTCCGATTCGGAGCATCGGCAGGACAGCGGAGCGGAGGAACGGCGCACATCGACATCGGCTCGCCTTCGGCATCGACTTCGGCATCGACATCGACATCGGCTTGGGCCGCCGGGAGTTGAGCCCTGGTCCGGACGGCGACCCGGCCCACGGCCCAGGCCCTACTCTGATCCCCTTGAGGCAGGCAGGCAGGTCCTGGGAAGGATGATCGGCGATGACGCCCCTGAGTACCGGGGATCCGGAGTCCATAGGTGGCTACACCCTTCTCGGTCGGCTCGGGGCGGGCGGCATGGGGGTCGTCTATCTGGGAGTCTCCCCTTCGGGACGGCAGGTCGCGGTCAAGGTCGTGCGCGGGCCGTATGCCCAGGAGGAGGAGTTCCGGACGCGCTTCCGGCAGGAGATCGAGGCGGCGCGCAGAGTGAGCGGCGCCTTCACCGCGCCCGTCGTGGACGCCGACCCGGACGCGGACCAGCCGTGGATGGCGACGCTCTACGTGCCGGGGCTCAACCTCTCCGAAGTCGTCCAGCAGGACGGCCCGTTGAGTCTGCGGGAACTGCGCGCGCTGGGGCTGGGGCTCACCGAGGCGCTGCGCGACATCCGGCGGGCGGGCCTGGTGCACCGGGACCTCAAACCGGGCAACGTCCTGATCACCGAGGACGGGCCGCGGGTCATCGACTTCGGCATATCGCGGGCGTCCGACCACCAGAGCCTCACCACCACCGGGCGGATGATCGGCACTCCGCCCTTCATGTCACCGGAGCAAGTGGCCTCTCCCCGGAACGTCACACCGGCCTCGGACGTGTTCTCGCTGGGGTCGCTGCTGGTGTTCGCGGCCGTCGGCACGGGACCGTTCGACGCCGACAGCCCGTACATAACCGGCTATCAGGTGGTGTTCGGGACCCCTGACCTCGACGGCGTGCCCGAAGCGCTCCTCGGCATTGTCGAACGCTGCCTGGACAAGGACCCGGCCGCACGGCCGGAACTGACGGACATACACCGCATGCTCCAGGCGCTGCCGGAATCCGACACCACCGGGTCCCCGAGGACCGGGCAGTCCGTGAGACCCCCGCGCGGCCCCACTCCTCGGAACACGGCCGCCACCGCCGCGACCGGTACCGGCACCGGCAGGCGACGCCGGGCCCGGTTGCTGCTCACCGGCCTCGGTGCGGCGCTGGCCGTCACGGGGCTGTGCATCGGAGTGGCTGTCTTCGTGTCCGATTCGGACACCAGGACCAGCACCGGCACCACCACGGCCACGTCCACGTCCACCACCCAGGCCGCGTCACTGCCCGCCGGCTGGCGGCCGTGGCAGACGAATTTGCGCTACGCCGTGAAAGGCGTCCCTCTCGACTACAACGGCCCTGGATGCGTGGCGGAGGGAAGCGCCCTGTTCTGCGGCGGTACGGGTTTCACGGCCGCCAGGGTCGACGCGGCCTCCGGCCGCACCCGGTGGCGGATCGGCACCCGCCCGCAGGGGGCGCAGCCGATCGGCGTTCGCGACGGGCTGGTCTACGTGTACGAGGATCCGGACGACAGGACCAGGCGCGTGGTGGCTGTCGACGCCAACACCGGGCAGCGGCGCTGGCAGCGCGACATCAACAAGTCCGAGGACGCGGTCCTGTACGACGGCGGACTGCTGACCCTGTCTCCCGACTACGCGTCGTTCGTGGCCTACGGCCCTTCGGGCAAGGAACTGTGGCAGGCGCCCTCGCTGGACGAGTACTGCACTCCGTCGGCACCGGGAGGCGTCACCTACGCCCTGTGCTCGAAGGGCAACGAGCCCGGCCAGGCCCCGGTCGAGCTGATGAGGCTCGGACCCGACAGCCTGACCGCGACGGCCACGCTGCCCAAGAAGGCGGAAGCGCTCGGCGCTGTCGGCGGGCAGCCCCTGTTCCTCGCCCCGCAGACCGCGAAGGACGTGTACGAGGCCGGGTACGAACGGCCGTACAACGCGCTGTTGCGGGTGGTCCCGGAAACCGGGCAGGTCAGGCGGATACCGCTGGCGCGTCCGCTGACCGGCGCGGCCACCCTTGTGGACGGTGTCGTCTACTTCGTCCGGTCCGACGGGTCGGTCACCGCGGTGTCGGCGGACAGCGGCAGACAGCTCTGGCAGAAGGCGACGGACATGGAGAGTCTGTCCGCGCCCGCGGTGTCGGCGCCGTACAAGCGGGTCTATTTCTCCAACCGCTTCGGCCGTCTGCTGGCGCTGGACAGCCGTACCGGAGCGGAGGTCTGGCGCACCTCCGCGCTGGACGACCCCGGGGACAAGGTGCAGAGCTACCCGCCACGCGTGCTGCTCGTCAGGGACGCGATCGTGGCGACGGCCGGCGACACGGCCTTCTCCCGGAGCCCTGCCGGGCCCACCTGACCGGCCGGGACGATCCGGATACGTCCGCATGCCACACGGCCGAACCTGATCCGGCGGGCCGACGGGCCGGCGGGATCAGGTCAGGTACAGGTAGCTCCGCCAGTTCGTGGCGGTCCGGGCGGCATGACGGTCGGGCGTCGGCGTCGGCGTCGACGTCGAGGAGACGGAGACGGAGACGGAGACGGAGACGGAAACCTAGACCCAGAACCAGCCCCAGACCTAGACCCAGACCCAGCCCCGTCAGAGGCTGCTCACGCGGCGGTTCGGCGGTCGTCTCGGTCGGCTCGGGCCGCGACCATCAGGCCGTCGAGCGCGTCGCGGGTGTTCAGCAGCTCCTCGATGTGGTGGGAGAGCCGGTCGCGCTCCTGGGCCATGCGTTCCAGCGCGGACTCGGAGTTCTCGTCGCTGGGCGCGTCGCGGCACGGCATCAGTTCGAGGATGGTGCGGCTGGACAGCCCGGCCACGTACAGGCGCTGGATGAAGTCGACCCGATCGATGTCCTCGTGCGTGAAGTGCCGCTGCCCGCCGCCGCTGCGGGTGCTGACCAGCAGTCCCTGCTCCTCGTAGTAGCGCAGCGAACGGACACTCACTCCGCTGCGCGCCGCGAGTTCGCCGATCCGCATCTCACTCTCCCGACGATGACGTGGGCTCAGGACTTGCATCTCACATTTATGTCAGGTTTTAGCGTACCGGGCGGGCCCGCTTCCCCTCCCGGCCAGCACGGTCAAGACCGGCGCCGGGGGCGGGACCCAGGTGCGCTGAACCGCACCGTTGTCCTGCCGACACGGCCGTTTCCGGACCGGGGGCATGCGTCGACACGACCGTTCCGAACCGAAGCGTCAGACGTCGGACACGACCGCCCCCGAACCGAAGCGTCAGGCGTCGAGCCGGCGCTTGGCCAGCCAGGTGACGACCTCCGGGTCGTGGTGGTCGAAGAACAGTGAGTCGCCGGTGTCCAGGGTGGCGATCCGCGTCATCTGGTCGTCGGTGAGCTCGAAGCCGAAGACGTCGATGTTCTCCGCCATCCGTTCGGGCCGTACGGACTTGGGGATGGCGACGACCCCGCGCTGGACGAGCCAGCGCAGCACGACCTGCGCGACCGACTTGCCGTGCGCCTGGCCGATCCCGGTCAGCAGCGGGTCGGTGAACAGGTCGTTCCTGCCCTCGGCGAAGCCGCCCCAGGACTGGATCCGCACCCCGTGTTCGCTCATCAGGGCCTGGTAGTCGGCGCGTTGGAAGAACGGGTGGGTCTCGATCTGGTTGACCGCCGGGGTGATCTCGTTGTTGGCGATCAGGTCGAGCAGCCGGTCGGGGTAGAAGTTGGCGACGCCGATCGCCCTGGCCAGACCCTCGCGGCCGAGGGCCTCCATCGCGCGCCACTGGCCGTAGACGTCGCCGAACGGCTGGTGCATCAGGTAGAGGTCGAGGTGGTCCAGGCCCAGCTTGTCGAGCGAAGTCCCGAAGGCGCGGCGGGTGTTGTCCTCGGCCGGGGCGTCCTGGACCCACAGCTTGGTGGTGACGAAGAGGTCCGCGCGCGGGATGCCGCTCGACCTGATCGCCCTGCCTACGGCCTCCTCGTTGCCGTAGGCGGCGGCGGTGTCGAGGAGGCGGTAGCCGGCGGCGAGGGCGTCGGAGACGGCGCGTTCGGTGTCCTCGGCGGGGATCTGGTAGACGCCGAAGCCGAGGATCGGCATCTCCACACCGTTGTTCAGCGTGACGTACTGCATGGGGGATGCCCCTTTCCTGGAAGGTGAGTTGGGGTGTTCAGGGGGTGATGAGGGCCTTGAGGACCTCGCGGTCGGCCATCGCCCGGTAGGCGTCCGGTGTCCCGTCGAGGGCGAAGGTCCGGTCGAAGACGCGGCCGGGGGTGATGGTGCCGTCCAGGACGGCGGGCAGCAGGTGCTCGATGTAGGCGCGGGCGGGGCTGACGCCGCCGGTCAGGGTGATGTTGCGCCTGAAGACGGCCGGGCCGATGGGACCCTCCTCGTACTGCGGGAAGCCGAGCCGGCTGATGGTGCCGCCGTCCCGGACCGCGCCGAGGGCGGTGTCCAGACTCGGGCGGGTGCCGACCGCCTCGATCACCTTGTCCACGCCGCCGCCGGTCAGCTCGCGGATGCGCGCGACGCCCTCCTCGCCGCGCTCGGCGACGACGTCGGTGGCCCCGAACTCACGGCCCAGGCCGGTGCGCGCCTCGTGGCGGCCCGCGAGCAGGATCCGCTCGGCGCCCAGCCGCGCGGCGGCGATCACCGCGCACAGGCCGACCGCGCCGTCGCCGACGACGAGCACCGTGTCGCCCCGGCCGACGCCTGCGGTGACCGCGCCGTGGTGGCCGGTCGTCATCACGTCCGACAGGGCCAGCAGGGACGGCAGGAGGGTGGAGTCGGCGGCCACCGGCAGCTTCACCAGGGTGCCGTCGGCGTACGGGACGCGGACGGCCTCGCCCTGTCCGCCGTCGACGCCCGCGAAGCCGTAGCGGCCGCCGTTGCGGCACGAGGTGTGCAGGCCCCGGGCGCAGTAGTCGCAGGTGTTGTCGCTGTAGGTGAAGGGCGCGACGACCAGGTCACCGGTCTTCAAGCCGGTGACATCCGCGCCGGTCTCCTCCACGACGCCGAGGAACTCGTGTCCCATGGGGCGGCCGGTGTCGGTGCCGGGCATCGACGCGTAGGGCCACAGGTCGCTGCCGCACACACAGGAGGCGACGACGCGGACCACGGCGTCGGCGGGCCGGACGATCTTCGGGTCGGGCCGGTTCTCGACGCGGACGTCTCCGGCTCCGTACATCACTGCTGCACGCATGCTTACTCCAGATAGTGGGCGGACGATCAGCGTTCGAGCATCCGTGCCTGGGCCTCGGTGTGGGTGTCGCCCGCGGCGGGCGGCAGGCTGCCGAGCTTGTCGAGCTGCTCGCCGGTGAGGGTGACGGCGTCGGCGGCGGTGTTCTCCTCGACGCGGCCGACGCGCTTGGTGCCGGGGATCGGGGCGATGTCGTCGCCCTGGGCGAGCAGCCAGGCCAGCGCGACCTGGGCGGGGGTGGCGCCGACCTCGCCGGCCAGGGCCTTGACCTCGTCGGCGAGCGCGAGGTTGCGTCCGAAGTTCTCGCCGGTGAAGCGCGGGTTGTCGCGCCGGAAGTCGGAGTCGTCGAACTGGTCGGTGGAGCGGATGGCGCCCGTCAGGAAGCCGCGGCCCAGCGGGGAGAACGGCACCAGGCCGATGTTCAGCTCCCGCAGGACGGGCAGGACCCGGTCCTCGATCCCCCGGGTCCACAGGGAGTACTCCGACTGCACCGCGCTGACCGGCTGGACGGCGTGCGCGCGGCGGATCGTGTCCGGGCCCGCCTCCGAGAGGCCGAACGCGCGCACCTTGCCCTCGGCGATCAGCTCGCCCACCGCGCCCGCGGTCTCCTCGATCGGCGTGTTCGGGTCGACGCGGTGCTGGTAGTACAGGTCGATGTGATCGGTGCCCAGCCGCTTCAGGGAGCCCTCGACGGCGGTACGGATGTTGGCGCGGCCGGAGTCCTGGTTCCAGGCGCCCGCACCGGCGTGCGAGACGAGCCCGAACTTCGTGGCCAGCACCACCTTGTCCCTACGGCCCTTCAGCGCCCGGCCGATCAGCTCCTCGTTGGTGTATGGGCCGTAGATCTCGGCCGTGTCGATGAGCGTGACGCCCAGTTCCAGCGCCCGGTGCACGGTCCTGATCGACTCCGCGTCGTCGGTGCCGGAGCCGGTGTAGCCGTGGGACATGCCCATCGCGCCGAGGCCGATCCGGGAAACTTCCAGGTCACGCAGTTTGATGTAGCGCATCTCGCCCTCTCCGGTTGGTTGCGGCGCCGGGTCCCCCCACTCTCGCCGGGCACGGCGGATCGTGCCCGGGGGCGGGGTGTCGGCGTGCTTCCCCCTCACCTTCGCCCGGATCGCGACGGTGTGGCAGGGCGGGCTCTTCAGGGGTAACGACAGGGCCCCCCTCTCCCCTGCGCGGCACACGGGCAGCGGGCGAGACTGGGGGCATGGCAACCGAGAGCGCGCACAGCGAGGGCGCCGAGCTGGGCCGCTATCTCCGCGCCCGCCGCACCCAGACCAGCCCCGGACACGTTCGCCTCACCGTCGGCACCGGTATCCGGCGCACCCCCGGGCTGCGCCGCGAGGAGCTGGCCACCCTCGCCGGCATCAGCATCGACTACTACGTGCGCCTGGAACGCGGCAGGGAGACCCGCCCCAGCCCCGCCGTCCTCGACTCGCTCGCCCGCGCCCTGCACATGGACGACCAGCAGCACCAGCATCTGCGCGAACTCGCCGCCCGGGCCGCCCGCTACGCCCCCGAGCCGCCGCCCGTGCCCAGCCGCACGGTGCGCCCGCATCTCAAGCTGCTGCTGGAATCGCTCCGCCCGAACCCGGCGTACGTCATCAGCCGCAGCCTGGACCTGCTCGCCTGGAACCCCGGCGGGATCGCCCTCTACGCGGGCCTGGACGACTGGCCCGTCAAGCAGCGCAACCTGGCCCGCTACTTCTTCCTGCACCCCGCGGCCCGCGACCTCTTCGAGGACTGGGAACGGCAGATCGCCACCTGCGTCGCCCGCCTCCGCGCCATCGCCGGCACGGCCCCCGACGCCCCCGACCTCACCAACCTCGTCGGCGAACTCCTCCTCAAGAGCCCCGACTTCGCCGGACTCTGGGAGCGCTACGAGGTCACCGGGCGCAAGCCCGCCCACAAGACCTTCCGCCACCCCCACGTCGGCACGCTCACCCTCACCTCCCAGTCCCTGCACATCGAGGGCACCCCCGGCCACCGCATCGGCGTCTACACCGCCGAGCCCGGCAGTCCCGACCACGACGCCCTGCTCCTGCTGGACATGACGGCCCCGCGCCCGGCCGGTCCGGGCCGACGAGCCGCTCTGCGCGACGAGCGGGCGTAAAGACCGCGTTCGATGTCGGCCCCGGCCCGGGTCCGACCGTTGACCGCTCCATCGCGCCACCCCACGATGGTCGCCGTGACGACCCTCGCCGATCTCGCCGCCTCGGCTCCGCCAAGTGCCCCTCCCAGCACGGCCGGTGCCGTCCTCTTCGTCTTCGTGGGCGTCGCCCTGATGTCCGGAGGGATCATCGCCGTCACCGACTTCAAGGGGTTGGCGACCCTCCTCCACACGAAGGCGATACGCACACGGCGGAACAGGGCGCCGCGCGTCTACGGCAGTCCTCCGGCAGGGGTGGAGGGCCTCAAGGTGCTGGGAGTCCTGCACCTCCTCGGCGGCGGCGCGCTCGCCCTCGGCATCCACCTGCTCGGCAAGTAGGCGTACGGCCGCGCGGAAGCCGATCCCGGGCCGGGACCTGGTCACGCTCGACGACGGGGCCATTCGGCCAACAGGCCGGCCGTTCACGGCGCGGCGGGCGCATGCTCGTGTCGAGGCGGTCGGCTCGTCGCGCGCGGTGATGCCCGCCCGGGACGGGACCCGATCGTGAACATCGGCGCGGTCGACGCGGCGCTCCCCGACCCGGCGGTCATCGACCACAGCGCCGCGAAGGCGGCAGGAAACCCCAGGCACCCCGGAGCGTGCCCCCACCCGAGGAGTGACCGAACCATGAGCACCACGAACACCATGCGTGCCGTACGGGCCCACGAACGAGGCGGACCCGAGCAGTTGACGTACGAGTCCGCCCCGCGTCCCGAACCGGCCCCCGGCGAGGTCCTGCTCGCGGTGCGCGCCGCGTCCATCACCTCCGGCGAACTCGACTGGGACGCCAGTTGGACCGACCGTCTCGACGGGTCGGGGCGCGACCGCACGCCGGTCGTGCCCTCCCACGAGGTCTCGGGAGTGGTGGCCGCGCTCGGTCCCGGTGTCACGGAACTGTCCGTAGGGGACGAGGTCTACGGCCTGATCCCCTTCACCCGCGACGGAGCCGCCGCCGAGTACGTCGCCGTCCCCGCGGACGTCCTCGCCGCCAAGCCCACCCGGCTGGACCACGACAGCGCGGCGGCCGTCCCCCTCGCGGCGCTCACGGCCTGGCAGGGGCTGGTCGGGCACGCGGCGCTGGCGTCCGGGCAGCAGGTGCTGGTCCAGGGCGGCGCCGGGGGCGTCGGTTCCTTCGCCGTCCAGATCGCGAAGGCCCTGGGCGCCCGGGTGACGGCCACCGCCCTGCCGCAGGACCGCGAGTTCGTCACCCGGCTCGGCGCCGACCGGGTCGTCGACTACAGCACCGAGCGGTTCGAGGACCAAGTAGCCGATGTGGACGTCGTGTTCGACGCGGTCGGCGGCGAGACCCAGTCCCGCTCATGGGCCGTACTGCGCCCGGGCGGCACCCTCGTCAGCATCGTGCGGCCCCCGGATCCCGGCGCGAGCACCGACGCCACCGCACGCGGTGTCTTCTTCGTCGTCGAACCGGACCGCGCCGGCCTGGAGGCCGTCACCGGGCTGATCGACGACGGCCAGCTCGCTCCGGCGGTGGACCGGGTCGTCCCGCTGGCCGAGACCCGGGCCGCGTACGAGGCACTCGCCAAGGAGCACCGGCGCGGCAAGATCGTGCTGCACGTGGGGGACGGCGCCCCCTAGAAACCGCCCTGACTCCCGCCGGGGCTCCACGGACGCGCTCGGAGGGGGCGGTCGCTACCAGCAGCCCTCGACCGTCGCCGCGAGCCCGTCCAGGCCCTGGGTGACGGCGGCCGTCGGTGCCGTGCCGTTCTCGACGAACGCGAAGCTCTTCCAGCGGCCGTCCGCGCCCTTGGCGACCCCGGCCAGGGCGGAGACATCGCTCAGGGTGCCGGTCTTGGCGTCGACCTTCCCCACGGCGCAGGAGGCGGGGGCGCTGGTGAAGCGGCCGTAGGAGGTGCTGAGGGTGCCGTCGACGCCGGCGACCGGGAGGCCGGCCAGGATCGGCCACAGTTTGGCCTGGTGGTGGGTGTCGACGGCGAGGGCGGCGATGGCGGAGAGGGCGTCGGCGGTCATCCGGTCGCTGCGGGAGAGGCCGCTGCCGTCGTACTCCTTCACGCCGGTGAGCGGGATGCCGTACTGGACGAGGACGGCGTGCACCGCGGCGGCGCCGCCCGCGAAGGTGGCGGCCCGGCCCTGGCCGAGCGCGGTGAGCCGCAGCAGGCCTTCGGCGATGTCGTTGTCGCTGTGCTTGAGCATGTACTCCACCGTCGTCGACAGCGGCTTGGAGGTGTGGGTCGCCACGACCGTGGTGCCCGCCGGGGCCTTGGCGCGCGCGGGTGTGCCCACCGTGACGCCCTGGGCGGCGAGTTGCCGGGCGAAGTACTTGGTGGCGGTGAGCGCGGTGTCCGCGGTGTTGTCGCCCTCGACGCGCAGGGCCCGGACCGGGGCGACGGTGTCCGGGTAGTAGCCGCTGTTCCAGCCGGTGGCGAGGCTGGGGGCGGCGAAGAGGTGGTCGTCGATCATCAGCCTTACCGAGTGCAGGCCCTTGGCCTTCAGGGACTTGGCGGCGGCGGTGGCGAGGCTCTTCAGGTCGGCGGAGCTGAGCTGCTGGTCGCCGCCGCCGACCAGGTACACGGTGCCGGACCGGTAGACGGCCTTCGTCTGCACGGTGTGGCCGGGGCCCAGCACGGTGAGCGCGGCGACCGCGGTGGCCAGCTTGTCGGTGGACGCGGGCATCAGCGCCTTCGTGGGGTTCTTGGACCACACCTTCTGCCCCGAGGCGACGTCCCGGACCTCACCGCCCGCGTCGGTGCCCAACTCGGCGGTGCCGATGCGCTGGTCGAGCTTGCCGGCCAGCGCCTTGTCGGCGGGCGTCAGCGCGCTCGTCGCCGACGCGGAGGTGGCGGTCATCGTCATCGCGGCCACCACCGGAACCGCGATCACGGCCACCCGCCGGCCGCTCTTGCCGAGTTTCGCGTTCCTGCCACGCGGAAGCGCATGCCTACCCACAGCGTTCTCTCCTTCGTGTCGCCGGTGCGTCCGTACGGCGACCATGTGACCAGCGGCCCGAGACCGGCCCTGGTTCGTTTCGTCTTGGTTCTGCGACCGGGAACAGATCCTGAACCAGGAACAGATCCTGGCCTAGGCGCAGGTCCTGCCGAAGGCGTCCGCGCGCCACACGGCACGACCCGGCACCCGCACCGTCACCTCCGCGGGTGCGGTGTCCGGGCTGACGGTGAGGAAGGCGTCGGCCGCGGTGCAGAACAGCTGGCGGGCGGCGAGCGCGGTCAACGGCTCCTTGAGCGAGGGCAGTTCGACCGTCACCGCACTGCCCACGACACTGACGGCCGGTCTCCCCGACTGGATCGACGGAAACTCACTGGTCACCCCCCTGGACCGATAGCCCGGCCCCGGACCGGCGGACAGCAGCCACACGGCCAGCTCCACGTCGAACCGCACCGCGTCGGCACGCCGCTCCCGGACCTCCAGCACGGGCTTGAGATCGGTGTCCTGACCGCTGTCGTCGGGCAGCGCCGTCAGTCCGCCGCCGCGGACGAAGTAGAGCACCGTGTTCCGCCCGATCCCGGTGGCGGACTCCCCCGCCGGCACCACCCCGCTCGCGGGCACCCCGCACCCGGCCAGCAGCAGCAACACGGCGGCACCCCATCCGGCCCGGCCCCCGACAGTCTTCAAGGACGTCATGACAACGGGCTCTCTTCTGTCGGCTCAGAGGTCAACTCGTCCTGAGAAAGGGGCAGTTCTACGGTGAAGAGGGCGCCGCCGTCCGGATGGTTCGCGGCGTGCACGGTGCCGTGGTGGAGGCGGACGTTCTCGGTGGTGATGGCGAGGCCGAGGCCGCTGCCCTCGGTTCTGGTGCGCGCGGTGTCGGTCTTGTAGAAGCGGTCGAAGATCAGGGGCAGGACGTCCTCGGGGATGCCGGGACCGCTGTCCAGCACCTCGATGACCGCCCACGGTCCGGCACCCGGCCGGTCGTACGCGAACAGCCGCAGATGTACGGGGGGTTCGCCGTGGCGCAGGGCGTTGGCGACGAGGTTGGCGACGACGACGTCGAGGCGGCGGGGGTCGAGAAGGCCGTGGAGCGTGCCGGGCGGGGGCAGTTGGGCCTGCACGGTGTGCAGCCAGCCGCGGGAGGCGAGGGTGCTGCGGAGGGACTCGGTGAGGTCGATCCGGTCCAGGTGCAGGGTGGCCGCGCCCGCGTCGAAGCGGGACATCTCCATCAAGTCGTCGACCAGGTGGGCCAGTTTGACGGTCTCCTGGCTGATCAGCCGTACGGCGGTGGCGGTGTCCGGGTCGAGGCGGGCGGCGTCCTCGTCGAGGATGTCGGTGACCGCCGACATGGCGGCCAGCGGGGTGCGCAGTTCGTGGGAGACGTCGGCGGCGAAGCGGCGGGCGCGGGTCTCCATCCGGCGCAGTTCGGCGACCGACCCCTCCAGTGCGGCGGCGGTCTCGTTGAACGTGTGGGAGAGATCGGCGAGTTCGTCGGAGCCGTCGACGGTGAGCCGGGTGTCCAGATGTCCTTCGGCGATGGAGCGGGTGGCGTCACGCAGCGCGCGTACCGGGCGCAGCACTCCGCGCGCGGCGAGGAGGGCGAGCAGCACGGCCAGGACCAGGGCGGGCACCGAGGCCCGCTCGACGGAGCCGACCAGGGCGTCGATGGAGCGCTGTTCGGCGGCCTGGGGGACCGTCAGGAAGACGGCCAGTCCCGACTGGCCGGACATGGCCCACGGTGGATCCTGGAAGGGGACCGGCAGACCGACGACAAGTGCCGGGCGGCCGTGAGCCGTTACCCGCTGGAAGACCGAGGAGGAGTGGGTGGCCACGGCCTTCCGCATCCCGGGGGTCAGCTCGGTGAACGGGTCCTCGGGCGTGGAGGTGGCGCTCAGACCGCGGTAGGTGGCCAGCACCCGCCAGCCCTGGGTGGGCTCGGACCTGCCCACGGCGGCGGCGAACGACCGCAGTTGGGCGGCGCTCAGGGGAAGCCGGTACTCGGCCACGACGGTGTTCACATGGTCGCGGAACTGCCGGATCACCGCGTCCTGACTCTGCTGGAGCACGCCCGTACGCGCCTCCCGGAACGTCAGCGCACCGGTGGAGAGGGTCGCACCGACCGCCACGAGAGCGAAGGCCAGCACCAGCCGGACCCGCACGCCGCGCAGCCGCGAGAGCCCGCGCACCCGGGGCGCGGCACGGCCGGCCCTTCTCGGGGCCCTCCCCGGGGTTTTCGGCAGGGCCTTCAACGGGGCTTTCAGCGGGCGTCCTTGAATCGGTAGCCGAAGCCCCGCACGGTGTGGACGTACCGCGGCTGTCCCGGGGGTTCGCCCATCTTGGTGCGCAGGCGCTTGACGCAGGCGTCCACCAGGCGGGCATCCGCGTGGTAGTTGTGCTCCCACACCGACTCCAGCAGTTGCTGCCGGCTGAAGACCTGGCCAGGGGAGGCGGACAGGGTCAGCAGGAGGCGCAGCTCGGAGGGGGCGAGGGCGATCGGCACGCCCTCGCTGCTGACGGTCAACGCGGTGCGGTCGACGGTGAGTTCACCGTGGGTCTCGATCTTCGGCAGGGCCCCGTCGGGGGACGCGCCCACACGTCGCAGCAAGGCACGGATCCGCGCTTCGAGGACCCTGGCCCGGACGGGTTTGACAACGTAGTCGTCGGCTCCCGCTTCGAGGCCGACCACGATGTCCACGTCGTCGCCCCGGGCGGTCGCCATGATGATCGGGATCTGGTTGTCGTCGGCGCGGATCCGGCGGCAGACCTCCAGCCCCGACACACCGGGCAGCATCAGGTCGAGGACCACCACGTCCGCCCCGTGGGACCGTAAGAGGCCGAGCCCGTCCTCGCCGGTCGCGGCGGCGGCGACCTCATGTCCCTGGCGGCGCAAGGCGAGTTGGACACCTTCGCGTACCGCGCGGTCGTCTTCGATCAGCAGGACACGTGGCATGCGCACAAGTATCCGTATACGGACCGCTGTTGGTGGACGATCACCCGGACTTGCCTCTTCGGGCAGCCCGTTACGGTCTCGTGACCTTTCGGGCCAGGTCCGGTCACCTGACTCCTCCAGCCTCGATCACCTCACAACGCCCCCTCGGTAGCCGGTAGTCGGCGGCCGGCCATTGGCAGTTGCGGTGAACAAGGAGTCCCCCACGATGCGTAAGCCTGCGATGCGCAAGCCCTCGCCCTCGGAGCGAACCCACCGTGCCACCCGCTCCGGCCGCAGACGCCCGATCGACTACCCGCGCCGCGACAGAAGGGGCCTCCGCCGCTGGCTGCCGTCCTGGCGGCTGCTGCTCGGCGGCTTCCTGCTCTCCGTCGGCGCCCTGTGCGGGCTCTTCGCCTACGGGTACGCGCAGGTCTCCATACCGAACGAACTCGCGGCGGCCCGGCAGGAGGCCAACGTCTACTACTGGGCCGACGGCAGCCAGATGACGGCCGTGGGAGCGGTGAACCGGCAGATCGTGCCGCTGTCCCAGATCCCCGTCCCGATGCGGAACGCGGTGGTCGCCGCGGAGAACGCGAGCTTCTACAGCGACCCCGGCGTCTCCCTCACGGGCGAGCTGCGCGCGGTCGTCAACATGACCAAGGGCCAGGACGTCCAGGGCGGTTCGACCATCACCCAGCAGTTCGTGAAGAACACCTATCTGTCGCAGGACCAGACCTACACCCGCAAGATCAGGGAGTTCTTCATCTCGCTCAAGCTGAGCCGGACGACGAGCAAGGACCTGATCCTCCAGGGCTATCTGAACACCAGCTGGTTCGGCCGCCAGGCATACGGCATCCAGGCCGCGGCCTACGCCTACTACGGCATCCCGGCCAAGGACCTCGACCCGGGCCAGGCCGCGCTGCTGGCCGCGACACTGAAGGGCGCGGAACAGTACGACCCCTCGCTCGGCGCCGCCAACCACGCCCGGGCGGTGCTGCGTTGGAGCTGGATCCTGGACCGCGAGGTCGCGAGCGGGCTGATGACCCCGGCGGAGCGGAACAAGTACCGGACGTTCCCGGAGCCGAGGAAGGAGTCGGTGGCGACGAGCATGTCCGGCCAGACCGGCTATCTCGTCAACGTCGCCGACGCCTACATCACCAAGCGCACCGGCCTGGCCGCCAAGGATCTCGCGCGCGGCGGCTACCGCATCCACACCACCTTCGAGAAGGACAAGGTACGGCGGCTGGAGCAGGCCGTGCGGGACGTCACCGGCGCGGGCCTGGACCCGAAGAAGCGCGCCACCGACCGTGACGTCCAGGTCGGCGCGGCCACCGTCAGGCCCCGGGACGGCGCGCTGCTCGCCCTCTACGGCGGCTCGGACGCCACCCGTCACTTCACCGACAACGCGGACACCTCCGGCGTACCGGCCGGGTCGGTGTTCAAGCCCTTCGCCCTCGCCGCCCTGATCGGCGGCCAGCGGGACGCCAGTCCCGTCCGCCGGTCGCTGAAGACGCCTCCCCCCGAACTCACGGACATGCAGAGCGCGTTGGTGACCTCGGCCCACGCGCCCTTCGTCCAACTCGGCAAGTCCATAGGCTGGGTGGCGATCCGCAACACGGCGGTCAAGGCCGGGCTGCTGAGGAGCAGCATGGCCCCGCTGGAGCAGACCTTCCCGATCGGCACCTCGACGCCCAGCGCCATCCGGACGGCCGACGCCTACGCGACCTTCGCCAACAACGGTGCGCAGAACGACCCTTACTCGGTGACCAGGGTGGTCCGGCACGGCAAGAAGGTCGGCGGTCTCCAACACCCGCGCGCACGCACCGCGTTCAGCCCGGAAGTGGCCGCGATCGTCGACAAGGTGCTGCACGGCGTGGCCTACCAGAACGGCACCCAGGCGATCGTCCCCGACGCCGCGTCCGTCGCCACCGGCGCCGCCGACCTCACGAAGTCCGCCTGGTTCGTCGGCTACACCGAGGACCAGTCCACCGCGATCACCCTCTTCCGCAACAAGCCCGGCCAGGCCCGACTCCTCCCCCTCACCGGCGTGGGCGGCCCGGACTCCCTCCGCGGCAACGTCTTCCCGCCCCGCATCTGGGCCCACTTCATGGGCCACACGGGCAACTTCGAACTGAACCGGACGGAGCCCACGGAGCCCACGGCATCCGCGAAGCCCGATCCGGCCGCGCGGTCCGAGTCGACGTCGACGACACCGCAACCGATCACCCCGGGCAAGGACTAGAACGACGGCTAGAAGGAGGACCAGGGCTAGGGCTAGGACCGGGCCACGACCGAGCAGTGGCCCGTACGGGCAGCGCGGCGCACCGGCATCATCGGCTCCGACGACGACTCCCCCTCCACGGCGAGCACGTCACCCCGCTGCCCGCTCCAGCCGCGCGGCGACCCGCCCGACAGGCGACGAAACTCGTGATCCTCCCGGACCAATCCGCCCTATGCCTCAGGATCGGATTACGTCCGGAGATGTCCCGCTCACGAAGGATCCCTGTGAAAGAAGCCATCAGTATCGGTGGAAATCCCTCGACGCAGCCAGATCTTCAGGAACTGGTGGGCCGGGTCGCCCTGGGCGACGAGAAGGCGTTCGCCGCGGTCTACGACGCCGTCGTGAGCCCCGTCCTCGGGGTCGCCCGTGCCGTCCTGCGCGACCACGCACAGTCGGAGGAGGTCGCTCAGGAGGTCCTGGTCGAGGTGTGGCGCACCGCCCCGCGCTACCGCTCCGACCGCGGGACGGCCATCAACTGGATCCTCACCCTGGCCCACCGCCGCGCCATCGACCGGGTCCGCTCGGTGGAGGCCGCGGCCGCCCGCGACAACAAGGCCGCACTCCTCGCCCGCACCCCCGAGTTCGACGAGGTCACCGAACAGGTCGAGGCACGCCTGGAACGCGAACAGGTACGGCGCTGCCTGCGCACCCTCACCGAGATCCAGCGCCAGGCCGTCACCCTCGCCTACTACCGGGGCCTGACCTACCGCCAGGTCGCCGAGGCCCTCGCACTGCCGCTCGGCACCGTGAAAACCCGGCTGAGGGACGGCCTCATCCGGCTCCGCGACTGCCTGGGAGTGACCGCGTGATCACCGACGACCCGCACCGGCTCACCGGCGCCTACGCCCTGCACGCCCTGCCCGACGACGAACGCGACGCGTTCGAACGCCACCTCACCGGCTGCGAGGCCTGCGCCCAGGAAACCGCCGAACTCTCCGCCACCGCCGCCCGCCTGGGCCTCGCCGTGTCCGTGGAACCCGACCGCGAGATGCGCGGGCGGGTACTGGGCCGGATCACCACCGTCCGCCAGGACACACCGGGCGAGCCGCCGACGATCCGTTCCGGGCGCGCGGCACTGCGGGCCCGGCTGCTGTCGCGGTGGGCGCTGGCCGCCTGCCTCGCCGCCGCGACCGCACTCGGCGGAACCGCCGTATGGCAGCACCAACGGGCCCAGGACGCACTCGCCCAGGCACACCGGACCGAACAGCGAACCGAGCAGGTCGCCGCCGTGCTCGCCGCACCCGACGCCCGGACCCGGGCCGTGGTCCTGCCGGGCGGCGCGATCGGCACCGTGGTCGTCTCCCACGCCCGCGACCAGGCCGTCCTCGCCGTCTCCGGAATGGCCAACCCGCCCGCCGGAAAGGTCTACCAACTCTGGTTCGACGACGACGGCACCATGCGCCCGGCCGGCCTGATGAATCCCCACCGCACCGACCAGGCCGTCCTCCTCCGGGGCACGGTCGACGAAGCCTCCGGCATGGGCATCACCATCGAACCGACAGGCGGCTCAAAACAACCCACGTCCGCGCCACTGGCATTGACCCGCTTCCCCGCCTGACCTGTTTCCAACTCCGACTTGTTTCCATGTCTGCGATAAATGGCCCCGCTGCCACGGGCGGGGCCATTTCGTCGTGCCCGCAGAAATTCACGGACCGGGGATCATGAATCAGGGACCGGGGATCACGAGCTGAGATGCTCATGCAGCATCCGCCAGCCGCCGTCCCGCCGCACGACGACATTCGTACCGCGTCCTCGGCCGGAGCGTGATTCACCGTCGATGACACCGGTCCAGGAAAACCGATAGCGGCACACCGCGAAATCCGCGCCGAGTACGGGCCACTCCACGTCCCGGATCTCGTACACCTCGTCGAGGATCGTCGCGAACGTCTTCTCGATCGCGGACCGGATCTCCTCGATGCCCCGATACGAGCCGTCCGAGAACCAGTACGTGGCGTCGTCGGCGATGAACTGAACGACCCGCTCGATGTCATGGCTGTTGTTGGCGCGCTCGTACTCGCCCATGAACGACGCGAGTTCGGATTCCAGGGATATCTGATTCGTCTTCGTCACGACGGACATCATGCCGTGCCGGTATATCCGTAGCCGGTCGGGTCGCGGATTGGTCCGGGAAAAAGATTCATCCGATCGGGCAGATGGCCAATCCGGCGGGCTTTCGGGACCGGATTCCCCACGTGACCGACGACGAGCCTCCGGAATTCCCACGGCACTCGCGCTTTCCTCAGGTCGCCCCGAACGAGCTTTCAGGAGTAACGCCATGAACACCCGTACCCGCCGTACCGCAGTCGTCCTGGCCACCGCAGCCGTACTCCCGTTCGCCCTCACCGCCTGCGGCGACAACGGCAGCGACTCCGCGAAGTCCGACTCCTCCACCAAGGCATCCGCATCCGCGTCCGCGTCGAGCGACAGCATGAACAACGCCGGCGCCACGGCCGCCGACCAGCCCTTCGGCACGGCCTGTTCCGGTGTCCCGAAGAGCGGGGCCGGCTCCTTCGACGGCATGGCCAAGGACCCCGTCGCCACCGCCGCCTCCAACAACCCGGCCCTCTCCACCCTGGTCGCCGCGGTGAAGAAGGCCGGCCTGGTCGACACCCTCAACAACGCCCAGGGCATCACGGTGTTCGCGCCGACCAACGACGCCTTCGCGAAGATCCCGAAGGCCACCCTGGACAAGGTCCTGGCCGACAAGGCCCAGCTCACGAAGATCCTCACCTACCACGTCGTAGGTCAGCAGCTCACGCCCAAGGACCTGGAGAAGGGCTCCTTCGACACCCTGGAGAAGTCCAAGCTGACGACCTCCGGCTCGGGCGAGTCGTACATGGTCAACGACTCCGCGAACGTCGTCTGCGGCAACGTCAAGACAGCCAACGCCAACGTCTACATCATCGACACCGTCCTGATGCCCACCAGCTGACGGACCAACGACTCCTGTGACGGGGAGATGGGTGAGGGGCGGGGCAACTGCCCCGCCCCTCACCGCTGTACCCACGCAGGCAGACCGCCTGCCATCATTCTTACCCCGCAGTAACTTGATGTTCCGGCGAGAGGCAGCGCAGTGACCCGAGTGTTCACCGTGAGCGACAGCATCGTCATCGACGTCCCGCCCGAGGCCGTCTACCGAGCCGTGAGCCGGCCTTGTGACATGGGCCGTTGGAGTCCGGAGAACCTGGGCACGACAGCCGACCCGATGGGCGACCCAATGGGCGGCCCGACCGGTGACGACGTCATACCGGGCACCACCTTCGTCGGGCGCAACAAGCGGGGCAGGTTCCGCTGGGTCACGCGTTGCACCGTCACGGCGGCCGATCCGGGCCGCCGTTTCGCGTTCCGGGTGCACGCCATCGGGCGCACCCGTCCGCGGCTGCGCGGCCCGATCGCGAGCTGGGAGTACCGCTTCGAGCCGGCCGGCGAAGGCACCCGGGTCACGGAGACCTGGACCGACGACCGGCGCGCGTGGCCGACGTTCGCCGCCGACGGCTTCGACCGGCTCGTCACCCCGGGCAGGACGTTCGCCGAGTTCCAGGTCCGCAACATCGGCGCGACCCTGCGCAACCTCAAGCGGGAGCTGGAACGGGATCACGGGGTATGAACGCCCGCCCTGCTCACCCGAAGGTGAAGGAGTACGCCTGGATGCCGGACGTGAAGTACTGGTACCCGGCCGGCCAAGCGCCGTCCAGGGAAAGGCTGTTGACCGGGATGTCGCTCGCGGAGCGGTAGGTCCTGGCCTTGTCCGCTTCGAGCGGGTCACCCACGTAGCCGCTGATGCGCTGGTTGCTCAGACAGGTCTCCGGCGTACGGTCCTTCGTGAGCGAGGTGTCCTTCTGCCCTGTCTTCGGGGGGAGTCGGACGTTCGGATCGGCCCGCTTGAGCAGCGTGCGGATGAGGTCCTCCGTCTGCGCGTACCGGCCCTCGCCGAACTTGAAGTAGCGCACGGTGCCTTGGGCGTCTCGATCAGGTACTTCGCGGGCCAGAACCGGTTGCGGTAGTTGCCCCGGGTCGTCAGCTTGTTGTCGAGCGCCACCGGATACGTCACGCCCAACTTCCGTGCCTGACCGGCCACGTTGGAGGCGTTCTTCTCGAACTCGAACTCCGGGGAATGCACCCCGATGATCTCCAACCCGGCGCTTTTGTAAGCCCTGTTCCACGCCTCGACGTACGGCAGGCTG
This sequence comes from Streptomyces sp. NPDC101776, assembly GCF_044766845.1. Classification (NCBI taxonomy): domain Bacteria; kingdom Bacillati; phylum Actinomycetota; class Actinomycetes; order Kitasatosporales; family Streptomycetaceae; genus Streptomyces; species Streptomyces sp. NPDC101776. Next base: position 553,869 of record NZ_JBIWMV010000004.1, on the reverse strand, counting down.
CGCCGGCAGTTGATGCGCGAGCAGGTCCAGAAATCGATCAGGACCACCTTGCCCCGCTCCTGCTTCGGATCGACCGGCTGCCCGCCTGGCGTGTTGAGCCACTTCGAGATCCCGGCGATCCGCGGCGCCTGTCCGCACGAGCGCAGTTCGTCGACCCCGTCCTACCCACGCGGCCCACTGTGTGACGGGGGTCACGCGGAAGAGAAAACCGGCAGCACCTGCCCGGCGTCTAGCCGGTGTGAGATCAGTCAGGAAGGCACCGGGCGAGCTGGACGAGGAGCGTCTCGTCCGGCTGGTGGCCAGGGGCGACCGCGCGGCGTTCGACGAGCTGTACCGGCGTACCGCGCCATGGATGGCCGTACGGCTGCGCCGCCGTTGCGCCGACGAGCAGATCGTCGCCGAGGTCATGCAGGAGACGTACCTCGCGGTGTGGCGGGCGGCGGGCGCGTTCGCGGGGGCCTCGGTGGGCGGGACGGCCCTCGGCTGGCTGTGGACGATCGCGGCGCGCCGCCTCGTCGACGCCTTCCGGCGCAGGGCCCACCACGCCGAGCCGCCGACCGCCGCCGCTCCCGCCGGCGCGGCACCCGCCGCCGAGGAGGAGGCGCTCGCGGCGACCGTCGGCGGGGACGTCGGTGACGCGCTGCGCCAACTGGCCCCGGAACTACGGCAGGTACTACAGGCCATGGTGCTCGACGGGCTCTCCGTCCGGGAGACCTCCGTCCTGCTCGGGCTGCCCGAGGGCACGGTCAAGACCCGGGCCCGGCGAGCACGGATCGCGATGCGGAGGGCGCTGACATGAGGGCGGAAGAGAGTGCCGACCTGGGCGCGGCGCACGCGTCGCCACGGCTCATCGACGGCTACGCACGCGGCGGTACGGATCTCGCCGCCGACGAGGTGTGGGCCGTGGAAGCCCATCTGGAGGGGTGCCGGGTCTGCCGTGACCGGTTGTCGGCGGCGGTCGCGACGCGGGCGCCCGACGTGGCGGCGCTCGTCGGCGGTGTCTGGTCCGGACTGGAACCCCGGCTGGCCGGCGTCGCGCCCCTGCCGCGCCGACGGTTCCGGTCGGTACGGCTGTCGAGCTGGCTGACGCCCGCGATGGTGCCGTGGCTGGCCATGACCGTGGGCGTCACGCTGCTCGCGCTGCTGCTCGACCTGGTCGGCGGCGGTCCCGGCCTCGGCGGAGGAGCGGGTTCCGGCTCCCGTCAGGTGTCCCTGGTGCTGCTGCTCGCCCCGGTCCTGCCCGTGCTCGGCGTCGCGGCCTCGTGGTCACGGGCGCTCGACCCGGCGTACGAACTGACCGCGTCCGTACCGAGAGCCGGGCTCCAACTGGTGCTGCGGCGGACGGCGTCCGTGCTCGCCGTGGTCGTGCCCGCGCTGCTGGCCGCCGGCTGGGCGACGGGGGTGCCGGGTGTGACGGCCGCGCAGTGGCTGCTGCCCTGTCTGGCCTTCACTTCCACGACCCTGGCGCTCGGCGGTGTCGTCGGGGTGACCCGTGCCGCCGTCGCGCTGGTCGTCGTCTGGGCCGCCGTGGTCGTGATCCCGACCCTGGCCGCGAGCCGGGCGACCTTCGCCCTGCGGACGGGCGGCGGTCTGCCGGTGTGGGGGCTGGTCCTCATGCTCGGCGTCGGGGTCGTGATCGCCCGCAGGGGCGCGTACGCCGAGCTCGGGGCCCACCGGTGAATGCGGACGGACCGGCCGAAGAACCCACTCCCCATCCCCTCGGAAAGGACCACCACATGATGCCCGCGGTGAGCGCGGCCGAGCTCGCGCCGACGCCCTACGCCTGGGAGATCCGGGCCGCCGGACTGAAGGTCAGGGCCGGCCGGAAACGGATGGCCGTCGACGGGCTCGACCTGTCGCTGGGGACCGGCGTGCACGGTCTCCTCGGGCCCAACGGGGCCGGAAAGACCACCCTCATCAGGGCCTTGGCCACCGTCCTCCGCCCCGCCGAGGGCACCCTGGAACTGCTCGGCGAGCCCGCGGGCGGCCTGGGCGAGCACCGTGCGCTGCGCCGCCGGATCGGTTATCTGCCGCAGGAGTTCGGCTACTACAAGCGCTTCACGGTGCGCGAGTTCGTCGAGTACATGGCGTGGCTGAAAGAGGTACCCAAGGCGGACATCCCGGGAGCGGTGCAGCGGGCCGTGGAGCGGGTGGGTCTGGCCGACCGTGCCGAGGAGAGGATGAAGGCGCTGTCCGGCGGCATGGTCCGACGGGTCGGCATCGCCCAGGCCATCGTGAACGACCCGACGATCCTGCTCCTCGACGAACCGACGGCCGGCCTGGACCCGGCCCAACGGCTGCGCTTCCGCCGGCTGTTGCAGGAACTGGGCACGGACACCTGCGTGGTCGTCTCGACCCACCTGGTCGAGGACGTCGCCGCCGCCTGCACGGACGTGGTGCTCTTCGCCGAGGGCCGGCTGGTCTTCCAGGGCACCCCGGACGAACTGGCCGCCGCGGGCGGCCCGGAACACGTGGGCGACAGCCCGCTGGAGCGCGGCTACTCGGCCCTGCTGCTGAACCCCGAGAAGGAGAGGGGTTCCTGGTGAACGCCCCCGTCCCGCGCGCGGAGTTGAACTTCCGCGTCCTGCGCATCGAGCTGAGACGTTCCGTCGCCCCCTGGGCCGGAGCCGTGATCCTGGCGAGTTCGCTCGCGTTCCTCTACCTGCTGAAGGACGCCTCGTGGTGGAACGGCACCACGGCATGGACGGCCCAGTGGACGTCGCTGGCCATGTGGACCCGCAGCCTGCTGTTCTATCTGTGGCCGCTCGCCGTGGGATTCGGCGCCGTCCAGGGCCTGCGCGACCACCGCTCGAAGATGACCGAACTGCTGACGAGCACACCCCGCCCCGCCCGGCACCGCGCGGCCGTACCGGCGGGCGCCACCGCGATCACGCTGGCCTCGGCCTTCACGCTCCTCGTCCTGGTCGGCGGCGTCCAGGTCCTCGCCCACACGTCGTACGCGCACCTCGGCTGGCTGCCGATCTCCCTGGTGGGAGCCTTCTTCCTGGTCGCGGGAGCCCTGCTGGGCATGGGCGCCGCGCGGACCCTGCCGTCCGTGCTGACCCCGCCCCTCCTGACCGTCGGCGCCTTCACCTTCACCGCGCTCATGCACATGTCCCTCGGCCGTACGACAACGGCCGACCCGGCGACGGGATTCGACAGCACTCAGCCGAACCGTCTCTCCCTCCTGTCACCCGAGGTCGACGAGGTCCGCAGCGCACTCGTCACGCTCTCCGCCCCCGTCCACATCGGCCAGACGATCTGGCTCCTCGGCATGGCCCTGACCGGCTTCGCGCTGCTGGTCGCGGCGACCCCGCGCACCCGGCTGGCCGCCCTGACCCCCGTCCTGGCGGGCGCGGTCCTCGCCCTGCTCGTCCTCCCCTCCGACCCGCGCCGGATGTACGTCGTCGACAGGACCGCCGCCGAGCCGGTGTGCGACGGCCCGGTCTGCGTGACCCGGGCCCATCAGGACCGCCTCGCCGACCTGGCGAACCCCGGCAAGAAGGCGCTACGGCTGCTGCGCGCCGCCCTCGGCGACCGGGCACCGGTCTCGGTCCGGGAGGACACCGCCGTCCTGCCGGAGGGCTCCACGCCGAAGTGGTCCCGTACGACCGTGCTCTTCACCTTCGACGACGACATCGTGACCGCCGCTTCGACGGACGACGAACTGACCTGGGCCCTGCTCGCCAAAGGCCTCGTCCCGGGGTGCACTCCCGTCGGCTGGAGCGGCTTCGGGGACGACGAGTACGCGCAGGCCGTGGCGGTGGGCTGGGTTCTCGGGGAGCTGAAGCCGCTGCCCGGCACACCGGCGGCGGCGCGGGGTGAGGTGGCCGCCAGGACGGGCCCGGCATGGAAGAAGCTCGAAGCGCTGTCGCGGGGCGAGCAGTTGTCACGGATCAACGCGATGCGGGCCGCCGCGCTGTCCTGCGAGGGGGACCCGTTCGAAGTGCTGACCCATGAGGTGTCCCGGTGAACCGGGGTCCGGGAGGTGAAGACGGATGCGGGTGGGAGTGACATACGTGCCGGTGAGATGGCTGACCCTGTACGCCCGCTCGCGTCAGGTGCCCGCGTCGCTGGCCGCGCTGGTGATCGGCGCGGCCGGGGTGTGGGCACTGTCCCGGGGCGGCGGCGGGGGACCCGGCGACGGTGATCCGCGGATTCCCGTGCTCGTCCTCGCCATGGGGGCGATGGCGGCGTCGATCGGGCTCGGCGGGCAGGACCTCGCGCTGGACCGGACGGCCGCGATCCGCTGGGTGCCACGGAGAGCGGCGCATGTGCTGCTGGCCGGCGCGGTGGTCGCCGCGGTGCCGCTGTCGGTGCGGGCGACGGGCTCGGGCATGGGGGCCTCCGTCGCGCTCGTCGTCCGGGACAGCGCGGGCCTGACGGGACTGGCGGCTCTGGGCGCGGCGCTCTGGGGCGGCCAGTACGCGTGGACGCTGCCGTTCGCCTGGCTGTCGGTCTCGTTCCTCACCCCACCCGTCACGGGTACGCCGACGCGGGTGGCGGCCTGGCTGCTGCTGCCGTCCGGCACACCGGCGGCCACCTGGACGGCGCTGTTTCTCCTGACCACCGGGACGGCGGCCTATGCCGTGGCGGGACCGGGACGGTAGGAGGCGGTCTCGGCTTCAGGACTGGGTGCCGGTGACCGAAAGGACGCTGCCGATCCTCGCGTTGTCGTAGAACCACTTGGCGTCGGCCGAGTCCAGACCGATCCAACTGCCGCTGTTGATGGCGTCCGTGCCCGTGTTCTCGCCTTTGTAGGAGACGGCGATGCCGACGTAGACCGGCTCGTCGTGGGCGTCGCGGAGTTCGACCGCGAGCGAGACCTCCGTGACGTAGGCGGCCTGGGAGGTCAGGACGGGCACGGTCACGACCTTGGTGTCGGGCTTCTTGTACACGGTCAACGGCCCCACCACCTCGGGGCTTTCAGGCAGTCCGGAGGTCAGCCGCATGACCCGGTCCCCGACGACCAGGACGCCCTTGCCGAGCGCGACCGTGCCGGCGGCAGGCGTGCTGGACACGGGAGTCGGCGTCGCCTCGGCCGTGACACGAGGTGCCGGTGCGGGTGCGGACACGGAGGGGGTGGCGGCCGGAGCCTGTCGCCGCTGCCCCGCCCCCGCCGGGTCCGAGACACCGGTGGAACCCGTCAAGTCCCCCAATCCCAGGGTCAGTACGAAGGCGACCAGCGCGAGGGCCACCGCGCCCGCGCCCAGGGTGCCCGCCGTCCGGCGGCGCGCCCGGTGCCCGGCACGGCCGCGGACCTCGGCGCCGGTGAGCACCGGACGGGTCTCCTGATCGGCGGCGAACTCGCGCAGGGCGGTGGCGAGTTGGGTGGAGAGTTCATCCGACACGGCCGTGCTCCTTCCGGACCGGCGCGTCCGCCTCGTCCACCGCGAGATGCCTCGCCAGCGCCGCTCTCCCTCGGGACAGCCTGGCCTTGACGGTCCCCACCGGCGCACCCGTGTCGGAGGCTATCTGCTCGACACTCAGGTCACACAGATGGTGCAGGACGATCACCATCCGCTGGGCGGTGGGCAGTTGGCGCAGCGCGGCGACCAGTGCCGGGTGATCGGGGCCGGGTCCTGGCGTGGTCTCGGGCGTCGGCGTCCGGCGCACCAGCTCCAGCCAGCGCCGGGCCCGGCGCCAGCGGCTCACCGCCAGCCGCATGGCGACCGTGCGGATCCACGCCTCGGGCGCCTCGTCCGCGAGGAAGTCCCCCCGCCGGTCCCAGGCCCGTACGAACGCCTCCTGGACCACGTCCTGCGCCTCCTCCCGGTCGCCGGTGAACGCCGAGAGCTGGCCGGTCAGACGGGGAAACGTGGCCGCGTAGAAAGCGTCGAACTCGTCCTCGGTCATGACCTCACCGGAGTCTTGGAATTCCCGTGCAACCTGACCGCCCTCGCGGTGCGTACAGGTCCCGGGGCCGCGTCCCTCGCACACACGTCCCACAGGAGAGACGACAAACACGCGTCCCAGGATCCCCTTCCCCTCACTTCCCCCTCGTTTCCCCCACATCCGCACCGGAGGACCACCGAAGTGCCGCACCCCCGCCCTGACTTCGCCGCGTACGCGCACGCGGGCCTGCCCGGACTGGTCACCACCGCCCATCTGCTGCACGGCGACCCGGACGACCCCGGTGACCTGGGCAACTCCCGGGAGGCGACCGAACTGGTGCGGAGAACCCTGGTCGAGGTGTGCGCGCGGTGGCGCCGGATACCGCGGGACGACGTGGACTTCTATGTACGACGGCTGCTCGTCGAGGAGTACCTGCGCGGAGCCCGGACGCGCCGCGGGAAGACCGTGCCGCACGATGCGTCGAGGGCAGTGTCCGCGCGGCAGCGAGCCGTCCTCGTCCTGCTGCACTGGGAGGGCCTGCGGGAGGCGGAGATCGCCCAGTTGCTGGGCTGCTCGACCGGTGCGGTCAGGAGCCATGCCCGGCGTGGACTGACGGTCTGCGGAGGTGACGCGGAGCGGCTGCGGAAGCGCTTCGCGGCCGCGGCCGCGGCTCCCGCCGAGGTCGCCCCGTTCGACACGTTCGACGTTCCGCTCGATGCCGTCGAGCGGCGCGGCCGGACGCTGCGCCGCCGCCGCAGAGGCGTGGTCATGGCGGTCTGGGCGCTGCTGCTCGGGCCGGCGGTCGTGTTCGGGGCGGGCCGGTTCATGGGCGCCGGCTCCACGGACGGTTCGGACGGCGGAGTGGCCGCCGCGACGGCCCAGAGTCCGATACGGATCGTCGCGCCCGGTGAGCGGGTGGACGCCGTACCGGGAGTGCAGGTCTGGCTGACCGCCGACGGCAAGCACTGGTCGACGCCGGAACGGCCCAACCAGTTCCTGGGACCGGAGGGCGGGAAGCCGGGCGTCTCCGCGCGGCCCGACCATGTGCGCGGCGGCTACTTCCTGTCGGGCCTCTACCACGGCCTGTCCGCCGACCCGGCCCGTGTCGAGGTCACCGTCGCCGACCACAGGATCACCGGTACGGTCCTCACGCTCGCGGGCAGCCCGGGCTGGGGCGTCTGGTACGCGCCAACGTCACTGTCCCTGGCGGACCTGAAGTCGAGCTTCGCGGACGGCGGTCCGGCCGTCACGGTGTACGACGCGTCCGGCAAGGTCGTCGTACGGGGCGGGGGCTACGCGTGAAGCGCCCGATGCCGCTGCCCTGGAACCGGCCGCGGTGCTCACCGCACCACGTCCGCGCTCGCGTCGCCGCCCGCCTGCGTGTCCCGCTCCGCCTGCGCGTCCGCCGTACCCGGGGCCGCCTGTTGCGCAGGCTCGTCGTGACCTTCCTCGCCCTGCTCGTGGCACTGTGCACGGCCGCGGTCGTCGCGTACCGGCTGACGGGAATTCCCGAGCCGCACCCGGAGACCGTCACGCAGAGCACGGTCTTCCTCGACGACAAGGGCTCCTACCTGGGCCGACGCGGCCCCGTCGACCGCCAGGAGGTGCCCCTGTCGCAGGTCCCCCGATATGTGCAGGACGCCGTGATCGCGGCCGAGAACCGTTCCTTCCGTACGGACGACGGGGTCTCGCCACGCGCCCTCGCCCGCGCACTGCTGGCCTCGCTCACCGGCGGCGAACGGCAGGGCGGTTCCACCATCACCCAGCAGTACGTGAAGAACGCGCTGCTGAGCCCGGAACAGTCCCTGTCGCGCAAGGCACGCGAGGCACTCATCGCGATCAAGCTGGACCGCACCCGGTCCAAGGACGACATCCTGGCGGGCTATCTCAACACGGTCTATTTCGGCCGGGGTTCGGCCGGCATCGAGGCCGCCGCGCGCAACTACTTCGGCGTGGACACCCGGAACCTGACCGTCTCCCAGGGCGCCGCGCTGGCAGCGATCGTCAACATCCCCTCGTACTACGAGAAGGCGGGCTCCGACCCCGAGGTGACCGCGACGCTCAAAGCCCGCTGGGCATGGGTCCTCGACGCGATGGCGACCAGCGGCGCCATCACACCGAAGCAGCGCGCCGAGGCCGCCTTCCCGGCGTTCCGTTTCTATCCGCCGGGTACGACCGAGGGGCAACGGCAGTACATGATCGACGTGGCGGCGAAGGAGGCGGCAGACCGGCTCGGCATCACCGAGGACCAGTTGGCACGCGACGGCTACACCGTCCACACGACGTTCGACCTCGCCTTGCAGGACGCCACGACCGAGGCGGTGAAAGACACCGAGAACAGCCAGGGAGACAAGGGCGGCAAGGGTGGCAAGGGTGGCAAGACGGTCACACTCCACACCGCGGTCGTGGCGATGAAGCCCGGCGACGGCGCGGTCCGGCTGCTGTACGGCGGGGCGGACTACGCACGCCAGCCGTTCAACGACGCGGTGGGCGGCGCGGTGGAGGCGGGAACGGCACTGGACCCGTTCGCCGAGGCCCGGCTGGACGGCCCCCTGACCGCGCTACGGAAAACCGCCGCCCCGACCCCCCTCCAACTGACCGCGGCCTACGCGACCGTCGCGGCGAACGGGCTCTACGCGGCCCCGTACACGGTCACCAAGATCACCCGCGACGGACACCAGGTGTACACCGCGCACCCCGACACCCGGCGCGCCCTGAACGAAAAGGACGCGTTCACGGTCAGCGCGTCGATGTCCAAGACCGGCACGACGGACAAGGAGGCGATCCCTTCCGCCGTCCCCGCCGTCCCCGCCCAGAAATTCCCCCAGCTCTTCTACACCGCCGGAGCGGGCGGCGGAATCACCCGCCGCACCATCTGGTCCACCGGCCTGAACCCCCAACTCACCCTGACGGTCGCCCTCTTCGCCGACCAGCCCGGCAAGAAGAAGAACACGACCGCCCCCGCCCAACTCCCGAACGATCCGCCCCCGGCCGAGTCCGCGCAGGAGACCACGGCGGAGATCTGGCGGCTGGCGACGGCACAGTGACGCGTCTCCACCCAGAGACAGAGCCCCCGCTCCTCCCCCACGCCGACGATTCCCCCTCCGACCGCCGGAAGGCTTGAGGCCATGGACATCACTTCGCTCACCGTCGTACTCAGTGTGATCGTGGTCGTCGCGGCATCGGTCCTCATCGCCTTCAACGAACCGCCGCTGTGGGTCTACCTGTCGAGCTGCGCGGGCTCGTATCCGCTGAGCAGCGCGCTGCTCGGCGGGCCCGACTTCACCGCACCCGTCGCGGACGGTTCCGCCGCCGCCTGGGGCCTGCGGCTCGCGGTCACGGCCACCGTCACGGTCGTGCTGAGTTTCCTCTTCGGCAAGGACTGCCGTACGGGTGCCGAGGACGACCACGAGCCCCGACTCCCTGACCCCACCCGTGATTCTTACGAACCCCGGACATCAACCCGATAGCGCACCTTATGACCGTTTCACCCCCCTCCTCGCGGTCTAGCGTTGCGAACCGTCCGGCGATGCGTGAGACGCCGCCGGCTCCCCCGTCCCGCACAGAGGAGTACGCACGCATGACTCTCGCCAGGACCCGCACCTCCCGGATCGCCCGCACCCTCGGCACCGGCGCGGCCGTCGCCGCGGCGGCACTCCTCGCCGCACCCGCGGCCGGTGCCGCGGTCAACCACCAGAGCCTCAACTCCCCGCACCACAGCGGCCGTTCGGCCGTGTTCGTACAGAGCGACGACCCGACCGCGAACACCGTCGTCGCCTACGACCGCGCCGCCGACGGCACCCTCGCCCAGCAGGGCGTCTACGCCACCGGAGGCAAGGGCGGCATCCTGCCCGGCACCGTCGCGGACCACCTGGCCTCGCAGGGCTCGCTCGCCTACGACGGGGACCACCAGCTGCTCTACGCCGTGAACGCGGGCAGCGACACGGTGACCGTCTTCGCCGTGCACGGCACCCACCTCAAGCGGGTCCAGGAGATCTCCAGCGGCGGAAGTTTCCCGGTCAGCGTCACCTTCCACGGCAACCGGGTCTACGTCGCCAACACGCTCGGCGGCGGTTCCGTCCAGGGCTTCGCGCGGAGCGGCGAACGCTTGGTGAAGGTGGACTCCTGGCACCGTGCCCTCGGTCTGGACAAGGCGACTTCGGCCGTCGGGCAGATCTCCTTCACCCCGGACGGTTCGAAGCTCGTGGTCACCACCAAGGCCTCGGGGCAGAGCATCGACGTCTTCCCGGTCGGCTCGCACAGCGGACCGTCCGCGCGTCCCGTGGTGACCTCGACGCCGGGTGCCGTGCCGTTCGGTTTCGCCTTCGACGCCGCCGGACGGATCCGGGTGACGGAGGCCGGCACCAACTCGGTGGGCACCTTCACGGTCGGCCGCGACGGCAGACTGACGGCCAAGGGAACCGTCCCGACCGGCCAGACCGCCACCTGCTGGGCGGTGACCGCGGGACACCACCTCTACGTCTCCAACGCCGGCAGCGGCACCCTGTCCGGCTACCGGGTGGGCCCCCAGGGCGAGTTGACCGCCCTGGGCAACACGGCCACCCACGCCGGCACGGTCGACGCGGCGGCCTCGTCGGACGGGCGGTACCTGTACGTCCAGACCGGCATCAAGGGTGTGGTGGACGAGTTCCGGGTCGGCAGGAGCGGTTCACTCACCGCGATCGGCTGGGTCGTCGTACCGGGTGCCGTCGGCGGCGAGGGCATCGCCGCGGGCTGACCGGCAGAGGCGGATGGCGGGCGCCCTCATCGGGGACGAGGGCGCCCGCCATCCGTTCAGACAAGCCCCGTGACCGTCACCGTGACCCTCGGCGTGGACGGCCCGACTCCCGTCGGCAGCAAGGCGTCCAGCCGCCGTTCCACCATGTCCCGCACGCCGCGGGCCACGTCCACGGTCCTGGCCCGCCGCAGCGCGACGACATGGATCTCGACGCACCAGGGCCCGTCCCCGTCCGGCCGGGTCAACCGGACCCCGGCGGGCGACGCCCCACCGGACCGTGACAGCGCCGAGCGCAGGCGGTCGGTCAGCCCCGGTCTGAGGAAGGCCACCCCCGTGACGCTCTCCGCGGCCAGGGCGACTTCCGCGACGAGGGTCGCGTACGCCGGGCTCTCGTCGTTCGCGGGCGCGCTCATGCGGTACGACCTTCCTGGCCGCCGTCGGCCGAGACGGGGACGAGATCGGTGACGCGGATGTCAACTCCCGTGACGCCCATGCCCAGTTCACGGTCCGCGGCCTCCCACACCCGTTCCCGCACGAGGGCCGCGAGCTCGGGCAGGGGCGCGTCGTCCGGGGCATGGATGTCGAGCCGTACCTCGACCGTGCCGCCGTCGCCGTCCCCGTCCTCACCGGCGTCGAACAGTCGGCAGGAGCCGGCCCGGACCCCCGGTACCGTCTCGGCCGCCGCGCGCAGCGCGCGCGCCGCGACCGCCTCCATGATCCACAGGTCCTCGGCGGGTTCACCGAGCGGCAGCGGACGGCCCGGACGCAGTTCCAGGCGTACGACGTCCATGATCCGCCGGGTCAGCGGCTCGGGGTCGTAGCCGGAGGCGGTGGTGTCCGTCTCCTCCTGCAAGCCCCGCACCACGGACTCCAGTTGATCGAGTCCCCGCACGGCCTCGCGGCAGTGCGGGCAGGTGCGGAGGTGAGGATCACCGGTCTGCTCCTCCCAGTCGTTCCAGGTCTGCGACAACAGCCGTCCGCAGGGCAGGAGTTCGTCGTCGGTCATCGCCAGGCCCCCAATGCTTGGGTCAGAGATCGGCGGGCGCGGAAGACGCGGGCGCGGACCGCTTCCTGGCTGATGCCGACCGCGTCCGCGACGAACTCGTAGGAACGGCCGTCCAGTTCGCGCAGCACCCAGCACGCGCGCTGTTCGGCCGAGAGGAGGTCGAGCGCGTCACGCAGTTCGCGGACGGCGTCCCGGCCCTCGGCGATCCGGGCCGGGGAGGTGGTGTGTTCGGCCGCGGCCACGTCACCGGCCGCCTCCAGCGGGTCCACCGGCCGGCGCGAACGCAGCACGTTCAGACAGCGGTTGGTGACGATCCGGTACATCCAGGTGCCGAAGGCGGAACGCCCCTGGAACTCCGGCAGCCGCCGCCAGGCACTGAGAAAGGCGTCCTGTACGGCGTCCTCCGCCTCCGCGCCGGTACCGAGCAGACTCGTGGCGAGCCGGATCAGCGCGGGCGCGTGCCGCTGCACGAGCACGGCGAAGGCGTCCTCGTCCCCCTCGGCGGCCCGGACCGCCAGCAGGGCGTCAGCAGCGTCCGCCGTGTCGGCCCGGCTGTCCGGGGGTGCGTTCTGTGTGCGGGGCCCCGCCACTGGGCGGCTCCTCTCGTCCGGTCTTCTGAAGGTTGGACACGGCCGCGCCGTCCCCGTTACGGAGAACTTCCGGGAACGGGCTCGGACGGATGCGGAAATCTCCGGGTTCCCGCGTCACAGCCGCGCCCCGCCCGGGTCTGAAGAAGTGAGAGCACGGACAGGACCGAGGACAGCGCAGCACCGAACCGAAGACAGAGAGGCACGCCATGACCACTCAGACAGCACCGGTAGTCAGCGTCGGCGACGTCAGCCGCGTCGGCAACAAGAGCGGGGCCACGTCCACCCAGTCCGACCGCGGCCGTACGTCGATCGCGGATGTCGTCGTCGTGAAGGTGGCCGGCATCGCCGCCCGGGAGATCCCCGGCGTCCACGACATGGGCGGCGGCCTCTCGCGGAGCATCGGCGCCGTGCGGGACCGGGTGCCGGGTGGCCGGCCCAACGTGGGGCGCGGGGTGAAGGTCGAGGTCGGCGAGCGGCAGACGGCGATCGATCTGGACCTGGTCGTCGAGTACGGGGTGTCCGTCATGGACGTCGCCCGTGACGTACGGGAGAACGTCATCGCCGCCGTGGAGCGCATCACCGGTCTTGAGGTCGTCGAGGTGAACGTCACCGTCAACGACGTCCATCTCCCCGACGAGCACGAGCCCGCGCACACCGGTGACGCCCGCGTGGAATAGGGCGGCCGGTCAGGGGCACGGGCAGAAGTGGTGGATCGGGCGGGAAATGGACCGGTGGACGGGTCTGTCGGCGTATCGGGTGAGAGGCGGAGGTGGACGGGCATGAGCACATCGTTCGTCGGAATGATCGCGGGCATGGCCCTGGCGTTCGCCGGCTGGTTCGGCGGCTTCGGCGCCTTCCTGCTCGTGGCCGCGCTCGGCGGCCTGGGCTGGGCGGTGGGCCGTTGGTACGAGCGCGGCGGCACGGTCCAGGACGTACGGGACGCGTTCGAACGGAACCGCCGATGACCACGGCCGGCACAACCGCCGCCACGGCCGCCGCGCAGCGCGGCACCACCACCGTCTCGGAACGGGCGGTCCGCAGGATCGCCGAACGCGCGACCACCGAGGCACTGCCCGGCCGTACGGCCCACACGACGGCGACGGTACGAGGCGGGCGGGCCGAGGTGTCCCTGGGCGTGACGCTCCCCTACCCCGCCCCGCTCGCAGAAGGCGTCCGGGACGTACAACAGCACGTGCTGGCCCGCACCCGGGAACTGACCGGGCTGGAGGTACCGACCGCACACGTCGACGTCGTCGCGCTCGTGGCGCCCAGGTACTCCCGCCCTCCGCTCGCCCCGGCGGAGGGGACCGGAGAGTCCGGGGAGCGCCGGACCACCGCGCGCCGCTGGTCCAGGCGCCGCGTCCCGGTGACCCTGCTCACCTCCCTCGCCGCCGTGGCCTGCGCCGCACTCGCCGTGGACCTGATCCGGGTGCACATCGCGCACGGGACGGCGGCGGCCTGGCGCGTCTCGGCGGTGCACTGGCTGTCCGGGCACGCTCCCGGGGACCCGGCGGTCGTGCTCGCGGGCGGACTGACGGCGCTGATCGGGGTGTGGATGGTCGTGCTCGCCCTGACGCCGGGCCTTCGTCGCCGGTCGACCGTCCGCACCGGGGCGGACCGCGTCGACACCACCGTGGACCGCTCGGCGGTCGAGTCCCTGATCCGTGACACGGTGGCGGACGTGAACGGCATCACGACGGTACGGGTCCGGGTACGCCCCCGGCGGATCACGGTACGAGCGGGCCTGGCCTTCGGCGACCGGGAGCGGGCGGCGACCGCCGTCACGACGGCCGCCCGAGACGCCGTAACGTCCTGCCGACTGCGCAAGGCCCCTCGGGTACGGGTGACGGTCACCCCGGAGCAGGTGTGGCAACGCCCCGCACCGGCACCGGAGCAACCGTCAACCACCCCTGCCACCAAGGAAGTTGACCAGTGACGAGGCCCTCCCAGCCCACAGCGCTCAACCGGACCACGCTCGGGGTCACCGGCCTCGCGCTCGCCGTCGCCGGTACCTGGCTCCTCACCTCGGACCGGACCCTCGCGCACCGGCTGCCGGCCTGGTGGCCCGGCGCCGGCCCGGGCACCGTATTGCCGAACCCAGGACGGCTGGCCCACCTGCGCGCCGAGACCTGGTGGGCACCCACCACGACCGCCACGGCGATCACCCTGACCCTCCTCTTCGCCCTCTGGTCGCTCCGCCAACTGCGACCGGCCACCGCCCACCATCTCGCGCTCCCCTCCCCCGGCTGCACGGTGCGCCCCCGCGCGCTGGCCGAGGCACTGGCGGCCCGCGCGAACGCCGTCCCCGGGGTGACCCGCGGCCACGCCCGGGTACGCCCCCGGCGCGGCCGACGGCTGGAGGTGGAGCTACGGGTCTGGCTGGCACCGGACACGTCCCCGGACGCCGTACTCCCCGCCCTGCGCGCGATCACGACCGAGACGGACACGACGGCGGCCCCGTACACCACACACACCACGCTCCGGCTGAGCGCCGCCGCACACCGCACGCCCCATGTCCGCTGAGCCGTACGTCGGCCGGGTCCGCCGGATCGCGGGGTTCCGGCCGCCGGCGGCCTGGTGGCCGGCGCTGCGACGCACCCCGGTGTCCCTGTGGAACGACGACATCTCGGACTACGCGGCGGCCCTCACGTACTACGCGATCCTCGCGGTGCTGCCGGCGATGCTGGCCACGGTCATCGCGTTCGGCATGATCAGCCCGGGCACGGCCGAGGAGTTCGTCAGCCACGTCACGGCGTACGCCCCCGCCGACTCCGGTACGGAACTGCACGCGGCCCTGACCCATGTGCTGCGCACGGACCGCACCGCGTGGCCCCTGCTGGTGGCGGGTTCGGTCAGCGCGCTGTGGTCGTCGACCAGTTATCTCGCGGTGTTCCGCCGCGCCCTGCACCGCATGCACGGCACCCAGGACCACCGTTCCCCCTGGCGCAAGGCACCGCGCATCGTCCTGACCGCGCTGGTGCTGCTCGGCCTGCTCCTCGTCGGCTCGCTCACCCTGCTGCTGACCGGCCCCCTCGCGGAGGCGGTGGGCCGCATGGCGGGCATCGACAGCACGGCGGCCTGGGCATGGGACCTGCTGCGCTGGCCGGTCCTGCTGTGCCTGGTCGCCCTCCTGGTCGTGGTCGTCTTCCACACCGGCCCGACCGGCGCCCGCCGCCGCGGCCACAGCCTCCCCGGCGGCATCCTCTCCGCCACCCTCTGGCTGACCGTCTCCGCCGCCTTCTCGACCTACGCCACCACCCTCGGCGCCTACAGCCGCCTCTACGGCTCCCTCTCCGGCAGCGTCGTCTTCCTCATCTGGCTGTGGCTGTCGAACCTGTCCCTGCTGACGGGGGCGCAGTTCGCGGCGGAGCTGTCCAAGAACACGGAAACCGGAAAGTACCGGCCCTCACCATCCAGCCCGTCCGGCGTGTGAGGACGAGGCCCCTTCAGGGCCGATCACCGACACCAGCCCAGGACAGGGCGCACCCGTCAGACCACCGGAAACTCCCCCACCCCATAAGCCCCCGAGGGCAAGGGGTCCGGGGCACCCCCGGGGTCCAGCAGATGGGCGACCAGCGCGGCAGTCGTGCGATGCCAGAACCCGTGACGCCGCAACATCCCATGGTCACCGCCGGCGACAACCCCCATCCCCGCCCGCGCAGTGACTTCCCGCACCCGCAGCACACACTCGGCAGTCTCACCCGGCGACGTCACCCGGTCCCGCTCACCGTGCAGGGCGACAACATGCCGCCCCGCCGCCTGCCCGACCGGTTCCCCCGGCGGCCACCACGGCGCCAGCGCGACCACCCCGGTCACCAGCGGATGCCCCGCCGCCCGCAGAGCCGCCCGCCCACCCATGGAGTGCCCGAGCAACACCGTGGGCACGGTCCCGGCCAGTTCGGCGACAGCGTCCAACGCCCGCAACGCGTCCCGCACAGGATCCGCCCGGTCACCGTTCCAGCCGCGCACCCGGTAACGGACCTGGGCCACCAGCACGTCCTCGTGCGGCAGCGCGGCACTCACCGCCCGCACCACCGGCCCCATCCGCAACGCGGCCAACTGCCAGGGCCGGGCGGCACGTTCACTGTCCGCCTGGCCGCCGTGCAGCACCAGGACGGCCGCCCTCGGGCATGCGGGACGCCGTCGTACCGTCAAGGAAAGGTGTTCTTCGGTGCGCACCCCCGCATCCTGCCCGAACCCGCCCGTCACACCTCTCCCGCCCCCCGCTGCCGCGAAGACCTCGGCGGGCGCGGGAAGAACCCGCTCGTGCGCGCCCGGTACTCGGCGTATCCCGGCCGGTCCGCCATGTGCCGCTCCAGCAGGCGTTGTCCACTGCCCTTGGTCAGCAACAGGCTCATCACCAGCGGCGATACGACGGACACGCCGGCCGCCGCCGAGGAGTCGCAGGTGAGCAGGAACAGGCCCCACCACACGCAGAAGTCCCCGAAGTAGTTCGGGTGCCGGGTCCAGGACCACAGGCCCCGGTCCATGATCCGGCCCCGGTTCGCCGGATCGGCCCGGAAGCGCGCCAACTGCGCGTCCCCCACCGCCTCGAAGCCGACCCCGACCGCCCACACCGCCGTACCGGCCCACGCGAGGACGGACGGCCGGCCCGGCACGTACTGCGCGGCCTGCACCGGCAGGGAGACCAGCCACACCAACCCGCCCTGGAGGAGATAGACCATGCGCAGGGCGTACGCGGAACGGCTGCCGGGCGCCTTCGCCAGCATCGCCTCGTAACGCGGATCCTCACCGTGCCCCCGGCCCCGGCGCGCGATGTGGACCGCCAGCCGCAGCCCCCAGACCGCCGTCAGTACGGTCACCAGCAGCCGTCGTACGGGATCGCCCTCCCCGGCGGAGAGCACGCAGGTCACACCCGCCACCGCCGTGAAGCCGAGCCCCCAGGCGACATCCACGATCCGGTGCACACCGATGCGCAGCGCTACGGCGAAGGTGACGAGCATGACCGCGAGAGCCGCGCCCGCCGCCCCGGCGAGGTTGACCGCGAACGCGCCCCACGGAAAGCCGCTCACGACAGGCACTCCCCCGCGTCCTTCGTGAACACGTACTGCTGTACGTCGAGATAGCCCGACCTGAACCCGGCCTCGGAGTAGGCGAGATAGAACGTCCACAGGCGGTGGAAAACCGCGTCGAAGCCGAGCGCCGCCGCCTCCCCCGCCCGCTCGGTGAACCGTTCGCGCCACAGCCGCAGGGTCTCGGCGTAGTGCGCGCCGAAGGCGTCCCGGCGGGTGAGGCGGAGGGCGGTGTGGTCGCGGACGGTCTCCTCGACCGCCTCGGTGGACGGGATGAGACCGCCCGGGAAGACGTACTTGTGGATCCAGGTGAAGGTGTCCCGGGAGGCGAGCATCCGCTCGTGCGGCATGGTGATGGCCTGGAGCGCCAACCGGCCGCCCGGCGCGAGCCGTTCGTCCAGGGCCCGGAAGTACACCGGCCAGAACTCCGCGCCGACCGCCTCGATCATCTCGACGCTCACGACGGCGTCGTACGCCCCGCGCGCCTCGCGGTAGTCGCGCAGTTCGATGGAGACGCGGTCGTCGAGGCCGGCCGCGCGCACCCGTTGGATCGCCAGGTCGCGTTGTTCCCGGGAGAGGGTGAGCGAGGTGACGTGGGCGCCCCGGGCGGCGGCCCGCAGGGCGAGTTCGCCCCAGCCGGTGCCGATCTCCAGCATCCGGGTGCCCTCACCCACCTCGGCGAGGTCGAGCAGCCGGTCGATCTTGCGGTGCTGGGCGGCGGCCAGCAGATCCCGACTCGTCGGAAAACCACGGAAGATCGCGGACGAATAGCTGAGCGTGTCGTCGAGGAAGAGGGCGAAGAGGTCGTTGGACAGGTCGTAGTGGCGGCTGATGTTGGCGCGCGAACCGTCGGGGGTGTTGCGCTCGGCGTGCGGGTGGCCCAACGCCCAGAGACCGCGCAGGCGTTGCAGCGGCGCCGGGATCAACTCGGCGGCCCGTCCGGCGAGAACGGTGAGGACGGCCACCAGGTCGGGGGCGTCCCACTCCCCGGCCATGTACGACTCGCCGAACCCGACCAGGCCGTGGGTGCCGATACGGGCGTAGAAGGCGGCCGGGTCCCGCACTTCGACCAGCGGCCCGCCGAGGCCGATGTCCGCGCGTCCGGCGAACCGGGCCCGCAGCGGCAGCTCGGCGAGCGCCCGCCGGACGAGCGCGGCGGTGACCGTCGTGCGGAACCGGGAGGCGTCCGGTACGCGGAAGACATCGGGCCAGAGGGCCGAATCCGCGCCCTCAGTAAGCGAGTTGGCTCTGTTCCCGGTATCGGGCATGCCGGTGGTGCCGACCCGGCGTTCTGCTGTCGTCATGTCACTTTCTCCGGGATACGAGGTTCGGGGCGGCGGGGCCGGGGCTGGACCGGCAGGCCCCGCAGATAGAGCCGGATGCCGTGGAGGCGGATCGCGGCGGACACGGTGAGGGTGGACCAGGGGTGGCGCAGCGCCAGCCGCAGCAGGGTCGCCGGGTTCGCCGCGCGCCGGGTGCCGCGCACGGTCGCGGTGAAGGGACGGCCGCCCTCGCGCTCCAGGTGCACGGTCAGGGCGAGTTGGGACCCGGGCCGGGGTACGCGCATGCGGTAGCCGCCGTCGACCGGGAAGAACGGCGAGACGTAGAGCTTCTTCTCGGCGCGGGCGGTGCCGGAGGCGTCCGGGTGGAGGAGATAGCAGTGCCGTCCGCCGTAGGTGTTGTGCACCTCGGCGACCACGCAGAGCGGCTGCCGCGTCTCCGGGTCGGCGTCGGGGCCGTAACACCAGTACAGGGTCAGGGGGTTGAAGACGTAGCCGAAGACCCGGGCGTGGGTGAGCATCAGGACCCGGCCGCCGTCGAGCCGCACACCCTGCTCGGCGAGGAAGGCGTCGAGGCCGGCCCGGATCGAGGGCCGGTCGCCGGTGAAGTGGTCGCGCGGGTCGAAGCGGGCCAAGGTGCGCAGGGCGCGCGGGAGTTGGGGCGGACGGTCGGGATCGACGAGCCACATGTACGTGCGGTGGCGCAGCGCGTACCGCCGGGGTGTGGTCCGCACATGGCTGATCGTGCACGCGTACAGCGCGGGTACGGCGTTCACCAGCGCACCCCCAGTGCGGCGGCGGCCTCGACGCCGGAGCGGCAGCCGTCCTCGTGGAAACCCCAGCCGTGGTAGGCGCCCGCGAACACGCAGACGTCGTCGGCGAGTTCGGGCAGCCGCTGCTGCGCGGCCACGGACTCGGGTGTGTAGACGGGGTGTTCGTAGACCATGCGGGCCAGCACCCGGCCGGGGTCGACGCGTTCCTCGCCGCCGAGGGTGACGACGAACGTCTCGGTGGTGTCGAGGCGTTGCAGCCGGTTCATGTCGTAACTGACCTGCACCTGGCCGGAGTCGGCGGTGCAGGACGGCAGCAGGTGGTTCCAGGAGGCGCGGGCGCCGGGGGCACGCGGCAGGAGCCGGGTGTCGGTGTGCAGGAGGGTGGTGTTGCGGGAGTAGCGGAACGCGCCCAGCACCTCCCGTTCCCGCCCGGTCGGTTCGGCGAGCAGCCGGAGCGCCTGGTCGGGGTGGACGGCGATGACGACGGCGTCGTACGACTCGGTGGTCCCGTCGGTGGTGCCGTCCTCGGCGGTGATGTCGACGCCGTCGGCGCGGCGCCGCACGGAGCGGACGGGTGTGCCGGTACGCACCTCGCCGATGTGCTTCGCTATCCGCTCGACGTACTGGCCCGACCCACCGCTCACCGTGCGCCACACCGGCGAATCGCTCACCGAGAGCATCCCGTGGTGTTCCAGGAAGCGGAACAGATAGGCGGCCGGGTAGCGCTGGGCGGTGACGGCGTCGCAGGACCACACGGCCGAGACCATCGGGGTGGCGAAGTGGGCGCGGAAGTAGGCGGAGAAGCCCTCCCGGTCGAGGAACTCCCCCAGGGTGAGCGCCTCTTCACCGCCCCGGGCCAGCAGCCGCCGGGCCTTGCGGTGGAAGACGGTGACCTCGGCCAGCATCCGGAGATAGCGGCCGCGCAGGAGGTTGCGGCGCTGGGCGAACAGTCCGGCCGGGCCGCGGGCGCCGGCGTACTCCAGCCCGCAGCCCTCGCACCGCACGGACATGCTCATCTCCGACTCCTGCGTGGCGACGCCGAGTTCGTCGAAGAGCCGCAGCAGACGGGGGTAGGTACGCCGGTTGTGCACGATGAACCCGGAGTCGACGCGGTGCACCCGCCCGTCGTGCGGCGAGGTCAGCTCGTGGGTGTGCGCGTGCCCGCCGAGCCGGTCGTCGGCCTCGTAGAGGGTGACGTGCCCGGCCCGGCTCAGGATGTACGCGGCGGTCAGCCCCGCCACACCCGCCCCCACCACGGCGGTCCGCCGCCCGTACGGTGCCCGTTCCCTCGCGTCCGCCGCGTCCGTCGCGTTCATCACGCCTACTCCCGTCCTGCGCTCGCCCTGCGATCAGGGCTTCACGCGTAATCCGGAGCAGGTCGGGCGATGGATTGGCCAAGCGCCCCCGAAGGGGCGCGGGGCTGTGTCGAATGTGCGGCTACCGCCGCGTGGGCGCGACCAGCCACGACGGCGCCGCACTCGAACGACGACGCACATCGCGCTACTCCCGGCGGAACGCCTGGCGCGTGGGCGCCTGCCCGTCGTAGACATGGTCAGGGGTCGCGATCCCGGTGACCGCGCGGGCGACCAGCGTGGACGGCTCCTGGCCGCCGGAGGTGATGTCGGTGTTGAGCAGCACGACCAGCGTGGCCTTCTGCGCCGGGAGGTAGACGGTCACGGACTCGTAGCCCGGGATGGAGCCGTTGTGGCCGATCCAGCCGCCGGTCTCGAAGATGCCGAGTCCGTAGCTGAGGCCGGGGAATCCGGTCGGCAGCGTCTTGAGGCGCTGCTTCTGGGTCTCGGGGCTGAGCAGTGCTCCGGTGGCGACGGTCCGGGCCCAACTGCGCAGATCCCGCATGTCCGAGATCATCGCGCCGGCCGACCATGCCCAGCTCGGGTTCCAGTCGGTGGAGTCGGCGACCGCGCCGGTCAGCGTCTGGTTGGTGTAGCCGTGGGCGTGCGGCTCGGGGAACTCACGGACGTTCGGGCCGTCGGGGAACAGCGTGTGCTCCAGGTGGGCCGGCCGGAGCACCCGGTGGTCGATGACGTCGGCGATGCGATGACCGGTGACCTTCTCGACCACCAGCCCGAGCAGCACCAGGTTGCTGTTGTTGTAGACGAACACCTTGCCCGGCGCGGAGGTGTTGTCGTGCTTGTAGCCGTACGCCAGCAGCTCACGCGGGGTGAACGAGCGGGTCGGGTCGCTCAGCAGGTCGTGCGCGAAGTCGGCGTCGGCGCTGTACGGGAACAGTCCGCTGCGCATCTCGGCGAGGTGACGCAGGGTGATGTGACGGCCGTTCGGTACGCCGTGGACGTAGCGGGCGATGGGGTCGTCGAGGAGGATCCTCCCCTCGTCCACGAGCTGGAGCAGCGCGGTGACGGTGAAGGTCTTGGTCTCGCTGCCGATCCGCGAGTAGAAGTCGGTGCGCATCGGCTCGCGGGTGGCGGTGTTCGCGACGCCGGTCGCGCGGACGTAACACCCCTTGCCCTGGATCCACAGCCCGACGGCGACACCGGGGATGGCGGCCGACCGCCGGACATCCGCGACGGCCTTGTCCAGCCGGGCGGCCACACCGCGCCCGAGCCCGTCGGACGAACACGCGTCGTGCACACCTACGGGGTGCACCGCGCCGGCGGCGTTGGCGGAGGCCGCCGTCACCGGCGCGGCCAGTGCGGACGCCATCAGCAGCAGCACGGCTGCGAGGAGGCGCCTGGAGGGGATACGTCTCATGTGTCGGGCCACTTCTTCCGGATCGGGACTGGGGCTGCCACGGCACCATCCGGAATCGGGCGGGAGGTCTTCCTGGGGTGCACGTCCCCGCGAGTCCACTCGTTCGGACCGATGTTCGCCTCGGCGGGATCGACGCGCTCGCCCGTGCCGGACCCGCCCCCTCACTGCCCCCGAATCGCATCGGCCGCCCCCGTGCGCAAAGCCTGCCGCGTGGGAAGTTCGATGGTGAGGAACGCCGTCGCCGTGACCAGGACCGCGAGGCCCGGCAGGAGCCAGGTCGGGCCCGCCGGCCAGGGGTGGCCGAGGAAGCCCTGGCCCAGCAGGGCGAGGGGGATCGCGGAGAGCAGCAGGGCCGCGGTGAGTGCGGTGGCCGCGGTCATCGCGGCCTCGCGGCGCATCATCGCGCGGATCTGGCGGGGGGTGGTGCCGTTGAGGCGGAGGGCGCCGAGTTCCACCCGGCGCTGGGCCGTCGCCGCGACCAGCTTGTTGGCGATGCTCAGCAGGAGGTAGACGAGCAGGACGATGATCGTGGCGAGGTTGATCCACACCTCGGGCGGGGCGTCCTTCAGGCCGCCGGTGGAGGGGGATTCGGCGGGGCCGAGGGCCAGGCCGGGGCGGGCGGCGGCGAGGGCCGTGAGGTTCTGCCGCGCCTTCGCCGTGCCGTCGGTGCGGATCAGGAGGGACTGGTCGAGGGCCGTCGTGGTGTGTCCGGCCGCGAGATCGTGGGACAGCACCACCGAGCCGAAGCCGAGCCCCCGGCCGTACACGGCGACGACCTTGGCGACGACCGGTGTGCCGTCGCCGAGGACCAGGTCCACCCGGTGGCCCACCGTCGCGGAACGCGTGCGGGCGACATCACTGCTGACGGCGACGGTCGCGCCGGTGAGACGGCTCAGGCTGCCGTCCCGTACGTCGAGGTCGAGGACGCCCGCCGCGTCCGGCGTGAGGATCGTCGCGGAACCCGACTCGGACACCGGGTCACCGAACTCCTGGTACTCCCACACCACGGTCGTGGTCCCGACGGGAGCGGCGGCCCGTACGCCCTGAGTCTTGCGTACGGCGGCGGCCGTACCGTCGGGCAGCCCGCCCAACGCGGTTGCGCCCAGGCGGAGTTGGGCGAGGGTGCCGGTGCGGGTGTCCTGGGCGGTGGCGGCCAGCACGGTGGTCTGGGTGAAGGTGTACGTCAGCACGAACACGACCGCCATGGCCAGCGTGGAGACGATGCCCGCGTTGCGCAGGGCGTAGGCGCGCAGGTTGGCCATCGCCAGCCAGGTCGGGGCGGAGCCGCCGTACCGGGTCGCCCGGGCCGCCGCACCGCCGACGCCCCGCACCAGCGCAGGTCCGGCCAGGGCGAGGCCGATCGCGCCGATGATGCCGGCGAGCGAGGTGGCCGTAGCGCCGATGACCGTGCGGGAGAAGAGCGGCAGGGCCGACATGGCGGTCGCCACGACGATGACGAGCACGCCGATACGGGTCCGGACCCGCGACGGTTCGCGCGGCTCGCTGCGCGACTCGGCGACCGCCTCGGTGGCCGGCATCCGCGAGGTGCGCCAGGCCGAGCAGCGCGCCGACACCTGGACGGCGAGGATCATGAGGACGATCGCCGCGAGAGCGGGCAACGGGCCGTAGGTGAGGGGGAGTTGGGGCGGGATGACCCCCTTGTCCGCGAGCAGTCCGCGGAACTGTCCGGCCAGCACATAACCGAGCCCGACCCCGGGTGCCACGGCCACCGCCGCGACGACCGTGGACTGCGCCGCGGCCAGCCGCCGGATCTGCTTCGGGGTCGCGCCGACCGCCCGCATCAACGCCAGGTCCCGCCGCTGCCCACCGATCGCCACGGCCAGCGCGCTCGCCATCACGAACCCGGTGATCAAAAGGACGATCCCGGACAGCGAACCGGCGAGCAGCACCAGCAGCGAGCGCGAGGCCCCGGCCCCGGGCGCGGCCGTGTCGCCCCGCCCGGCCCCGGTGACGGCCAGCAGCCCGGTGCCCTTCAGCTTCGTCCGCACCTCGGCGGCGACCCGCTCCTCGGCACCGGGCGCGGTCCGCAGCCCGATCAGATCGACACGGCTTCCGTGACCGGCGGGCCCCGATGCCTTTACGGCGGTCTCGTCGGCGAAGTAGACACCCGCACCCGCCGCGTCGACCACCGCCGAGACCCGATAGCCGCGCGCGGGGCGGGAGTTGACGACGACCTGGACCGTGTCACCCGGCTTGAGACCGGCATGGGCGGCGGTCGCGCCGCCCACCGCGACCTCACCGGAACCGGTCGGCGCGCTGCCCTCGACGCGCGCGCCCGCCAGCAGCTTCGTCGAGGACCAGCCGTGCCCGGACGTCTGCGGGTCTTCGGACGGTACGACCCGACCGTGCGCGTCGACGAGAACGGCCGGGAAGCCGATGTCGCCGACCGATGCGGTGACGCCCGGCAACCTGCCGAGTTCTCCGACCAGTTGGGCCGGGATCCGCCGGCGTTCCGGGAGCGCGAGCGGGAGGTCGCCGGCCGGGTGGAACTCCTGGTCGGCCGCGACCACGACGGACGCCCCGGCGAGCCGGCCGGCGGGCAGGTGGGAGCGGAGGCCGGACTCGGCCAGGACACCGGTCGCGGTGATCAGCGCCGCACCGCCGAGGACCGCGCAGGCCACGGCGATCAGCGCGGTGACGCGATGCCCGACCATCTGTATCGCGAGACGGAACATGGTTCAGACCCTCCCCAACTCGACCAGCCGGGCGGCCAGTTCATCGGCGGTCGGCGCCTTGAGGGCGTCGACCACCCGGCCGTCGGCCATCACCAGCACGTGATGCGCGCGGGCGGCGGCGGCCGGGTCGTGGGTGACCATCACGACCGTCTGGCGCAGGTCGTTCACAAGGTCGCGCAGCAGATCGAGGACCTCGTGGGCGCTGCGCAGATCGAGCGCGCCGGTCGGTTCGTCGGCGAACACGACCGCCGGGCGGGCCACCAACGCCCGCACCACGGCGGCCCGTTGCTGCTGACCGCCGGAGAGCTCGGCCGGGCGGTGGGACATCCGGTCGGCCAGCCCGACCCGCTCCACCAGCGTGCGCAGCCAGTCCCGGTCGGGGCCGCGGCCCGCCAGCCTCAGCGGCAGGGTGATGTTGTCCTCGATGGAGAGGGAGGGGATCAGGTTGTACGCCTGGAACACGAACCCGACGCGCTCGCGCCGGAGTTCGGTACGCCGGGTCTCGTTCAGCCCGGCTATCTCGTGGCCGTCGATACGGACACTCCCCGACGTCGGGGAGTCGAGCCCGGCGGCGCAGTGCATCAGCGTGCTCTTGCCGGAGCCCGAGGGTCCCATCACGGCGAGGAAGGTGCCGCGTTCGACGGTCAACGACACGTCGTCCAGGGCGCGTACGCCTCCGGGGTAGGCCTTGCTGACGCCTTCAAGGGCGATGGCGGCAGTGGTCGTAGTGGCTGCGGTCCTCATCGCCGGCCCCGCAGGTTCCGTACGGCGAGGATGCCCGCGCACAGCACGGTGACCGCGCCGCACACGAGGTGCACCCAGGTGGCGGCGCCGCCGAAGGAGGCGGCCATGTTGGCGAGCACGCCGGCCACCACCACCGTCCAGAGCAGGGTGCGGGCGATGTCCCCGGAGTCGATCCGGTCGGCGGGATCGGAGGGCGTCGTCGTCGTGTGCCGCATGGGGGTCTCTCCCGAGGTCAGGTGGGTCCGGTGCTCTTCCTGCTGTCGTCACCGACGCTATGGATCGACACCCCTCGCGGCCGATCCCGCAGCCCGCCCGGTTCGGGGTACAGCAGGCTGTACTCCCCTGTCCCGGGCCCGCGCGGAACTGCCGTACGGCATAGGGTCGTTCGCATGACAGCGAGCACGAGCGAGGTCGGCGGCGCGACGGCCGGCGATGGGGTGGCCGCACCGCGCGAGAGCGTCAGGCACATCGCGCTACGGACCCTGGGCGCCGCCGGCCGGGCCATCGCCCAGCTCGCCTCCGGGCTCAACACGGCCGTACTCGCCGGGCTGTTGCTGCTCTGTCTGGCCCTCACCGCGCTGACGAGCCTGGTCGGGGTGGGGCTGCTCATCGCGCCCGCGCCGCTGCGCGCCCTGCACGCCCTGGCCGGACGCGAACGCGACCGGCTCGCCCGCCGGGGCCCCGAGGTGATCGCCCCGCCACCCCCGCCCACCCGGCTGCGGCTCGCCCTCGCCGACCCGGCCACGCACCGCGAACTGCGCTGGCTGGTACGGCACTCCACCCTCGGGCTGCTGCTCGGGCTGCTCGGCGTCACGCTGCCGATCACCGCCGTACGGGACACGACGTTCCCGCTGTACTGGACGTTCATGCCGGAGAACACGACGGCCACGTCCCTCGGCATCGGCCACGCGCACACCTGGCCGGACGCCCTCGCCGTGGCGCTGCTGGGCATCGGCTGGATCGCCATCATCCTGGGGCTGACCCCGGGCATGGCCCGGCTCCAGTCGGCCCCCGGGCGGCGGCTGCTCGCGGCCGGTCCCGATGTCGATCTCTCCCTGCGCGTCGCGGAGTTGACGGCCACCCGCGCCGCCGCGCTCGACGCCCACGCCACCGAACTGCGGCGTATCGAGCGGTCGTTGCACGACGGCGCGCAGAACAGGCTCGTCTCCGTGGCCGTGTTGCTCGGCGCGGCCCGCCGCATGGTGGCCCGCGACCCGGCGGGCGCCGACGAGTTGCTCGAACGCGCCCAGTCCGCCGCCGAACAGGCGCTGGCCGAGCTGCGGACGGTCGCGCGCGGCATCCTGCCGCCGGTGCTGGCCGACCGGGGGCTCGCGGGCGCGCTCTCCGGTCTCGCCGCGGACTGCGCGGTGCCGTGCCGGATCGACGTGGACGTGCCCGAACGCTGCGCGGCCTCCGTCGAGGCGACGGCCTACTTCATCGTCGCCGAGGCCCTGACCAACATCGCCAAGCACAGCGGCGCGCGGCACGCCACGATCACGGCACGCGGCAGTGGCGGCCGGCTGGTGCTGCGCGTCGAGGACGACGGCCAAGGCGGTGCTGGGGGCCCCTCCCAGGCTTTCGGCTCTGGGGGAGCCGAGGGCGGTTCCGGCATCACCGGCATCCGCCGCCGGATCGCGGCCCACGACGGCGGCCTCACCCTGACCAGCCCGCCGGGCGGCCCGACCGTACTGACGGTGGATCTTCCCCGTGGCGCGTGAGCCGGGGACCGTGACGAGCGAAGTGAGCCGGACATGCGGAACTTGAGCGCTGGAGCCTGACATGCGGAACTTGAGCTGTGGAGCCTGACATGCGGATCGTGATCGCCGAGGACGACCCGTTGCTGCGCGAGGGCCTCGCCCTGCTGCTGCGCGCCGAGGGGCTGGACGTGGTGGCCACCGCGGGCACCGCGGACGAGGCGCTGGACGCCATCGACCTGCACAAACCGGACGTCGCCATCCTCGACGTACGGATGCCGCCGACCCACACCGACGAGGGGATCGTCGCCGCGGTCGAGGCCCGGCGCCGGCGCCCCGACCTGGCGGTGCTCGTGCTGTCGGCGTACGTCGAGCAGAGCTTCGCCACGGAGTTGCTGGGCGGCGGGGTGAGCGGTCTCGGCTATCTGCTCAAGGAACGGGTGGGCCGCGTCGAGGAGTTCCTCGACGCGCTGCACCGCGTGGTGGCCGGCGGCACCGCCATCGACCCGGAGGTCGTCGCCCAGCTCTTCACCCGCTCCCGCCAGGACACCCGCCTCGACCGGCTCAGCCCCCGCGAACGCGACGTACTCGCCCTGATGGCCGAGGGGTTGGGCAACTCCGCCATCGCCGAGAAGCTCGTCGTCACCGACGGCGCCGTCCACAAACACATCCGCAGCATCTTCGCCAAGCTCGACCTGTCCCCGACGGACCAGGTCGACCGCCGGGTCGCGGCGGTCCTGCGCTACCTGGAGGGCCTACGACGGCTGTCCTGAGGTTTTCCGCAGTCCCTTGGTACAGCAGGCTGTACGACGGACCGGCCTGCGGGCTGGATCGATCACCGCGCGGCTTCTTCCTAGGTTGGTGAACACACCGGACGACCGGTGCCACGAACCCCAACCTCCAGGGAGACAGCGCATGATGACGATCCGTCACCTCGTTTCCACGGCCGTGCTGGCCGCGCTCGGCCTCGGCCTCGCGACACCCCTCGCGAGCGCAACGGAGGGCGCCAAGGACTCCCGGCAACGACAACTCCAGGCGAGCGTGGACGCCATCGAGAAGACCGGAACCGTCGCGGTCGTAGCGCAGTCGACGGGCCCGGACGGCCGGCGCTACACCGCCACCACCGGGATGTCCGACACCAGCACGGGACGGGCGGCCCGCGTCACCGACCGCTTCCGGATCGCCAGCAGCACCAAGGCCTTCGTCTCGACGGTGCTGCTCCAACTGGTCGGCGAGGGACGGGTGTCGCTGGACGACACCGTCGAACACTGGCTGCCCGGCGTGGTGTCGGGGAACGGCAACGACGGAAACGCCATCACTGTAAGGCAGTTGCTGAACCACACCAGCGGACTGTTCAACTACACCGCCGACTTCCCCGCGATCGACTCGGTGGCGGGCTTCGAGGCCGACCGGTACACCACCTGGACCCCCAAGCAGCTCGTGGGCATCGCGATGCGGCACGCCCCGGACTTCGCGCCGGGCACCGACTGGGAGTACTCCAACACGAACTACATCCTCGCCGGAATGATCGTCCAGAAGGCCACCGGCCACACCTGGCAGCAGGAGGTGACCCGGCGAATCATCCGCCCGCTGGGCCTGCGCGACACCTCCGCGCCCGACACCTCGTCCCGTATCCCCGGCCAACACCTGCACGGTTACTCGGACTTCGGCGACACCGGCCCGACCATCGACGTCACCGCCTTCAACCCGACGGCCGCCGGTTCGGCCGGCGCCATGATCAGCACGACCGCCGACCTGTCCCGCTTCTTCTCCGCGCTCCTCGGCGGCAAGCTGCTGCGCCCGGCCCAGCTCGCCGAGATGAAGACGACGGTACGAGCCACCTCACTCGACCCCGTCTGGCCCGGCGCCCGCTACGGCCTGGGTCTGATGGAGATCCCCCTGACCTGCGGCGGCGTCTACTACAGCCACGCCGGCGACCTGATGGGCTACACCACCCGTGACGGCGTCAGCCCGGACGGCCGCCGGACCGTCGTCCTGGAGGCGACGGGAGACGGGGCGTCCGACCTGTCCACGGAGATGGCCCAGAACGCGCTGATCGACACGGAACTCTGCGCCACCGGAGGGAAGTAGCGACACGGTGGTCTCCTCGCCGCGCGCTGCCTGGCCCTGACAGGGGCAGGCCGCGCACGGCCGCCGACTCCAGACTCGAAGCCTGCCCCACGGAATCGACGAAGAGGAACCACCATGCCCACGCTCTACACCACCGAGGCCCTGTCCACCGGCGACGGCCGCAACGGCGAAGTCCGCTCCCTCGACGGCGTGCTGGACGAACTCCTCGCCGTCCCGAAGGAGATGGGCGGCCCCGGCGGCGACAAGACCAACCCCGAGCAGCTCTTCGCCGCCGGATACGCCGCCTGCTTCCACAACGGCCTCCGCGTCATCGCCGCCGAACAAGGTGCCCAACTCGGCGCCTCCACAGTCCGGTCGAAGGTCGGCCTCCTCACCCGCGACGCCGGCGGCTTCACCCTCGCCGTGACCCTGACCGCCCACCTCCCCGGCCTGGACCAGCCCACCGCCGACCAGTTGGTCGAGGCCACGCACGAGGTGTGCCCGTACTCCAACGCCACCCGGGGCAACATCGAGGTGACCCTCAGGGCGACGGTGCGATAGCGAGCGGCTTCGCGGTCAGCGGATGTAACCCGCCAGGTCGGCGACGACGTCGACCGATCCGTTCGAGTTGTGGATGTGGATGTCACCGTCGGCGTCCACGGGGATCACCGCCAGGATCGGTCGGGTCTCGCCGGCGGTCAGGTTGTCGTTGGACACGTTCGGCAGACCGTCCGCGCCGTAGGCGGTGAGGTGGGTGCCGGTGGTCGGGCCGACACCGGTGAGGTTGACCAGCACGGCGGTCGGGTCGGCCGGGATGCCCGCGACACCGGCGACCTTCACGGTGAGGGTGCCGTTCGCGCCCAGCACCTTCGCCGGGGCGCCCGTGCCGTTGCGGGTGTCGAGGAAGCGGGTGGGGTCGGCCGGCACGAAGGGGCTGCCCACAGGGGCGGTGTCGCCGTCGTAGTTGGTGTAGAGCCCCTGGAGATCGGCGATCAGGTGGACGTGTCCGCCGCTGTTGTAGATCTCGATCTTGCCGCCGTCGCACACCTTCGTCACGACCAGGTTGGAAACGGTCTGCCCCGCACGGTAGTTGAGGTTCGACGTGCCGGGGCGTCCGTCGCAGTAGACGGTGACCACGCCGCCGGCGGTGCCTCCGGTCACGGTGACGTTGAGGACGGCGCCGATGATGTCGACCCCCTGCTCGTCCTGCGGCAGGGTGACGGTCGTCGTGCTCCCGGGCGCGACCTCGCCCTTGGCGGCACCGGTGCCGTTGCGAGTGTCCAGCACCCGGGTCGGGTAGACGGGCGCGAGGTTGCCCATCTGGTCGTTCTCGGCGATGGACTTGGTCGTGAAGTAACCCTGGGTGTCGGCGATGAGGTCCACGTCACCGTGGGCGTTGTACAGGTCGACGTAGCCGTCCGCGCCCACCTTGACCGTGACCAGGTTCGGGTTGGTCCGCCCGGCGGCGAAGTCGAGGTTCGAGGCGGTCGGGCGGCTCGTGCCGTCCGGGTACACCGTGACGTAGCTGCTCGCGGTGGCATTGGTGTCGGTGACGTTCATGGTCACCGCGGTCACCCCGGAGGTCGGGATGCCGCCGACGCCGAGGACCTTGAGGCGGACCACGCCCCCGGGGCCCACCCGACGCTTGGCGGCGCCGGTGCCGGAGCGGGTGTCCAGGACGCGCTTCGGGCTGGTGGCGACGTAGGCCGGGCCGACAGTGGCACGGGTGGTGTCGGTGGCGGTGCGCCCGGCGGAGTCGGTGAGCTGCTGGGTGACGGTGTAGGTGCCCGCGGCGGTGTACGTGTGCTGGGTGAAGCCCTTCGAGCCCGTCACGGAGACGGCCGCCGAGCCGTCGCCGTAGCCGATCCGGTCACTGGTGATCGGGTAGCCGCTGAATCCTGAGGCGGCGAAGTTGCAGCTGGTGGTGTCCGGGAGGGCGGGTGCGGTGTCGCAGCTGAGGCCGCCCGTCAGCGACGGCAGCGGACGGACGGGGAAGAAGGAACCCCTCGCGACGCCCAGTTCGGTGCCGTCCGGCCGGTACGTCGTGACCGTGGCGTAGATGTTGGCGACTGTGGTGGGCTGCGTGTACGTGTGGGTGGCCGAGCCGGTGGTCGACGTGGCCGTCGTGCCGTCCCCGAAGTCGAAGGTGTAGTTGTAGCCGTCGAGGGAGTCCGACCACGGGTTGGTGAAGTTGGCCTTCAAGGTCACCGGCACACCGACGTACACGTCCGTGGACGAGCGGCCGGGTATCGACACGTTCAGCGGGTCCTGGACCTCGGTCACGCCCCGGTCGTAGTCGCCCGTGCCCGTGCCCGTGTCGGCGACGAGCGGGTCGTCGACCCGCTGTGCGCCGTGGAGGTCGGTGGGGAGTTCACCGGGCGCGTCGGCGTCCGCCGAGTCGATCAGACTCGTGGTGGAGAGCGTCGCGTCCATCTGGTCCAGGTCGTGGGCTCCCTGGCTGGTGCCGGTCAGGAACGCCTGCCGGGTCCCGTACGCGGTGCCGGCCCAGTCGTAGTCGGTTCCGGTCGAGCGGGGGCTGACCGCGTTGTAGTCCGCGGTGACCTGCGGTGCGGAGGAGGCGTCCACCGTGATCTCGGCGGAGGTGCCGGTGTCCGCGCAGGTTGCCAATGTGTCGGGGACCGCGACGGTGTTCTCGACGGACCCGGAGCTGCCGTCGGTCAGGCTGACGGCGTCGCCGCACGCCGTGTCGATGGTGTCGCCCGCCAGGTGGAGGCCCGTGGTGCCTACGGCCGTGACGCCTCCGCCGAGCTGAATGGCGTCGTCGGCCAGCGTGATGTCCTCGGCTCCGGCCGCGCTCGCGAAGGCGGGGCCGCCGGACTCGGCCGCGATGCGCAGCCGGGTGAGCGAGATTCCGGAGGACGCTCCATCGACGGTGATCGTCTGGGCGGTGCTCGGGGCCGCCGTGGCCGTACTGACCCAGCCCGTGTCGTAGGTGATGTGCCGAGACCGCGAGACCACCACGGTGTTCGCCCCACCCGACGAGAAGTTGAACCCGCTCACGTCGACGTACTGGGCGCCGGAAAAGGTCACCGCCGGTGCGGAGGTCCTGCTCAGAACGACGGTGCCGGTGGCGGTCGGGCTGTCGCCGGGAACCGCGACGAAGGTGACGGGCGCGTCCGCGGTGCCGACCGACGCGATGGTCACCGGGGCGTACTGCGTCTTGTTCCGCGCCACATGGACCGTGTCCCCGGGCGCCGCCGCGTCCGCGGCCGGCTGGATCTGGCAGAAGGGCTCCGCCGGTGTACCGGGCCCGGTGTCGCTGCAGCCGGCGGCGTCGTCGTCGACGTACAGGGACGTGCCCGAATCGGCGTGGGCGATGCCGGTACCGAGACCGCCGATCAGCACGGAGAGGACGGCTATGGATCTCACGAGCGGTCGTCTGCGGCGCATGGACATGTTCCCCCCGGGCTGTGGGGACACGTCGGACGCCGGCGCACACAGCCGCTGAAATCCAGTCACCTGTCTGCTGGAGTGGGCGGAACGCTACGGCAGCCAGGCCGGGGCGGACCGTCAGGATGCCGATCCACTGCCGACTTTTGATCAGCCGATTACCCTGCGCCCCAGGCCGGGAGGGGAAACCGGGCCGGGAGCGGATACAGGTCCGGCAGCGGATAAGTGCAGCGCACACACTTGCCGCAGAAGTTAGGTAAGCCTTACCATGACTCTTCGCACCACTCAGGGCCTCGGCCGGCACTCCGGCCAACCCGCGGCGAGCGCTTCACCGACGCAGCCTGGCCGTCCTCCCCCGCGCCTCACGCGCCTGGGAGGTACCCCCAGCCGGAACCCGCGCACAGGACCCGCACTTGAATCAGAGTACCTTCGGGCTGTACGACCCTGCCCGCGACCACAGTCGACGACGCGGCGGAGTACCTGGCCGACCTGCGGCGGGCGAAGCGCTATGTGCGGGACGTGTACTGAGGATGACCGACCATCACGGTTGTGGGTTGGAGGGCTGCTGCGGTCGGCGGGGTCGCGGCAGCGCGCGGTTGATCGACGCGCGGATGCCCGAGCTGGCACGTTTTCTGACGCTCTTCCAGTACCTCCAGGCGGTCACCGGCGGCCCGGTGGCTCGCATCGACCAGGCCGGGCACTATGCCGAACCGAGCCTGCGCGGCGAGGCGTTCGCGGTCCGGCCGGGGTCGATCGCGCTGCGTGTGGACGCCGCCAGGATCGCCTCGGCGGTGGTCGCGCGCGACGAGGACGACACCGTAGCCCTGCGTCTGCACGGCCCGGACGGCCGTACCGTGCACCAGGGCCGGTTGCTGTCCGAGGGCGACCGCCTGCTGTCCGGACTGGTTCCCACGACCGCCATCGGATCGACGCCGCCGGGGACTTCACCGTCCCCCGAGGTCCCGGCATGGGAGACCGGAGACCAACTCGCCCAACTGGACGCGGTGTTGGCGGACGACGGCACGACCCGGCGCGCGGCGTTCCACAACTACCTGCGCGGCGCGCACCGGTTGGTCGACGCGCACGTCCTGGCGTCGGTGCTCGACCACGTCTGCTCGGTCGGACTCCCCATCGGCGTCGCGGTGTTCGCCCCGGGAACCATGCAGGCGTGCGCCGGCCGGATCCACGTCACCGACCGGACCGTGGGCGGACGGGTGTTCGCGGCGCTCGCGGAGAGCTCGGTGGAGATCGACCTGGCCGCCGTCCGGGCCTGCCACCTCGTCCGCTCCACTGCGGCCCACGGACCGACCTCGGCGCTCGAACTCGACGACGAGGACGGGCGATGCGTCGCGGTGATCACGCAGTTCGGGATGGTCGGGGAGGACGTGCACGAGGCGTGGGAGGACCTCGCGGCTTCGCTGCCGGGGGCGTAACCGGCCGGACGGGCCGGGAAGTTGGAAGCTCCCCGGCCCGCCCCGGCTGTCTTCCCCCGTCAGCCGATCTTGTCGGTGAAGCCCGACGACAGGACCGTGTAGTGGCTGACCTTGCCCTTGCTGGCCCCGGCGGTCCACGTGAAGGTGTACTCCAGGATCGCGCTGGTCTTCGGGTCGACGATCACCCGTCCGACGCTCTTGGCCTCCGCGAACTCCACGGCCGTCCCGCCGCGTCCGGTGCTGTCCTTGACCTGGCCGACCAGCTTGACGGCCTTGAGCCCCGCCATCGCCTTGAAGAGCCCGGCCCGCAGCTTCGGGCCCGCCGGGGAGTCGCTGAGCAGGGTGGCCGCCTGGTCGAAGGGCGAGATGCTCTTGGGCCGCGGCGGAGTCTGCAGCAGCGCGAGCAACTTCGCCGGGTCGGTGGTCAGTTGCTCCAGACCCTTCCAGTCGAGGTCCTTCGGCCCGAGCTGCCAGTCGGGCCGCGTCCCCTTCGTGGCGGCCTTGCCGTTGGTGACGACGTAGTACTGCATGGACTGCGAGATGTACGTGTCCGCGATCGTCGTGTGGTTCTTCCAGTACTTCCCGGTGGCGGCCGACTGGGTGGCGGCCACGGTGGAGATGTCGTCCAGGAACACGGCCGCGGTGTCCGCGCTCGCCGCGCTGTGCCCGCCGGTGCTCGACGGGGTCGTGCCGGGGTGCGTGTACGTCACCACGCCGGCCGCGACCGCGGCCGTGGTGAGCATCCCGATCAGGACCCGCCGACGCCGCGACGGCCCCCGGATCGACGTCACGGTGCCACCGCCCGCAGTCAGCCCGACCCGTCCCGTACTACCCGCAGTGCCCGTGACCCCCTCCGTCGCCACGGCCGCCTCGACCGCCGTCAGCACCCTGGCCAGCGCCGGCTCCGACAGCGGCTCGACCTGCCCGGCCATCGCCAGTTCGTCGGCGCCGGGGAAGTCCAGCAGTGTGCCTCGCTCGTTCATGTCGTTCTCCTCATTGTTGTCGTACGCGGTCATGCGAGATCTCCGGTCGCGGTCAGGTTCCGTCCCGTCGGTCCGGTCGGGCGGGGCACGACGAGCCGGTCACGCAGCCGGCCCCGGGCCCGGTGCAGCCGCGAACGGGCGGTGCCGGCCGGGATCCCCACGACGGCGGCGGCCTCGGCCGGGGTGAGCTGCTCCCAGCTGATCAGAAGCAGCAACTCCCGCTCTTCGGGCGGCAGTTCAGCCAGCGCCCGGCGCAGTGCGGGGGCCATCGCGGCGGCGTCGAGCCGCTGGTCCACCACCTGCCAGGGGTCGATGACCTCCGGTCCGAGTGCGGGCTCCCGCCGCCCGGCCCGCCGCAGATACTGGGCGAGCACGTTGTGCGCCACCCCGAACAGCCAGCCCCGGGCCGAACCCCGCGCGGGGTCGAACGTGCGCCGGGCGGCGAACGCCTGCAGCCAGGTCTCGGCGAGCAGATCCTCCGCCGCGATGGGCATACGCCGAGCGAAGTAGCCGTGCAGGGCGGCCGAGTGCGCCTTCACGAGGTGTGTGAAGGCCGCCGAGTCGCCCCGCGCCGACCGCGTCAACTGGGCTTCGCTGTCGCCGCGTTCATCCGGTTTCACCGAGTCTCCGTTCCCGACCGCCGGACGACGGTCTCACTCAGTACTTGTCATCGAACCCCGGGAGCGTTCGCGCCCCTCCCCCACACCCGCACCAACACCCCACCCTCATCATGAGAGTGAACTTGCATAAAGAGAGCCGACCCCCTACCTTAATGAGAGCCAGCTCTCAGCAGCAGCCAAGAACGACTGAGAACACCCGAGAGCAGCCGAACACAACTGATCACAACTGATCACGACCAAGACAAAGACCAGCGACAAGGACTGAACCCATGACCACCCCCGCTTCCGCCGCCACCCCCGCCCCCACCCGCACCGTCGCCCTCCCCGGCGGACTCTCCGTCACCATCCAGGAGTTCGGCGAGAACACCGAGGGCACGGGCGTGCTGATACTGCACGGTGGCGCCGGCCCGCGCACGGTCGCGGGCATCTCGAACGCCCTCTCCGAGCACGTCTACGTCGTCACGCCGACCCACCCCGGCTTCGACGGCACGCCCCGCCCGGAGCGCTTCGACACGGTGGCCGACCTGGCCATCGCCTATCTGGACCTGCTCGACACGCTGGACCTCAAGGGCGTCATGGTGGTCGGCAACTCCGTCGGCGGCTGGATCGCCGCGGAGATGGCCCTGCGCGACAACCAGGGCCGGATCGGCGCCCTGACCCTGCTGAACGCGGTCGGCATCCACGCCCACATGGTCGAGAACCGCGTCGTCGACCCGCGCACCATGGCCCCGTCCGACATCAGCCAACTCTCCTTCGCCAACGCCAAGTTCCGCCCCGACTTCGCCTCCTTCACGGACGAGCAGCGCGCCGCGGGAGCCGCCAACCAGAAGACCCTCGCGATCTACGGCGGCGACCACTTCACCTACGACCCGAAACTCCGCGGCCGCCTGCACCGCGTCACCGTCCCCGTCCTGGTCGTCTGGGGCGAGGAAGACGGCATAGCCCCCCTCAAGTACGGCCGCGGCTACGCCGACGCCTTCCCCAACGGCCACTTCGCCCCGATCCCGGACGCGGCCCACTTCCCCCAGATCGAGGCGCTGGGGGCGACGCTGGAAGCGATCGGCGACTTCGTGAGCACGGTGGTGAAGCCGGGGTCGACGGACTGAGACTGCTTCAGCTCAACAGGGGAGGCCCAGGTCGACGACCTGGGCCTCCCTGCCGTACCTGACGAACTTCGATCAGTCCGCGCCCCAAACATCGGCCACCACAAACGAAACAACCGTCCCGCCGAAGCAACTCGGCCCGGAATGCCAGGACTCGGCGATGGAGTCGACGAGGAGCAGCCCGCGCCCATGCGCATCGTCGGCATCGGGGCACCGCAGCAGCACACCTGCCGGGAACCCCGGGTTGTGCACATCGACCCGGAGCGAAGTCCCCTCCCTAGTGCCGGCCGCGGATGTCGTAGACCGGAGCTGGCCAACAACGGTCTCCGCACTACCCCTTGGCTCTCACGTCAGCGGACGGGTGATCGGCCGACAGCCGTTCGGCGTCTTCCTCCTCCTCGATGCCGTGCCCAATGCGGTCGGCCTTGCCGAGGTCACCGCGATGCCTCACCACATGGAGCTGCCTGCCATGGACAACACCGTCACCGGTGAGGTGATCTGGCACGCGGACCACAACCATCAGGTGAAGATCCGCCTCGACGAATGGAACGTAGAAGGCTGATCCCTTCTGGTCGCCGCAGCTCTGCACCAACCGCACCAGATCCAGCGGGGAACAGCGGGGAACCACGGTGAAAGCCGCCGAGCCCGACGAGGCCGCACCCGAACCGTTCGCCCAGGTCACCGCCCGTACCAGTCCCAAACGCCCCCAGCTTCCCAAGCTGGGGGCTCAGCTAGCCCCAATTCATATCTCTGGCCGCTAGCTGGAGGCACAGAAGGAGGCCCTTCCGGAGGTGTCGAGCCGGAAGGGGCTTCTGGGTAGCTCTGCCCAATGTCACAGACCTCTGTCGCGGTTCCAGCGGCTCACGTGCACCGCGTAGAAGACGTTTCCGAGACCTGCGGTGAACATGAACAGCCAGAAGTGAACCCACAGCGACTGACGTCGACGCCTGAGGCCCACCCCGCCGATGACGGCTGAGGCAGACGCGACGGTGGAGATGTTGTTGTTGATGATGATCGCCGGAGGCTGCCCGTACGGCTGGGCAGGCGGCTGATCAGGCGCTGTCGTCATTGTGTGTCGGCTCCCCGGCTCGCTGAGTGTGCAAGAGCGAGACGCACCATAGGTGACCCTGCCTGATCACGGATGCCGAACGGGCTCTACGTCACTCGGTCGGGGACACCTTGTCCTCGTCGCGACTTAACTTCCGTCCCGTGCCGCCCCGTTCACCGCGACCAGCGAGACCCGGAGCCGGGTCGGCACCAACGACCAGTCGCCCCACCACCGCAGTGGGAAATGGGCCTTCAGTAGACGATCACCCTCCACCGCTCGACCCACCGCAACCACTCCCCGCCCACGCCACGCACCTGGACGCGATCGTCATCCACCTGCCAGACGGTGCCGTAGAGCGTCACGTCGGGGAGGTCCACCCTGACGGTGTCGTAGACGTCCAGGTCGTCCTCAACCGGCCGGGTCCACGCATGCGCACAGTGATCGCAGAGGTAACCGACCGCATCACGCCCACCCACGCTCATCGGCTTGCCCGGACGAACCGCCTCAAGGAAGCATCGAGGGCACGGGTCGGCGGTGTGCGCGCCTACTGTTCGGGACATCGTTCGATCCTGCGGTACAGCAGCGAAGTACGGCAATCCCAGCAACCGCCGGCGCCCACCACCGGCCAGCTACCTTTGCCCCGTGAGCGACAGACGCAGGTGGATCCGCGCGGCAGCCGGGTTTGTCGTCTGGTGGTGCCTGGTCACGGTGTCGTTCCGCCTCGTCGGTCTGGTCATCGGCGACTCCAAGAGCTGGCCGACATGTGCCGAGATGGCCGCTGTCTCCGTCGTGACCGGGGAATTGTCGGAGCGTTGGCACCAGCGCCGGCGAAAGACGAAGCCCCAGGCGTCCCCCAACACCGCGCCGGGGACAGATGATCTCAGCTTCCCCAACGCAGAGCATCAGCCAGATGTCCACTGATCCGCCGCTTCACCACCGCCGTTCAGCGCGTCGCTGATCTCCCGCAGGCGGCCCCCGGCCAGAGCGAAGCCGTTGCCGGGGTTCCGGTACGAATGGCTGCCGTCGTTGATGCGGACGCCGCTCGCCAAGCTCCAGTAGGCGGGAGCCCATTGCCCCTGCTTCTCAAGGAGCATGCCCGCTACCTCGGCGGGCTCTTCGATCCAGGTGAGTGCACTGAGCGCGGCGGTGAGGGAAACGGCCGCGTCGTCAGGCAGTTGGGCGTCGCCGAGCGTGGGGAAGAGCAGCAA
Source organism: Streptomyces sp. NPDC101776 (assembly GCF_044766845.1). Lineage (NCBI taxonomy): Bacteria > Bacillati > Actinomycetota > Actinomycetes > Kitasatosporales > Streptomycetaceae > Streptomyces > Streptomyces sp. NPDC101776. Next base: position 514,874 of record NZ_JBIWMV010000004.1, on the reverse strand, counting down.
GAGGCGGGCATCGGGAGCGTCAACTCCCCCTGCTGGCGCCTGTCCAGCAGCGGACAGCAGCTCCGACCACGCCAGGCCCGGGCCCATGAAGTGACCGTCGTCCACGGCCAGGGTTTCCGCAGTCGGCCAAGTCGGGTGGTGGATCAGGTAGTCCACCCCGCGGTCCCCGTCGTAGTTGCGGTAGACGACGTGGATGGTGTGGCCTGAGCGGAGGGGCACGCTGAACGTCGGCCACTGCTGCTCGGCGGAGAGGACGTCGTAGAGCCGCATCGCCGCGTCCCAGTCCGCCCCGAACGCGGCTCGTTGCGCGTCCTCACCGCGCAGACAACTGCCGAGATGCACAGGCCAGAAGAACGGATTGTCCAGATGTGCGCCGCCCTCGACCAGCGGGCCGCCTTCGTATCCGGGGATCCTCAGCACGCCAGGATGATGGCACGAAGGACTGACATCGCCGAGGTGGGAGAGAGGGGAGCCAACTGCCCGTGATCCCTCGGAGTTGGGCATACGGCATGCCGACGCCTACCTCGCGTGATCAGCTTGCCGCGTGGAGACCATCATCGCCAGTGGCATAGCCGTCCTGGGGACTCTGCTCGGTTCGGGGATCACTCTGGCGTTCCAGCAGCGCAGCACCGACCGGAGTCACCAGTTCGCGCGCCGCGAGAGGCTCCGGCAGGAGCGGCTCGACGCCTACTCCCTCTACGCCGGCGCGCTGATCAACTATCGCCGCTGCCTGGTCCACCTCTGGTTCTGCGAGCACGAACAGCCGCCACCGGAAGACGCCGCCACGGTCCGCGTCCGAGCCTACGACCTCCGCTCCAACGCCCAAGAGGCCCTGTTCCGGGTGCAGATGCTCACGGACGACGAGGCGCTGAGCCGGGCCGCGGAGGACGTGCTCGCCGACATCACGGTGATGCCCAAGGCCGACGGCAGGGACGAGTTCGACGCCCGGAGGGAGCGAACCCGCGCCGGTATCAGCCGACTTGTCAGCCAGGGTAAGCAACACCTCTGAGGGACCTGCCCCTTGAGGTAGATCGTGCGCGGCCGGCGCTGACAGGTCATCTCTTGGTCATCGGCTAGGCCCGGCCGTCGGTTGGGTCCCGGACGGCGGATGGTGTTATCAGCGCGTCGCGCGGATCCTGCGCGCGAGCGGGCACGACGTGTACACCCCGACCCTGACCGGGCTCGGCGAGCGGGCGCATCTGCTCGGGCCCGGGGTCGACCTCGACACCCACATCACCGATGTGGTTCAAGTGCTGTGCTACGAAGGGTTGTTCGGCGCGATTCTGGTCGGGCACAGCTACGGCGGGATGGTCATCACCGGAGTCGCCGACCGCGCCCCCGACCACGTCGGCCACCTCGTCTACCTCGACGCGGCCACCCCGGCGAACGGCCAGTCCCTCGCCGATCTCGCACCGGAGTTGATGACGGCGTCGCGGGCGATGGGGCGGGTGGTGGACGGGGTGGAGCTGGTGAACTTTCCCGGCGAAGGGCCCATGCCCGCTTACGGGTTGACCGATCCCGACGACATCGCCTGGCTCGCGCCGAAAATCACGCCACACCCCTGGAAGTGCTTCACCCAGCCACTGCGGCTCACGGACGAGGCGGGGGTGCGGGCGCTTCCGCAGTCCCAGATCGTCTGCACGTCGACCCTGCCCTACCGCGATCCCGCCGACCTCGAACCGGCGCGCGCGGCAGGCCGGTTGTGGGACATCGACACCGGTCACGACCTGATGGTGAGCGAGCCGGAGGCCGTCGCCGGGTTCCTGGAGCGGGTCGCGGCGACGGTGACGGCGGACTGACGGCCGCCCGACAACCGACGCACAGAATCCGCTGACCGTCAGTCACATTACCGAAACGTAACCTACCGACGGGTATCACGAGTAACTTACCCGCAGGTAAGTTCCAGGCGAACCACTTCCCCAGCGGCGGTGGCGCTCCCGTGGGACGCGGGTGCGCCACCGCGGCGCCGCTTCCTGCCAGCCGCTCCACAGGAGGTTCGCCATGCCCGCACGCCTTGCCATGCCCGCACGTCAACGACGCCTGCTCGCCGCCGCGTTCACCGCCGCCGCCTGTCTCGGCGCCCAGTGCCTCGCCCTGACGACCGCCAACGCCGCAACGGAGTCCACCGACTCCACCGCCTCCGCCGAAGTCGTCTCCCGGGGCGTCACCATCCCCGAGTTCTACAACCCGCCCACCACCCTCCCCACCACCGACGGCACCCTGATCCGCACCGAGCCCCTCCCCCTCGCGCTGAGCCTGCCCGGACTCGACGGCACGCTCCCCGGTACCGCGACGCGCCTGATGTACAAGTCCACCGACTCGAACGGACAGCCCGTCGCCGTCACCGGTGCCTACATCGAACCGTCCGCCGACTGGTCCGGCTCCGGCCCGCGCCCCCTCGTCGCGGTCGCCCCCGGCACCCTCGGACAGGGCGACCAGTGCTCCGCGTCCATGGGCCTGGAACATCCCATTTCCCTCAACAGCCAGACGGTCTCGGTCGGTTACGAGGATCTGGCGATCTACCGCCTCCTCGCCGAGGGCGTCGCCGTCGTCGTCACCGACTACGTCGGCCTGGGCGCCACCGACCGGCTGCACACCTACGTCAACCGGATCGACGAGGCGCACGCGGTGCTGGACGCCGTACGCGCCGCCCGTTCGGTCGGCGGGACCTCGGTCACCGCCGCCTCGCCGGTCGGGCTCTACGGCTACAGCCAGGGCGGCGGCGCCACCGCGGCCGCGGCCGAACTCCAGTCCTCCTACGCCCCCGACGTCACCCTCGCCGGGACCTACGCCGGCGCCCCGCCCGCCGATCTCACCTCCGTCACCAAGGCCATCGACGGCAGCGAACTCGCGGGCGCGCTGGGCTGGTCGCTCAACGGGTTCCTCCAGTCCGACCCGGACCTGAAGCCCCTCGCCGAGGCGCATCTCAACGACGCCGGAAAGGCCGCGCTCACCGACCTGTCGACGATGTGCGTCGCCGACGCGCTGCTCGGCTACGGCTATGCGAAGAGCACCAGTTGGACCACCGACGGGCAGTCCATCAGCGCCATCATCGCCGCGACTCCCGCACTCAAGGACTTCCTCGACAGCCAGCGCATCGGCACGCTGAAACCGTCCGGGCCCGTCCGCGTCGTCACCGGCGTCAGCGACAACCTCGTCCCGCACGCCCAGGCCCGCCAACTCGCCCTCGACTGGTGCGCGAAGGGCGCCGACGTCACGTACAAGGCCGTCGTCCTGCCCAGTGTCGGCAGCGCGCTCCTCAACCACTTCGCGCCCCTGCTCACCGACCAGACCGACGCCATCAACTGGCTCACCGACCGCCTGGCCGGCAGGCCCACCGTCTCCAACTGCTGGACCATGCCCGTACAACCCTGAGAGCCCTGAGCGCGTTCCTCAGCGCGCGGGCAGTCGCTTCGCGATGTTCCCCACGACCCGGCCCGCCAACTCTTCTGCCACACCGCAGAGTTGCTTGCCGGGCCCGGGCGCGTACACGGTCAGCTGGAACAGTTCGGTGGTCTCCTCGCCGACGGAGTCCGTGTACGTGCGGTGCGGGGTCCGTACGGTGCAGCTGTCGTCCTCGGCCTCGTCCGCGACGTAGTAGCTCTTGGTGTCGGCGACGTTCACCAGCGTGCCGTCGTCGGCGTCGAGGGAGTTGTCCCGGCCGAACTGGATCTCGACCTCGCGCTTGCCGTCGTCGCTGGACCAGTCGCAGTCCCAGGAGCCGAACCCGCGGTCCTGGTTGGCGAGTTGGACGCCGGGCACGCGGGTCAGGTCGGCGGCGTCGAGGAGGGTGCAGGTGTCGAGCCGGGCCAGGGAGTCGGCGGCCGGTGCCACCGCGCGTCGGGGTACCGGGCCGTCGGCCAGGACGCCGACCAGGTGATCGGTGGCGGCGTCGGCCAGTTGGCACGGGTCGGGCGAGGAGGGGGCCAACTGCCGCCCGACGACCCGGATCTGGGTGCCGTCGGTGGGCAGGACGGCCCGTTCGCAGGTCTCGCCGTCCCGCTTGACGGTCACGACCGTGAGGTTGCCGACGAGGCGGGTGGACCGGACGTCGTCGAAGTCGTCCCGGTCCGCGTCGAGGTTGACCTGAAGGTCCGCGATGTCGTCACCGCTCGTGTTGTGCACCAGGACGTCGCACCGGTCGATCTCCCCGTAGTCCGGGTCGAGTCCGGTGTGCCCGAAGCGGCTGAGCGAGGCGGCGTCGACCAGCCCGCAGGGGTCCGCCGTACGCTCGTCGCCCATGGTCCCGGCCCGTGCGCCGGCCGAAGGCTTCGCGTCGGCGAGGCCAACATCTTTGTGGTCGGAACCCGTTGAACCCCAGGGGTGGAGGGCGACGAGGCCCGCCGCGACCGCGCCCACCGTGACGAGCGTCGCCGCCGTGATGGCGAGCGGGCGGCGGCGTACGCGGCGCGGCAGCGAGAGGGTGAGGACGTCCCGGGTGCGGCGGGAGGCACAGCCCAGCCGGAGGGTCGAGGACTCCAGGTCGAGGGTGCGGCGGTCGTCCAGTCGCTCCTGGATGTGCGCGGGCGGCGGGGCGGCGCGGGTCAGCAGCTTCCTGGCGTGCGCGGCGTCGGGTCTGTCCCCGGGGTCGACCTCCAGCAACGCGGCCAGCGGTGCAGCGAGTTGACCGGCCCGGCGCGCGGGCTCGATGTGCCCCTCGACGGCCCGGGCGAGATACGTCATGAGGTGCTCGGCCTCGCCGTACGGCGACTGCCCCTCGACCGCCGCGAACAGCGAGGCGCCCAGGGAGAACACGTCCGCCTTCTCGCCCGCGGGCTGCCCCTTCGCCAACTCCGGTGCCAGATAGCGGGGTTTGCCGCGCACCGTGCCGGTCGTGCTGGTCGTGGCATCGTTGCCCAGGGCGCGGGAGATCCCGAAGTCGGTGAGTCTGGCGACGCCTTCGTCGGTGACGAGGATGTTCTCCGGGGTCACATCGCCGTGCACCACCCCCGCACGATGCGACTTCACCAGCGCGTCCGCGATCTGGCAGCCGATCGACCCTGCTTCCTCAGGCGTCAACGGACCGCGCTGGGCCATGAGTTGGGCGAGGCTGCGGGAGGGGACGTACTCCATGACGATCCAGCAGGTGGTGCCCTTGTCGACGTAGTCGAAGACGGCCACGATGTTCGGGTGGTGCAGCCGCCCCGCGTTGCGGGCCTCGCCCATGAGCCGCCGGGTGGCCCGATCGTCGTCCAGGCGCGCGCACTTGACCGCGACCCAGCGCTCCAGCCGTTCGTCCCAGGCCCGCCACACGACGCCCATGCCACCGGTGCCGATGGGCTCGTGCAGGAGATAGCGGCCGTCGATCCTGTCCCCGGCCGCAGGCGTCACCGACACCGTCCCACCTCTCACCCTCACACACGGTTTCGACGGGTAACGGAGTGTACAGACCGAACACTTGGCGGTGATCGGATTCACGGGACATGGAAGAGACCCACCCCGAACCACCACACGATTCGGGGACGACGGAGCGAAATCATCACTCTCCAATCCGAGAATTGCATTATCGCTTGTTGACAGTGTCATGTCCAATCGCGCTACGCTCCCGGCGACTCGCACTCCCCCTACGGTTGCCGGAGTCCCCCCATGCCCGCACACACCTCCCCCCACCCCACCCTCAGCCGCCGCAGCCTGCTCGGCGCCACCGCCCTCGGCGCGGTCGCCCTGGCCGCCGCCGGACAGACCCGGGCCGCGGCCTCAACCAAGTCCGCCGTCACGGAACTTCGCGAACGGGCCGTCGTCGTCGGCACCGGCTTCGGCGGCGGCGTCACGGCGTTACGCCTCGCCCAAGCCGGCGTCTCCACCCTGGTGCTGGAGCGCGGCCGGCGCTGGCCGACCGGCCCGGACGCGACCACGTTCTGCCGCTTCGCGAACATGGACAACCGCTCCGCCTGGCTCACCGACCACGCCGTCGTCGGCGGCGGCAGCCAGACCTGGACGCCGTACACGGGCGTGCTCGAAGCCGTCGTGGGAAACGGCATGACGGCCATGTGCGGCGCGGCGGTCGGCGGCGGATCGATCATGTACCACGGCATGACCCTGCAACCGACGAAGGCGGACTTCGCCACCTCCATCCCGCAGGCGGCCGGCCTCTACGACGACCTCAACCTCTGGGCCTACCCCACCGTTTCGCGGATGCTGGGCATCTCCACCATCCCCTACGACGTGCTCGCCTCCGACCCCTACAAGTCCTCGCGCCTCTTCCAGGACATCGCGCCGAAGGCGGGCCTGACCCCGTTCAAGGTGCCGCTGCCCATCGACTGGGCCTATGTCCGGGGCGAGTTGGAGGGTCTGTACGACCCGACGTACACCACCAGCGACATCGCGTTCGGCGTCGACAACGGCGGCAAGCACTCCATCGACGTCACCTATCTCGCGCAGGCGGAGTCGACCGGGCTGGTGCAGGTGGCGCCGCTGCACGTCGTGCGCGATCTCGCGATGGACGCGAACAAGAAGTGGGTACTGTCCGTCGACCGCATCGACACGGCCGGCACCGTGCAGGAGCAGATCCGGATCACGGCGGACGCGGTCTTCCTCAACGCGGGCTCGCCCGGCACCACCCGGCTGCTGGTCAAGTCCCGTGCCAAGGGCCTGATTCCGGACCTGCCCGACGCCATCGGCACCGGCTGGGGCAACAACGGCGACCGCATCTGGGCCTGGATCAACCCGACCGGCGACGCGGGCACCCAGCAGGGCGGCCCGGCCTGCGTCGGCGGCCGCGACCCGAACAGCGCGATCCCGCTCACGGTCGTGCACGCCGGATCACCCATCCAGCAGACCGGCGTCACGGCCCTCACCGTCGTCGGCTTCGGCATCGTCGACGGCGCGGGCACCTGGGCCTACGACGCCACCACCGACGACGCCGTCCTCACCTGGCCGACCGACACGGACGCCGAACTGCAAGCGCTGATCGCGGCCCGGATGCAGGATATCGCCACGGCGGGCGGCGGCATCATGATCGACACCAACGCCCAAGCCCCGTCCACCTGGCACTCGTTGGGCGGCGTCCCGTTCGGCGACGCCGTCGACCTCACCGGCCGGGTCCTGGGCCACAAGGGCCTCTACGTCCTCGACGGCGCCCGCATCCCGGGCTCGACCGGCGCCTGCAACCCGTCCATGACGATCGCCGCGCTCGCCGAGCACAGCATGCGGACGATCGTGCAGCAGGACCTCGGCCGCGTCTTCTGACCAGATCTCGGTCAGGTCCAGGCGACCGGGAGCGCACTCAGCCCGTACACGATGTTGTCCTGGTTGTAGGTGAGTTCGGCCGCCGGGACGGCCAGGCGCAGGGTGGGCAGGCGGCGCAGCAGCGTGCTGAGGACGGTCTGGAGTTCCACCCGGGCCAGGGTCTGGCCGAGGCACTGGTGGACGCCGTAGCCGAAGGCGACATGGCGGCGGGCGTCCCGGGTGAGGTCCAAGTCGTGCGCGGGGCCGAAGAGTTGCTCGTCGCGGTTGGCCGTGGACAGCATGCAGATCACGCCCTCGCCCGCCGGGATCGTCACCTCGCCCACCCGCACGGTCCCGGTCGCCGCCCGGCCCAGACCCAGGTGGATGATCGTGAGGTGGCGCAGGAGTTCCTCGACGGCCCCGCGCACCAAGTCCGGCCCCTCACGCAGGAGTTCCGCCTGGTCGGGGCGGCGCAGCAGGGCGAGCACACTGACGGCCGTCATGTTCGCGGTGGACTCGTGCCCGGTGACCAGCAGCAGGAAGCCCAGCGAGGCGGTCTCCTGGTCGGTCAGGTCCTCGCGGGCGGCGAGCCTGCTGAGGATGTCGTCGCCGGGGTGCCGTCTCTTGTGTTCCGCCAACCCGGCCAGATATCCCATGAGTTGGGCGTGCGCACGCTCCGCCTCCGCTCGGGTGGTGCGGTTGTCGAGAAGAGTCCGGCTGAGCGACTGGAACAACTCGTGGTCCTCGTACGGCACTCCGAGCATCAGGCAGATGACCAGCGAGGGGATCGGCAGCGCGAAGTCCGCCACCAGGTCGGCCGAGGTGCGGCCCTCGGTCATCCGGTCCACGGCCCGGTCGACGATGTCCTGGATGCCGGGGCGCAGTTGCTCGATGCGCTTGACCAGGAAGTCCTTGGTGACCATACGGCGCAGCCGGGCGTGTTCGGGGTCGTCCATGCGGATGAAACTCGGCTTGGCGGTGGCCAGTTCACGCTGCCCGGCGGAGAGGAACGGGAAGCCGGGCGTGCGCGCGTCCGCGCTGAACCGGGCGTCGGCCAGCACGGCCCGCACCTCGTCGTAGCCGGTGACCAGCCAGCACGCGGTGCCGTCCGGCAGCACGGCACGGGTGACGGCGGCCTCGCGGGCGGCGGCGGTGTAAGTGGGCGGCGGATCGAAGGGGCAACTGCCGTAAGGGGCCGGGAGTTCGAGGGCGGTGGCGACGGTCATGGGTGGGCGGTCTCCTCGTGGTCGAGCAGCGTGATGGCTCCGCCGGGGCACAGATCGGCGGCGAAGCGCACCTCGTCGGCGTACCGCGCGTCCGGGTCCGGGACGAGCAGGGCGACCCGGCCGTCCGACTCGTCCTGCTCGAACACCTCGGGCGCCGCGCCGACGCACTGGCCCGCGCTGCAACAGCGGTCCCGGTCCAGGAGCACGACGAGGGACGGCTGCCGAGCCGCGCTGTCGGTGTCCGCGTCGGAGGGAGTGCGGAGGGTGTTGAGCGTGGTGCACATGGTGGCGGTCTGGCCGGCCAGGACCAGGAGTTCGAGGAGTCGCTCCGGGCTCAAGGCGTGGGCGAGCCGCTCCCAAAGGCCGCCAGGTAGCGGGGAGTTGGCGGCGAGCAGGTCGGCCGCCTCCAGGAGGGCGCGGTCCTGCGCCGACCACGGGTGAGTGCTCAGCCCGGCCGCCGTCGCGTCGATCTCCGCGTCCGTCAGTCCGGCGTCCGTGGCCGGGATGCGGTGCCGGCGGTGGACGTAGGACGCGTCGAGCCGGTGCGCGACCCGCAGGACGATCAACTCGCGTCTGCGGTGGCCGAGGGTGCCCTCGTGGGTGAGGACGCGGGCGAGGGAGAGCCAGGCGTGGGCCAGCACGGGATGATGGGCGAGGGTGCCGAACAGGTTCTCCCGGCCGGGGCCGTCCTGCCGGGAGTCGGCGAGCAACGACCGTAGGACCGGGGGCCATTCGACGGGCGGGAGGGGAGCGATACGGGGCGTGGGGGTCACGGTCATGGCCCTTCCGGATGCGTACGGTGCGGGGACTTTCCTACGGCGTCGGGGAGTTGTCGTGGCCGGCCGGCGGCGCTCACCAGCGGCAGACGACCACTCCCGCGCTGGCCCCGCTCGCGAAGCCGAACATGCCGACCAGGTCGCCGCGTTGGAGGCGTCCGCTGTCGAGGGCGGCGGCGAGTTGGAGCGGGATGGTGTTGGTGGCCACGTTGCCGTGGGTGGGGAAGGTGGCCAGGACGCGGCCCGGGTCCACGCCCACCCAGTCGCAGACGACCTTGGTGAACGGCACCGAGGGCTGGTGCACACAGACGAGGTCCAGGTCGTCGCCCTCGATGCCCAACTCACGCATCGCGCCCCGCACTTTGCCGGGCAGCCCCTCGAACGACCCGACCAACTGGGCGGAGTCGATCCGGAGATGACCGAGGCGGCGGTGCTGCGCGTACGGGTTGGGGAGGGTCGCGGCGCGCCAGCCCCAGGAGTTGGCGAAGAACCGGGACCCGAGGATGCCGGGCCGCTCGCCCGCCTCCACCAGCAGCGCCGAGCCCATGTCACCGGTGCTGAGGCTGGGCAGTGCGGTCAACAGGTCGGCGGGGTCGTCCAGTTGCCAGCGGCTCTCCCGGGTGCTGACCTCGGCGGTGGTCACCAGCACCCGGTGGTACTGCCCGCTCCGGATGAACGCGTCGGCGACCTCCAGCGCGTTGAGCACTCCGTTGCAGGCGTTCTTCAGGTCGAACACCGGGCAGCCCAGGCCCAGTTTGTCGGCGACGACATGGGCGGTGGCCGGCTCCTCCATGTCGGCGAGGATCCCGGCGTAGAGGAGCAGGTCCACGTCGCCCGGACCGCTGCCGGTGTCCTCGAACAGGCGCCGGGCGGCGTGCGCGGCCAGGTCGGAGGGCTGCTCCAGGTCGTCGGCCACGGTGCGCTCGGCCAGCCCGTACATCCGCTGGAGCACCCCGCGCGACAGCGGCACGGCGGGGCTGCCCGCCCGGAACCGGTCCTCCACGGCGGCCACGCTCTGGCGTCCTTCGGGGATGTGGACGGTGGCGTGAACGATGGTGCTGTGCAGAGTCATTGGCCTCTCATCAAGTAAATCCGGTGCGGCCTTCAGGCAGTTCGGTCAGTCCTCGGTGGTGAGGAGGAGCACCACGTTGTGTCCGCCGAAGCCGAAGGAGTGGCTGACGGCGGCCCGGACGCGCTGCTGGCGGGGTGCGCCCGTGACGCAGTCCAGGTCGAAGGGGAGGTTGTCCGGGGTGAGGTTGGCGATCGGCGGGACGGTGGAGCGGTGCACGGTAAGGGCGGTGAGCGCCGCCTCGATCGCACCGGCCGCGCCGAGGCTGTGCCCGAGAACTCCCTTGGCGGCGCTGACACTCGGCCGGTGGGGCAGTACGCGCTCGATCAACTCCGCCTCGGTGAGGTCGTTGAGCGGGGTCGAGGTCCCGTGCGCGTTGACGTGATCCACGTCGGCCGGACGCAGCCCCGCCTCCGCGAGCGCCGACCGCAGCGCCTTCTCGGCGTGAACTCCCCCCGGGGCGGGGGCCGTCGGATGATACGCGTCGGAGGTCTGACCGGCCCCGGCGAGCCGGGCGTAGCGCCGCTGTCCACGGGCGCGCGCGTCCGCCTCGCGTTCCAGGACGAGGATCGCGGCCCCCTCGGAGATCACGAAGCCGTCCCGGTCGGCGGCGAACGGCCGTGAGGCCAGGCCGGGTTCGTCGACGCGGGACGAGAGCGCGCCCATCCGCTGGAAGCCGGACGTGATCACCGGGGTGACGGCCGCCTCCGCGCCGCCCGCCACCGCGATGTCGCACAGCCCGGCGAGCAGCAGCCCCCGGGCGACGGCCAGGGCACTGGCCCCGGAGGCGCACGCGGTCTCGGTCGCCAGGGACGGACCATGCGCGCCGAGGTCCAACAGCACTTCCCCCGCGGCCATGTTGGAGATCAGCATGGGCACGAGCGCGGGCGACACGAGTTCGGGACCGCCCTGGTGATGGCGGATCGCCTGGTCCTCCAGGTGCACGGCTCCGGCCAGCCCCGAACCGATCACCACGGCGACCCGCGCACCGTCCCACCCGGCCGGGTCGAGCCCGGCGTCGGCGACGGCCTCGCGCGCCGCGAGCACGGCGAGCTGGCTGAACCGGCCCATGCGCCAGGCCTTGCCGCCGCCGATCCGGGCCTGCTCCGGGGTCATCAGCGGGATACGGCAGGACAAGTCGACGGCGCAGCCCTTGAGTTCGGGGTCCGTGGCGGCGGCGGACCGCCCGCTCAGCATCCCCTCCCAGGTCGCCTCGCGGCCGACCCCGGCCGGGGTGATGAGCCCCAGGCCGGTGACGGAGACGGGTGCGCACGGTGCCTTCATCACGCCCGCTTGGCGTTCAGCGCGGCGACGAGCTCACCCACGGTGCTGTGCTTGGCGGCCTCTTCCTCCGCCACCGGAACCCCGAGCGTCTCCTGGAGCGCCAGGGCGAGTTCGGCCAGCGCGAGGGAGTCGAGGTCGAGGCTCTCCAGGGTGGCCTCCGGACGGATGCTGTCCGCGCTGACCTCGAACTTCTCGGTGAGTACGGCGGTCACGGCGGTCTGGACGGGGGACATTGGGTTCCTTTCGACGGGGCGGGAGGAGTTCCGGGGAGGGCGGAGTTCCGGGGCGAGCGACTACCGGAATCCCTACCGGAACCGGGTCATCCGACCGGTTTTCTGCATGACAGACATGAGTGGACGAGCGGGGGCGAGCAAAGGGCGCACCCAAGAACGGCCCGGCGCTCTCAGGCGATATGCGTGTCGATACGGGTGTCGACGTCGATGTCAACGTCGATGTCGACGTCGATGTCGACGTCGATGTGCGGCACGGTCGGCAGCTCCGGCCACACCAGGGCCGCCGAGCCCCAGGTGAGCCCGGCACCGAAGGCGGTCAGCAACACCCGTTGCCCGGCGCGGAGTTCGTCCCGCGCGGCGGCGTCGGCCAGGGCCAACGGGATGGACGCGGCGCCGGTGTTGCCGACGCGCGCGATATTGGTGACATGCCGCTCGTCGGGTACCGGGATGCGGGCGCCGACGGCGGACAGGATGCGGGCGTTCGCCTGATGGGCGCAGAACCTGTCCACATCCTCGGCCGCCCAGTCCGCGCGCTTGAGCACGGCGTGGGCGGACTGGGTCATACGGGTCACCGCATGCTGGAACACCTCACGTCCCCGCATCCGGAAGTAGCGGTCGTCCGGGCCGTAGGCGTCGGGGCGGGAGCGTTCCCGCGCACCGCCGCCGGGCACCTGGATCAGTTCGTCGCCCGAGCCGTCGCTGCCGAGGTCCAGCGCGCGGACGGCGCCCGGTTCGTCCCGCTCACCGCGCCGGAGGACCACCGCCGCCGCGCCGTCGCCGAACAGGATTCCGGCGGAACGATCCTGCGGGTCGAGCAGGGTCGAGTACACCTCGGCCGCGACCAGCAGGACCCGGTCCGCGCACCCCGAGGTCAGGGCGCCGACCGCGGCTGCGAGGCCGTAGACGAAACCGCTGCACGCGGCGGAGACGTCCCAGGCGGCGATCTCGCCGAGGCCGAGGCGGGTGGCGAGCCGGGGTGCCATGGCGGGCATCGGACGGTCGGGGGTCGAGGTGGCGACGACGACGGCGTCGACCAGGGGGCCGCCGACGACCGCGAGCGCCCGGCCGGCCGCCTCCAGCGCGAGGTCGCCGGTGGTCACACCCGGTGCCGCGCGGCGGCGCTCGCCGATGCCGGTGCGTCTGCGGACCCAGGCGTCGTCGACGTCCCACGCGGCGGGCAGGGCGTGGTTCGGCACGGTGTCCGGGGGGACGAAACCGGCGATGCCCTCGACGACGGCCGTCTGCGGCGTCTTCAAGAGCGGGGCTGCGCTGGGCAGTCGGAAGGTCAACACACGCCTCGATGGGGAAGTGATCTTGGACGAGCGGGACGACTGTAGAACGGATCAAGATCGGGGCGGGAACGTGACACGATTCGAACGCGCGAGCCAAATTGGCCGCCCCACCAGCAAAAACGCAGCTCAGCGGGCGAAGTGAGGAAACGTTACGTCCGTTATGCCGCGCACAGATCACCCGAAAGAGGACCGCCGGTAACGGCCGTTCGGCACACAACCGCCCCGAAGGACGCCCCAGTTCACCGGGCCGGGTGGCGGCGCTGGGACAATGGGCCCATGAGCATCGTCAAGATCAACGTACTCACCGTCCCCGAAGAGCAGCGCGAGACGCTGGAGAAGCGCTTCGCCAGCCGGGCCGGGACGGTGGACGGCTCGGACGGTTTCGAGTGGTTCGAGCTGCTCCGGCCAATCGAGGGCACGGACACGTACCTCGTCTACACGCGCTGGCGCGCCGAGGAGGACTTCCAGAACTGGATGTCGGGGATGGGGCAGGCGGCGCACCGGGGCGGCCCTCAGGACGGTTCCCCGCAGGGATCGCGGGACGGGTCTCAGGGCGGGTCTCAGGAGGGGTCCGCGCAGGGTGAGCGGCCGAAGCCCGCCGCGACGGGCGCGACGCTGTGGACGTTCGAGGTGGTTCAGCAGGCGGGGCCCAAGGAGGGCTAGAGCCGACGGTTCCGGACGGTTCAGGGGCGTCGCGGCCGTCGGCGTGACTGCCCACGACGCTACGCCCGCTTCACCCGCTTCACCCGCTTCGCCATCGACCCCTATGACAGCGAGCCCTCTGCCCCGCCATGGGGAGACCCGGTGCTGTCCATCTCCCGCCAGGCCGGGAAGATCACCGGGCACAGCGTGGCGAGCAGATACGCGCCGCCGACCGGCAGCAGCGTGGCGGGCAGTCCGGCCGATCGTGAACACGGCCCACCGCCGGACACGGCCGCCCACCGCCCCGTAGACCAGCGCTCCTGTGAGTGCGCAGACGCCGAACGCCGCGTTCAGCAGCCCGAGTTCGACGGAACCGCCGAGTTCCTCGCGGCCGTGCACCGGGAGGAGTAAGGCGCTCCAGCCCTGGTCGAGGCCCCTGGTGGTGAGCGTCATCAGGCACAGGCCCAGCAGCAACGGTGTGGCCGCCACGAAGCGTTACCTGTCCGCGAGTTCACGACGGTAAGCACGCAACGACGGCCACCCGCCCCGCCGTTGAGCCTGCGCCTCGGACAGACCACGCACCCCGAGCGCGTACAGCGGCGCGGCCACGGCGAAGGTCGCGGTATCCACCAACAGGACGTTCACGGCGCCGAGTTCGGCGATCAGCGGCGATCGCCCGTCGAAGAGTCTTCGGACACGAAGCTGGTCTCCCATGAGGGAGGCTCCCACCGTTCGGCCGCGAACGAAGTGAATCAACCGCGCGAATCGGCCGTGTGAATCAGCCGGTGGGCGAGGTGAAGTGGTCGGCGTCCGGCGCGCACAGCGAGGCGGTGTTCACCAGCAGCGCCTCCCCCACTTCGCAGGGACGGCCACCCGGCATCCGGCATCCGGCATCCGGCATCCGGCATCCGCACACAGTGTCACCTCGACGAGGTCGCCGCCCGGATCCGTGCCGGCCCCGGGGTGCTCTCGTTGGCGCTTCCTCCACAGCAGTCCCACTGAAGTGACATGACCCGTTCACCGAGTCTCCACATGTGAAGCTCTGCGCCGAAAGAATCCGGCCATTGACTCACTCCGCGCGGCATCCACCCGGAGTCGCGAAGCGCCTCGTTTCATTTCGTTTCGTTTCGTTTCCTGAGGTGGGGGGACACGTGCTGTCCGCGCAGAAGGGCTCCGGCAGATCGGAGCCTCACAGACCCGTGCTCGATCGGCCGCCCAGACGGCCACAGGCCGCCCGCGGGCTCGGCGACCGCGTCTTCCGCTACCAGTTGACGGCCACCGGGGTCGTCGTCCTCGGCATCATGGCCGCCGTAGGACTGTTCCTGCTGCTGAGGGCGACGCAGGCGCTGCGGGCCACCGGCCCGTCGTTCCTGACGACGGCCCAATGGCAGCCGGACGTCCACAAGTTCGGCATCGCGGCCGTGCTCACCGGCACCCTGCTGATCGCCGCGGTCGCGGTCACGATCTCCGTGCCACTCGCGGTCGGGACGGCGCTGTTCATCTCCGACGTCGCCCCGCGCGGACTGCGCCGCACCCTGGTGAGCCTGGTGGACCTGATGGCGGCGGTCCCCTCCGTGGTCTACGGCCTCTGGGGTCTCTTCTTCCTCCAGGCGCACGTGATCGGGCTGTCGCGCTGGCTGTCCGACTGGTTCGGCTGGATCCCCCTGTTCAAGGTCGACGGCACCCACCCGGGCGACCCGCTCGCCTCCGCGAGCGTGTACACCGCGTCCGCGTTCGTCGCCGGGATCGTCGTCGCGCTGATGGTCGCGCCCATCCAGTGCTCGGTGATGCGCGAGGTCTTCGCCCAGGCCCCGGCCGGCGAACGCGAGGGCGCCTACGCGCTCGGCGCCACCCGCTGGGGCATGATCCGCGCGGTCGTCCTGCCGTACGGCAAGGGCGGCATGATCGGCGGCACGATGCTCGGGCTCGGCCGGGCGATGGGCGAGACGATCGCCGTCTACATGATCATCTCGCCGGTCTTCGTGATCCAGCCGCACATCCTGCAGACCGGCTCCAACTCGGTCTCCTCCCTCATCGCCCTGCACTACGGCGACGCGTCCTCCTTCGGCATGTCGGCCCTGATGGCCGCCGGCCTGGCGCTGTTCCTCCTCACCCTGGCGGTCAACTTCACCGCCTCCACGATCGCGGCCCGCTCGCGGTCCGGCGCGCAGAGCGAGGCATGAGATGACGGTCGTAGATCAGACGCGCCCGGTCGAGACGCGCGTAGACGAGCCCGCGGACACCTCGGTGGTCCCCCTCGACGTACCGCGGCGGATCGGCGGTCCGACCCGGTCCGGGGTGCTGGCGCTGACCGGGGCCGCGGTGTCCGGCCTGTGTGTGAGCGTGCTCCTGTTCGGTGAACTGGCCCCCTTCTCCGGCGCGTTGGGCTTCGCCGTCACCTGGTACGTCGTGTTCCTCACGGTCTACGGCGTGCTCACCGGCCTGGAGGAGAACGGGCAGGCGGTACGCGACCGGGTGATGACGGTGGTGCTGTGGACGGCGGCGGCCCTGCTGTTCGCGGCGCTGGCCCTGGTCGTCGGCTTCACTCTCTGGCGAGGCCGGGAGGCACTCACCTACACCAACTTCTTCCACCAGGACATGCAGGCGGCGGGCCCGCTCGACCCGCTGGGTGTCGGTGGTATCGCCCACGCGATGGTCGGCACCCTGCTCATGATCACCATCGCGCTGCTGATCACGGTCCCCTTGGGGCTGGCCTGCGCGGTGTACCTCAACCAGATCCCCGGCCGGTTCTCCCGCTTCGTCCGCACGATCGTCGAGGCGATGACCGCGCTGCCCTCCATCGTGGCCGGCCTGATGGTGTACGCCGTCTGGGTCCTCCAACTCGGCATGGAGAAATCGGGGTTGGCGGCCGGGTTCGCGATCAGCGTGATGATGCTGCCGATCGTGATCAGGGCGGCGGACGTGGTCCTACGGCTGGTCCCCGGCACGCTCACCGAGGCGGCGGAGGCGCTGGGCGCACCACGCTGGCGGACGGTCTGGCACGTGGTCCTGCCGACCGCGCGCTCGGGGCTCGCCACGGCGGTCATCCTCGGCACGGCACGCGGCATCGGCGAGACCTCCCCGGTCCTCCTCACCGCGGGCTTCACGGCCGCCACCAACTACGACCCGCTGCACGGCCCGATGATCTCCCTCCCTCTCGCGGTCTTCAGCTTCGTCCGCTCCCCCGAACCCGCGATGATCGCCCGCGGTTTCGGTGCGGCGGCGGTACTGATGGCCCTGGTACTGGTCCTGTTCGTGATCGCCCGCGTGATCGGCGGCCGAGGCCCGGGCCAACAGACCCGATCCCAGGCCAGCCGCACGGCCAGGGCGTCCCGCCGAGACGTGACCCGCTTCGACGAACTCCGGGGGCCGGGGCTGTCGTTGTTCGACGCGCCTCCCCATGAATCGTCGGCAGCCACGCCAACCCAAACAGAACCACCCGCACCCGACGACGGCGAATCCGCCCCGCAGGTCCCACCCGCACCCGACGTCGAACCCGCCACGAACAGCGCCCGCAGTGGCGGCGAAGCCGACACGGAGGGCGCGCACGCAAGCCACGACACACCCACGGCCGCCCCCACCGACCACGACGCACCCGCAGCCGCCGACGACGAACCCGCCCCACAGGGGCCACCCGCACCCGACGTCGAACCCGCCACGAACAGCGCCCGCAGTGGCGGCGAAGCCGACACGGAGGGCGCGCACGCAAGCCACGACACACCCGCAGCCGCCCCCACCGACCACGACGCACCCGCAGCCGCCGACGACGAACCCGCCCCACAGGGGCCACCCGCACCCGACGACGAAACCCTCACGGGTGGTGCGGGTGGGAACGAAAACCCCGCCACCCACCCGCCCGCGCCCGCCCCCGGAGAGACGACCGACTGATGCCCAGCCATCTCAGCCTCCCCCGCCCCCTGCGGGCGCTCGGCACCCTCGGCGCACTGCTGGCCGTGCTAGCCGGACTCCTCGCGGGCCCGTTGACCCAGTCCGCCGCAGCCGACAGCTACACCCCCATCGCCGGCGCCGGCTCCACCTGGGCGGAGAACGCCGTGGACGAATGGCGCCGCGCGGTCAACCAGTACGGCATGCGGATCAGCTACGCCGGCACCGGTTCCTCCGACGGACGGCGTCAATTCCTCAGCGGCACCGTCGACTTCGCGGTGTCGGACATCCCGTTCCAGACCCACCCCACCGACGGCAGCGCAGCCGAACGCCCCGGCTCGGGCTCGTACGCCTACATGCCGATCGTGGCCGGCGGCACGGTGTTCATGTACCACCTCACCGTCAACGGCAGGCGGGTCACCAACCTCCGCCTCTCCGGCGCCGTAGTCACCAAGATCTTCACCGGGGTCATCAAGACCTGGGACGACCCGGTGATCAAGGCAGACAACCCGGGGCTCCAGTTGCCCCACCGCACCATCGTGCCGGTCGTCCGCTCCGACGGCTCCGGCTCCACCGCCCAGTTCACGATGTGGATGGCCGCCCAGCACAAGTCGCTCTGGAACGCGTACTGCGCGAAGGTCGGCCGCTCGGGCGCCTGTGGGCAGACCTCGTACTACCCGACCGTCTCCGGCATGATCGCCCAGTCCGGCGACCTGGGCGTGGCGGGCTACATCGCCCAGAACTACGGCGAGGGCGCGATCGGTTACGTCAACTACTCCTACGCCCTCAACGCGCACTATCCGGTCGCCAAGGTCCTCAACCACGCGGGCTACTACACCGAGCCGACCTCGAAGAACGTCGCGGTCTCGCTCCTCAAGGCGAAGATCAACACGAACAAGAGCTCCGCCGACTACCTCACCCAGCAGCTCGACGGCGTCTACAACGACAGCGACAGGCGCAACTACCCGCTGTCCAGCTACTCGTACATGATCCTGCCGCTGAAGGTGCAGGGCACGTTCACGAAGACCAAGGGCAAGACGCTGGGCGCCTTCTCCTACTACTTCATGTGCCAGGGCCAGCAACAGGCGCCCTCCCTCGGCTACTCACCCCTCCCGATCAACCTGGTGAAGGCCGGCTTCGACCAGATCCGCCGCATCCCCGGTGTGCAGGCGCAGAACATCAACATCAAGAACTGCAACAACCCGACCTTCACCACCGACGGCCGCAACAAGCTGGCGGAGACCGCGCCTTACCCGTCGGCCTGTGACAAGCAGGGCGCGGCGGCCTGCACGACGGGCAGCGGCGGCGCCAAGTCGTCCACGGGCAACGGAAGTTCGGGCGGCACAACGGGCGGCGGCAGCACGGGCGGTACGACCACCGGCACCACCACCGGAGGCGCGACAACCGGCGGCACCTCAGCGCAACCCTCCGTAGACCCGGACACCGGCCAAGCCCTGACCTCCGGCGGAACCGGCACGGGTTCCGCAGGCACCGGCACCGGCACGGCGGCAGCCGCGGCGGACGGCACGATCGCCCTCGCCCAGCCGGTCGCGGTCTCCGCCAAGCACGGCTGGACCACCACCCAGACCCTGATGCTGCTGGCGGCCGTCCTGATCCTGGGCCTCCTGCTCCTCCCGTCGATCGCCTCCCGGCTGATCACGGCCCGCACCAACGACCGCAAGGACGAGGGGAGTTCACGATGACGAACACACCCGAGGCCCCCCAGCCGCACCTGGCCCCGACCCCGCAGCCGCCAACGGCGAACAAGCCCCACAAGGGCCACCCGCACCCGACGAAGAAAGCCGCACGGGCGGTGCGGGTGGGAAACACGAAGGGGCCGAAGGCGAAGCCGAGGCGTCTGCTCCGGCTCATCGCCGGTGCAGCCATCGGCGCCCTCGTCGGTCTCGCCGTAGCCCAGTCCGCCCCACCCGCCACCGCAGCGCAGGCCGGCTCCGCGGTCACCGTCTCCGGCCGAGGCGAGTTCAAGGACATGAAGTTCACCGTCGACCAGACGACCCACCTCACCAGCCAGGCGGTGACGGTGAGTTGGACGGGCGGCACCCCCACCACGTTCGCGGGCACCCTGTTCAACACCGACTACGTGCAGATCATGCAGTGCTGGGGCGACGACGACGGCACGGTCCCCGCCAATCCCGGCCCGTCCCGCACCCAGTGCCAGTACGGCGCCTCCCCGACCACCGACCGCGGCAGCTGGCCCGGCAACGACTACGACGACACCCGGAAGGTCTTCTACAGCGCCGACCCCACCAACTACGGCCAGGACAACCGCTACGGCGCGGCCAACCCCAACGCCCCCGGCGAGGTCCCCTTCAAGTCGGTCGACGGCACGGTCGTCACCAGCAACACCCAGAACAACGCCTTGTTCAACCACAACACCACCAACGAGGTCGACTTCGCCCGCACCGGCGCCGACGGCACCGGCAAGGAGTACTTCGAGATCCAGACCGCCAACGAGGCCCCGCACCTGGGCTGCGGCACCCCGGTCACCACCAACGGCGCGACGAAACCCCGGAGTTGCTGGCTGGTGATCGTCCCGCAGGGCCATCTCGACCTGGACGGCAAGCCGTACACCGACCAGAGCCAGGTCAACGCGGGCTCCCCGGTCTCCTCCACCAACTGGAACAACCGCGTCGCGATCCCCCTGAACTTCAACTCGGTCGGCACCAACTGCGCGCTCGGCGCGAAGGAACGCCCCACCACCGGCAGCGAACTCGTCGCCGACGCGATGACCAGCTGGCAGACCGCGCTCTGCCCGACCGGCACGGTCTACGGCTACACCGAGCTGGGCGAGCCCGACGCCCGGGCCCACCTCATCGGCGACGACACCACCGGACTCGCCTTCACAACAAGGGCGTTGGGCGCCGACGCGGGTACGACGCCGCCGTCCGGTACGACGACGTACGCCCCGGTCGCCCTGTCCGGAGCCGTCATCGGCTTCACCATCGAACGCAGACCCGAGGCGGGCGCCCCCGACGCGGTCGAGAAACTCGCCGGCACCAAGGTCGATTCCATCGACCTCACCCCCCGCCTGGTCGCCAAGCTGCTCACCGAGTCGTACCGCAACTCCCCCTGGGGCGCGGTGATCAACGGCACCGCCGCCGCACACTACGGCTGGGCGAAGAACAACCCCGCCGGTCTGGCCACCGACCCCGAATTCCTCGCCCTGAACCCGGAGTTCGCGCATCTCTCGATCGCCGAGACCCCGTCCACCGACACCGATCTCCTCACCGCGCTCGGTCACAGCGACACGGCCCGCGCCCTGTGGCAGTGGATCACCGCGGACAAGGAGGCACGGCAGTTCCTCGGCGGTGTCTCCGACGACTGGGGCATGCGCGTCAACCCGTACTACAGCACCAACGTGGACGTGAACCCGTCCGGCTTCGCCTTCGACCCGTCGCACGCCGACGAGTACCTGAAGAGCGACCCCTGGTGCACGATCCCGCCGGGCAGCGGCGGCACGTACAAGCAGTGCATGGTCGACTTCCATCCCTACGTCGACGACATGCACGCCGGTGCCCTGCACACCCGCCGTGCCGACACCCTGTGGAAGTCGTCCTGGGACTCGCAGGCCAGCCCGCCCACGTACAAGAGCTCCGGTCCGCAGACCGTCGGTTCCCGGTTCGTGATCACCGTGACGGACGCGGCCTCGGCCGCCCGGTACGGGCTCCAGACGGCCCGACTGCGCAACAGCGCGGGCAAGTTCGTCGCTCCGACGGCCTCCTCTCTCGTCGCCGCCGCGACGAGCGCGACCGGCGGCCCGGTCGCCGAGATCACTCCTGCCGGGGCGACGGCGAAGACCGCGTACCCGCTCGCGGAGCTGGTCTACGCGGCGGTCCGGCCCGGCGTCATCAACGCCGCCGCGCGCAAGGACTACGCGGCGCTGTTGCGGTACGCGACCGGCGGGGGTCAGGTCAGTGGCGCCGACCCGGGGCTGCTCCCGGTCGGTTACGCGCCGCTGCCCGCCAAGTTCCGTGCGGCTGCCGGGCGGGCGGCCACCGCGCTGGTCGACTACACCGGTCCCTCGAAGGCGGGCGGCTCGACCGGGAGCGGCGGGTCCAGCAGCGGCAGCGAGACGATCGGCTCCGGGGAGGGTTCGAGTGGCGTCATCTCGGGTGCCCCGGCCTCCGACGGCACCCCGTCCACCGCGGCTGTCACGCCGAGTGACTCACCGTCGTACGACGGCGGAAAGGCCGTGCAGACGACCGCGGCGGGGACGACGCCCGCCGACCCGGCGAGTCCGTTGCGGTACGCGGTGCCGGTCGGTGCGGCGCTCGGTGCGGTGGCCGGTGTCGGGGCTCCGTTCGCCGGCGGCGGGCGGGTGTCAATCGGCAACGTACTGACGGCAGTTCGTCGGCTGCGAGACCGTCGTGGCTGGTCGCGCCCACGCGGCGGAGCCGCAGATTAATACAGCCGCGCGCCCCTAAAAAGCTCCACCTCACGGAGTTCAGAACTCCCCAAGAACCACCGTCCGCCCCGAAAGGCAGTCGGGGCGGACGGTTCGCACCACCCTCCCAGATCCATCCACCTTCTGGAGAACCGCAATGCGCAGAATGCGCCTCTCGGCGGCCATGGTCGCCGCCGCCGTGGTGTCCGGCACGCTGGCTCTGGCGAGCCCGGCGTCCGCCGACCCCACCCCCGCCGGAACCTTCCGCCAGCTCGTCGGCGTGGGTTCCGACACCACTCAGGACGTGGTCAACGCCCTCGCCGGCGACACCGTCAACGGCATCAGCTACTCCGCCACGGCCGTGAAGTCGTCGACCGGTGCGGGCATCGCCTCCTACGACGCGATCGAGCCCGGCACCGGCTCCACCGCGTCCACCATCACGACCCGTTCCGGCGGCCCGGCCTTCGCGCGCCCGAACGGCTCCGGCGCCGGCCGCACCGCCCTGAGCGAGGCGCTGACCGGCGAGAAGTACCTGAGCAGCACCGGTCCCGTCATCAAGGGCCAGGTCGACTTCGCCCGCTCCTCCGGCGGCCCGTCCGCCTCGGGCAGCACCCTCACCTACGTCCCGTTCGCGCGGGACGCGGTGGGTGTCGCGGTGCGCGGCTCGGGTCTGAACAACCTGACCGTGGCCCAGTTGCGCGACATCTACATCGGCCACCTCACCGAGATCAACGGCCAGACCCTGCACCCGAAGCTCCCGCAGACCGACTCCGGCACCCGCAAGTTCTTCCTGAACGCGATCGGCGTGGCCAACGGCGACCTCGCCGCGGGCATCCCGGTCGTCCAGGAGAACCAGGGCAACGCCGCCCTCACCGAGGACGGCGCGATCGTCCCGTTCTCGGTCGGCAGCTGGATCGCCCAGAACAACGGCATCTCCCCCGACTACACCAAGACGTCGGTGGCCGCGGGCGGCTACCTGGCCTCCGTCGTCCTGCCCGGCGACACCGGCGCGACCAGCCCGGTGACCACGGTCAACGGCAAGCTCACCCCGGTCGGCGGCTACTACGAGAACGCCACCTTCGGCCGCGACGTCTACAACGTCGTCCCGAGCCGCGCGATCGACCCGACCAGCGTCTTCTTCGACAAGAACCTCTACGACGTCTTCGTCACCAGCGGCACCCACGAGGCCGGCCTCGCCTCCGACAGCTCCGAGGCGGTCATCTCGTCCTTCGGCTTCCTGAACGAGTCGTACAACGGCTCGGTCAACCAGGCCAAGCACGCCAAGGTGGGCGGCCTGGAAGGCACCGGCATCGACAAGTCGCTGCCCGCCGCGCCGGTCCTGAAGAGCACCCTCGGCGACGCGAGCGTGAAGCTGACCTGGACCGCCCCGGCGGACCCGGCCCTCCCGGTCACCGACTACCGCGTCACGCTGACCGGTTCGGACGGCGCCGTCGTCGCCGTCAAGGACCTGGCGGCGAGCGCCCGGACGTACACCTTCAGCGGTCTGGCCAACGGCACGTACAGCGCCTCGGTCTCCGCCGCCAACCTCGTCGGCTCGGGTACGGCGGCCGGTTGGACCGGCGCGGTCAAGTACGCGAGCACCACCAAGGCGACCACCGCCACCACGGCGTACGGCGTGACCCCGAAGGTCGCGGTCACCGTCACCGGCACGCACGGCGTCGTCCCCAGCGGCAAGGTCACCGTGAAGGACGGCACGACGGTCGTCGGCACCGGCACGCTGAACAGCGCCGGCAAGGTCACCGTCAACGTGTCGAACCACCTCACGGTCGCCACGCACAGCCTGACCGTCTCCTACGCCGGTGCCGCCAAGCTCAACGCGTCCTCGGCGACCGTCTCCCTGAAGATCGCCAAGGCGACCCCGGCGATCACCAAGACCGCGCCCGCCTCGATCGCCCACACGGCCCGCGCGAAGGTCACCGTCAAGGTCACCGCGACCGGCACCACGCCGGCCGGCACCGTGCGGATCTACGAGGGCACCAAGCTCCTCGCGACCGGCACCCTGAGCGGCGGCAAGGTCACCGTCACCCTGCCGAAGCTCGCCAAGGGCAAGCACACCCTGCACGCCTACTTCGCGGGCTCGACGACGGTGAACGCCCGCAGCGGCGCCAACTTCGTCATCAAGTCCACCTGATCCACGGCCAGTTGACCGCTTGACCGATCGTGCGGCCGGGGAGACCTCAGAGTCTCCCCGGCGGCCCATGACAACGACAGCAGACGACGACAGCGAAGGAGGCGGGCCGCCGTGACCGTCGCCACCCCCATCAGGCTCGCGCCGGCCGCGCCGCGCACGCTCGTCCGGAGCGTGCGGAGCGTCACCGCCGTCCGCCACATCGCCCGCGGCGGGCTGCTCAGCCTCGCCGCCCTCCTGCTCGGCATCACCGCGCAACTGCTCGTGTTCAGCGGCGCCCAGGAACACTCCGCGCAGCACGCCTCGTTCGACGAGTTGCGCGGCCGACTCGCCCTGGGCACCGCCCCGGTGTCCCAGACCGACCAGCAGGGAAAGCTCCTCGCGCCCGGCACCCCGGTCGCCCTGATCGCCGTCCCGTCCCTGGGTCTGAGCCAGGTCGTCCTGGAGGGCACCGACTCCACCGTCCTGACCGACGGTCCCGGGCACCGCCGTGACACCCCGCTGCCCGGCCAGTCCGGCACCAGCGTGCTGATGGGCCGGGCGGCGGCCTACGGCGGCCCGTTCGGGCGGCTGGCCGAACTCCGCGAGGGGGTCACGTTCACCGTGACCACCGGTCAGGGCAAGGCGACCTACCAGGTCACCGACGTCCGCCGGGCCGGTGATCCGGCGCCCGCCGCGCTCGCCGCCGGCGCGGGCCGGCTGGTCCTGGTCTCGGCGACCGGCCCGCACTTCATGCCGTCCGGCGTGCTCCGTGTCGACGCCGACCTGATCTCGAAGGCCTTCCAGACCCCGGCGGCGGTGATCCGCTCGGGCACCCTGCCGGACTCCGAAGAACCCCTCGCCCGTCCCGACGGGGTGCCGTGGCCCCTGGTGATGTGGCTCCAGGCGCTGCTGCTGACCGCCGTTGCCGCCGTATGGGCCTGGCATCGCTGGGGCCGTCATCAGACCTGGATCGTCTTCGCCCCGCTCGTCGCGGTCCTGGGTCTCCAGGTCGCCACGCGCACCACCGAACTGCTGCCGAACCTGCTGTGAACCGAGGTAACCAGACATGACCGTGACCGACACCGCCGTCCTGCCCTCCGTCGATCCGACGGCCGCCCCCGCGACCCTCGAAGCCCGCGCCGTCTCGGCCTGGTTCGGCACCCACCAGGTGCTCGGACAGGTGTCGCTGACCATGCCCGCGGGCCAGGTCAGCGCGCTCATCGGCCCGTCCGGCTGCGGCAAGTCGACGTTCCTGCGCACCCTCAACCGGATGCACGAGCTGATCCCGTCGGCGGCCTTCGGCGGCGAGGTGCTCTTCGAGGGCGAGGACATCTACGACGCCTCCTGGCGGCTGACGGACGCCCGCCGCCGTATCGGCATGGTCTTCCAGAAGCCGAACCCGTTCCCCGCGATGTCGATCTACGACAACGTGGTGGCCGGACTGCGCCTCACGGGCACGCGGGTGAACCGTCGTGAGAAGGACGGGCTGGTCGAGGAGTCGCTGACCCGGGCGGGTCTGTGGAAGGAGGTCCGCGACCGGCTGCGGCAGCCCGGCGGCGCGCTCTCCGGCGGCCAGCAGCAGCGCCTGTGCATCGCCCGCGCGCTCGCCGTACGCCCCCGGGTACTGCTCATGGACGAGCCGTGCTCGGCGCTCGACCCGACCTCCACCCGCCGGGTCGAGGAGACCATCCACGAACTGGCCGGACAGGTCACCGTGGTGATCGTCACCCACAACATGCAGCAGGCCGCCCGCGTCTCCCAGCGGTGCGCGTTCTTCCTCGCCGAACAGGGCACCCCCGGCGGGATCGTGGAGGCCGGCGCCACCGACGACGTCTTCGGCTCCCCCAAGGACGAGCGGACGGCGGACTACGTGGCGGGCCGCTTCGGCTGAGCGACACATGCGATACATGCGACACGTGCGACACGTGCGACACGTGTGTCGTGCACGTCACCCGCGTCACACGGACGAGGGAGTTTGGATCGCCGGGAAGCGGTGAGGCGAGCGGGATGCGCGCTTCCCCCACCGCCTCCGCCGAGACCCCCGTACGACCGTCGGCCGCCGTCGGCGGCGCGGCGGAGCCCGCCCCCGTTAAGCAGCGCGACCCGTTCTTCGACAACGCCAAATACCTGGCGATCGTCCTCGTGGCGATCGGCCACTCCTGGGAGCCGCTGCGCTCCGGCAGCCGGAGCGTCACCGCGCTGTACACGCTCGTCTACGCCGTGCACATGCCGGCGTTCATCGTGATCTCCGGGTACTTCTCGCGGAGTTTCCGTGCCACCCCGTCGCAGATCAGACGGCTGCTGGGCGGGGTCGTCGTGCCGTACGTCGTGTTCGAGACGGCGTACACGCTCTACACGCGCTGGACCGACCACCAACCCGACCGCGCCATCAGCCTGTTGGACCCGCTGTATCTGACATGGTTCCTGGCGGCGCTGTTCGTCTGGCGGCTGACCACGCCGGTCTGGACGCACGTACGCCACCCGCTGCCGCTCGCCCTGGTCATCGCGATGCTCGCGACCCTCTCCCCGTCCATCGGCAACGACCTCGATCTGCAACGGGTGTTGCAGTTCCTCCCGTACTTCGTGCTCGGTCTGTGTCTGCGGCCGGAACACTTCCGGCTCGTACAGCGGTCCGGGGTAAGGCAGTTGGCGCTGCCGGTGTTCGTGGTCACGCTCGCGGCGGCCCACTGGGCCGTCCCGCGCCTCGACTACGCCTGGCTCTTCCACAACGCGAGCGCGGAGCAACTCGGCGCGCCCGACTGGGAAGGGCCGCTGATGACGCTGGCCCTGTTCGCCTGCTCGACGCTCCTGGTCGGCTGCTTCCTCGCCCTGGTGCCGCGCCGCCGTACCTGGTTCACCGCCCTGGGCGCGGGCACGCTCTACGGCTATCTCCTGCACGGCTTCCTCGCACAGGGCGCCAAGTCCTGGGGCTGGTACGGCCCTTCGTGGGTCCACGGTCCCCTCGGCGAGATCACGGTGACCGTGGTCGCCGCCGCCGTCGTGACCGCGCTGTGCACCGCGCCGGTGCGCCGGGTCTTCCGCTGCGTGACGGAACCGGAACTGCGGTGGGCGTTCCGCCGCGACGCGGGTGAACTCGCCCGGCCCTAGCGATGGTTGTGGTGGATCGGCGGACCACTTCGTGAACTCGCGCTGAACCGCGGCTGACACTTCGCGGGGACAAGGCACCCGTGCGAAAGGGCGCACAACCAAGGGGCCGGAGGGACGGTCAGACGCTTTGCCGGAATCAGAAATTCCTCAGTTTCCGTCAACTCCCTTACGTTCCACGGAGGTTGTGCGATGTCCGCTCGTTCTTCCCGTCGCCGCGCGCTGCGTTCCGCCTCGGCGCTGACGCTCGCCCTCACCGCCGCGCTGGCCGCGCCGCTGTTCCTCGCCGGGACGGCGAGCGCTGCCGCGGCGCCGGCCACCGCCGCGCTCGCCAACGGTGACCACGAGATCCTCTACACGGCCGCCGCGGGCCAGGCCAACAAGGCGGTCGTCACCGCGACCCATGTGACCGGCAGCGACACCATCACGTACGTCATCGACGACGTGGTCACCATCAAGCCGGGCGCCGGCTGCGCGTACCCCACGGCCGCCGACCACACCAAGGTGTCCTGCACGGTCACCATCCTGGACAGCCAGGACCCGTACCCCGGCGTGGAGTTGATGCTCGGCGACGGCAACGACACCCTCAGCTACCACAACAGGACCAACCAGGCGTACTACTTCGCCTCGATCGACCTGGGCGCCGGCAACGACCAGTCCACCGACGACGGCAGCGTGGACGGCAACTACGTCTCCGGCGGCACCGGCAACGACAGCCTCACCCTCGGCAAGTACTCCGTGGGCTGGGGTGACAACGGCAACGACACCCTGCGCGGCGGCGCGGGCACCATCGCCCAGGGCGGCAACGGCAACGACACGATCACCACCACCGGCAGCGCGGCCGACGGTGGCGCGGGCAACGACGTCATCACCGCCGGCGCGGACAACCAGAGCCTGACCGGCGGCGCCGGCAACGACAGGATCTCCGGCGGCGCCGGGAACGACTTCATCTACGGCGGCACGGGCAACGACGTCCTCTACGGCAACGCCGGCGCCGACACCATCTACGGCAACTCCGGCAACGACACCCTGTGGGGCGGCGCGGGCACGGACGTCCTGTCCGGCGGCCCCGGCCGGAACGTCGTCCACCAGAACTGACGCACGGCAAAGCCCGCGCGGCCCGCATGGCCCACCTGGCCTGCGGGGCCCGCCGGGAGGTGCCGCACCCTCCCGGCGGGCCCGTGTGCGCGATAACCCCTTTCCCTCCTGTCACAGCCATGTCATACGCTGCTCTCAGCAGCCGCGCCCCGCGCGTCACCGCGTCTCTCATCCGCGGTCACGTCCGGGTGTTGCGCGGCGCTCTCAACTCCCGGTCCCCGGACCGGTTTTCCTTGTGGGGGGAACAGCAGTGCGGATGCGCAGCATCTCGACCGCGACAGCGCTCGCGGTACTTTTCGGCTCGGCGGCGCTCAGCGTCGTGGCGACGGGTACGGCCTCGGCGGCGACCGCCAGCGTGACCTCGCCCGGCGGCCTGGTCGCGGACGAGGCCCTCAAGCGGGTGTTCGTCGGTGACACCTCGGCCGGAACCGTCGCGGCCACCGACTACTCGGGCAACGTCCTCGCCTCGGTGGGCGGCATCGGCTCGGTCACCGGCCTGACCGTCTCCGACGACGGGGCCACGGTGTACGCGGCGGTGCAGAACACCCACGAGATCGTGGCGATCGACGCGGCCACCCTCGCCGTCAAGACCCGCTACGCGATCCCGACCGACACCGGCCCGCGCCACATCGCCTTCAGCGGCGGCAAGGTGTGGTTCACCTACGGCGACCAGTGGGACGGCGACCTCGGTTCCGTGGACCCGGCGGTGGACCCGGCGGTGGACCCGGCGAGCGGCACCGACCCGGTGACGATGGCGCAGTTCCCGAACTCGGGCACCTCCGTCGACATCTGGGGCGAGGCCCTCCTGGACACCGACCCGCTGCGGCCCGGCGTACTGGCCATCGGCGAGACAGGCCTGTCCACCGACTCCATGGCCGTGCTCGACGTGTCGAGCGGCACGCCCGTGCTCACCGCCTGGCACCACGGCGACTACACCCTGAACAACGGCATCGGCGACATCGACCTCGTCGCGGGCTCCGACCAGGTGCTGGTCAACGGCCAGTCCCTGGACGCCTACGCGGACGGCAAGTTCACCCAGTCCGGCACTCTCCCGGCGTCCCAGCAGGCCGACATCTCCCGGGTCGGATTCGTCGCCCAGGTCGACGGCAACAAGATCACCACGTACCGGCCGAGAGCGACGAAGCCGATCCGCTCGTACACCGTCGGTTCCTACGGCACCGCCGATCTGACCTGGTCCCCCGACTCCTCCCGCATCTTCGCCCTGGTCGGGACGTCCACCGGCAAGTACAGCCTCAAGGTGCTGACCGACCCCGACAAGAACGTCCCGACCCTCACGGTCAACGCGCCCTCCTCGGCCGCCCGCGCCAAGAAGCTCACCGTCACCGGCAAGCTCTCGTCGACGGTCGCGCTGCCCGCCGGCGCGAAGCTCCAGGTCACCCGTACCGACGTGGAGTCCACGAAGGGCAAGGCGCTGCCCGCCGTCGCGGTGAAGGCGGACGGCACCTACTCCTTCACGGACACCCCGCCGGCCGGCGGCACCGTCACGTACAAGGTGAGCTACGCGGGCGACTCCGGGCACGCGGCGGTCAGCGCCTCCGACAAGGTCGCCGTCTCCCGCGCGGCCACGTCCCTGAGCCTGAACAACAACGGCAAGCTGTACGCGTACGGCGCCGACGTGAAGTTCACCGCGCACCTCGGCAAGACGTACAAGAACCGCACGGTCGCGATCTACGCGGACCCCTTCGGCGCCGACAAGCCGAAGAAGCTGATCAAGACCGGCAAGGTCAACTCCAGCGGCAACATCTCGGTCACCGTGGACATGACCCGTGACACCGCCGTCAGCGCGGTCTTCGCGGGCGACGGGCGCTACGCGTCCAAGACGGTGAAGGTCACGTCGTACGCCAAGGTCAAGGTCTCCACCGCGATCAGCAAGCACTACAAGACGGCGAAGATCGGCTCGACGTCGTACTACTGGTTCCACAAGAACTCGGCGCCGGTCGTCACCACGACGATGACCTACTACAAGGACCGCCAGGAGCGGCTCGACCTTCAGGTCTACTACCAGGGCACGTGGTACGACTCCGACTCGGAGTACTTCGGCCTGGGCACGAACGGCAAGGTCGCCGTGAACCTCGGCGCCCCCGGCGAGTCCGGCATCAAGGCCCGCATCCGGGCCGCGTACATCAACGGTTCGTCGGGCGACAGCGTCAACTCGACGACGTACACCGGCTGGAAGTACCTGTACTTCTCCAACTAGCCCCCGTTTCCCCAGGCATTGGGGTGCACCGGGTGCAGGGGTGCAACGCAGCCCCGTCGCGACGGCCATCGGTCGTCGGGCGGGGCTGTTCGCATGTCCACCCCCGCCGCTCAGCCCGCGTCCAGCCCCCTCATGAGCTGCCCGTACGCCCCCTTCGCGGCCGTGACCGCGTCGCCGTACGCCTCGTCGGCGGTGCGGCCGGAGGTGATCGTCCGCCAGTTCTCCTGGCCCAACTCCTGCTGTACGGCGATCAGATGGGCCGCGGCCAGACGTCTCACGATCGGCGGGTTGCTGCCGCCGGAGACGGCCGGCAGGGCGTCCGCGAGCGCGTCGATGTCCTGGCCGGTGTACCGCAGCCTCATGCCGATGTGGAGGCTGGGCGTGCGATAGACGAGGTCCTGGAAGGACAGCACCTGGGGTTGGTCGTTCAGGCCGGTGATCGGGTCGCGGGCGGCGAGACCGGCCAGGAAGTGATCGCGCAGCGCCACGGTCGGGGTCAGGCCGGCCGGGCGCTCCCGCACCACCCGGGCCGCTTCGCCCAGGTGGTCGGCGAAGCGGTGCAGGACCAGGTCCTCCTTGGTCGGGAAGTACCGGAACAGCGTGGCCTTGGAGACCTCGGCCGCCGCCGCGACCTCGACGACGGACACCTCGTCGAAGCCCTTCTCGCGGAACAGGCGCAGGGCTTCCTGTGCGATGAGGTTCCGCGTGCGTTCCTTCTTGCGCTCGCGCAGACCGGCGGGTTCGTCCATACCGGCCACTTTACCAGGCAGATGGAACCCGGGATCAGGTGAGACCGGGAATCTTCTGATACCCGGTTGCATTTTCTCTTCGTCCGGTGTTCCCTGGACACAGCGCGACACAACGACGACGAGAGGACCGCCATGAGCGACGACGACGTCCTGATCGTGGGCGCCGGGCCGACCGGCCTCACCCTGGCCATCGAGCTGGCCCGGCGCGGTGCGGGGGTGCGGATCGTGGACGCGGCACCGGTCCCGCACCAGCACTCGCACGCCAAGGGGGTACAGGCCCGCACGGTGGAGGTGCTGGAGGACGTCGGGGTCGCCGAGCGGGTGCTCGACGTCGGGCTGACGCATCTGCCCTTCCGCAAGTACTTCGACGGGGTGCACGTGTCGGACACCGACCCGTTCGCGGACGTCGCCCCGACACCGGACGCGCCCTACGACAGCGGGGTCCTCCTGGGCCAGTGGCAGCTGGAGGAGATCCTGCGCGAGAGGCTCGCCGAGTTCGGGATCGGCGTCGAACTCGGCACGGAGGTGGCCGGGTTCGAGCAGGACGCGGACGGCGTGACCGCGACCCTGGCGGACGGCGGCCGCATCGGAGCCGCCTATCTGGCGGGGTGCGACGGCGGGCGCAGCGGCATCCGCAGGGCGTTGGGGGTGCGGTTCGACGGTACGACGGACGAGGCGCAGGCGATGGTCTGCGGGGACGTCGAGGCCGAGGGCGTCCCGCGCGATGTCTGGCACCAGTGGTTCACCTCGGAGGGCGGCGGTGTCCTGCTGTGCCCGCTCCCCGGCACCGACCGCTTCCAGTTCCAGGCGGGCCCCGAACTCGACGAGCGGGGGCGGCAGACACCCCCGTCCCTGGAGAGCTTCCAGCGCATCTTCGACCGGTACGCACGCATGCCCGGCGTGCGGCTGGCCAACCCGACCTGGCTCTCCACCTGGCGGTCCAATGTCCGCATGGTCGACCGGATGCGCGTCGGCCGCGTCTTCCTGGTCGGGGACTCCGCCCACGTCCACCCGATCGCCGGCGGCCTCGGCATGAACACCGGCATCCAGGACGCCTACAACCTGGGCTGGAAACTCGCCCTCGTGACGACGGGCGGGGCGGGACCGGCCCTGCTGGACACCTACGAGGAGGAGCGCCTCCCGGTCGCCGCCTGGACCCTCGACGTGACGAACGAGGCCCTGCACCGGGCGATCGAGGCGGTCAGGGAACCCGGCACGGGCATCGAGTCCGCGGCCCCGCCGCCGATGGGCACGGGGTATCGCTGGAGCTCCCTGGCCGCCGCGGCGAGGACCGGCGACGCCACCGGATCCCCCGTGGACTCCTCCACCGGCACCCCCGTCGGTGACCCCGCAGTCCTGCGCCCGGGCGACCGCGCCCCCGACGCCCCCTGCCTCGACGCCTCCGGCCGCCCGGTCCGGCTCTTCCAGGTCTACGCGGACCCCCGCTTCACCCTGCTCGGCTTCGGCCCGGAAGTCGCGGACGCGGTGGGCAAGTTGGGGGCGGAGTACGCGGGGCTGGTGCAGGCGTTCGCGGTGGACGCCGGGGACACGGAGGACCTGAGGGACCACGAGGGGCACGCGCGGCGGGCGTACGGCGTCACCGACCCGGCACTCGTCCTGGTCCGCCCCGACAACCACGTCGCGCTGCTGACCCGGGACCCGGCAGACGTGGCGAACTATCTAACCCGTATCGGCACATTCACCCCGAAAGAGTGATACTCGGACTATGAGCACGGCAACGTACGAACTACTGGCCGCGTCGCACAACACCCTCGACGTGAGCGCAGCCTTTCTCGGTGGCCTGGTGATCGCAGGCGCGCTGGTCTGGGCCATCCATTTCGGCATGAAGGTCCGGGACCAGGAACTTCCACGGCCGCTCCCCGAGGAGCAGCCCCACCTCCCCGTCGGCGGCGCGGTCCACGAGATGCGCGAGATGCGGGAACCCGACGAGATGCCCCTCGCCACGGAGGAGAAGGAGCGGCTGATGCCGTACCAGCTCCACCACTCCGGGAGCAGAACGGGAAAGGACCAGAACCGGCTGCGCTGGCTGCCGGGACGGAGCGGTTCGTTCGGGGGCGGCGGCATAGGCCACGTGTGACCTCCCCCTGCGGGTCTCAGAGTGGACGCCCCTGAGGGTCTCAGGGTGGACCGCTCACGCCTCCGCGGCGGGCAGCGTCACCTCGAAGCGGCAGCCGCCCGACACATTCCGTACGGCGGCCCGCCCCTGGTGCGCCTCGACGATGCCGCGCACGATCGCGAGCCCCAGTCCGGCTCCGGCCGGCGGGGTCCGCGCGTGCGTGCCGCGCCAGCCGGTGTCGAAGACACGGGGCAGATCGTCTTCCGGGATGCCACCGCAGCCGTCGGTCACGGACAGGACGACACCGTCGGCGGTGCGCTCGGCGGCGATGGCGACGGTGCCGTCGGCGGGCGTCCGGCGAATCGCGTTGACCAGGAGGTTCCCCAGCACCCGGCTCATCTCCTTGCCGTCCACCTCGACCGGTACCGGTGCGATCCGGTCGCCGACCAGCCGTACGCCGTGCTCGCGCGCGAGCGGGTCCGCGCCGGCGAGGGCGTCGCCGATCAGGTCGTAGAGGGACATGCGGGAGCGGGTGAGGGCGAGGGAGCCGGCGTGGATACGGGAGAGTTCGAAGAGGTCGCCGACCATGTCGTTGAGGCGTTCCACCTCGGTGCGGATCTGCCGGAGGTAGCGCTCGGGTTCGGCGGCGACCCCGTCCTCCAGGGCCTCGGACATCGCGCGCAGGCCGGCCAGCGGGGTGCGCAGATCGTGCGAGATCCAGGCGACGAGTTCACGCCGTGACGACTCCAACGCCCGTTCGCGGTCGCGGGATTCGGCGAGCCTGGCGCTGGTGGCGGCCAACTCGCGGCTGACGTCGGCGAGTTCGGCGGTGGCGGGGCGGGCCGGGGCGGAGTAGTCGCCGCCGTCACCGAAGTCGCGTGCGGCGAGGGCGAGTTCGCGGCTGCGGGCGACGACCCAGCGGCCGAGCAGCAGGGCGGTGAGCAGGGAGACGACGGCGGCCATCGCGACCACCGTCGTGACCACGGACAGATCGTGCCGGGACAGGAACATCGCCTGGGCCACGGCCAGCGTGCCGGCGAGCATCGCGGTCACGGCGACGACGGCGACCACGGACACGGACGCGGTGAGGGACCGCCGACGCAGCAGCCACAGGGCGCCGGCACCGAGCACACCGGCGGCAGCGGCGCCGAGAAAGGCGAACAGGGCGATGAGGAGGGCGTCACGCATGGTCGGTTCCCCCGGTACCGGTGGTGGCTTCGGTGCCGGCGGGCTCGAAGCGGTACCCGATGCCCCACACCGTCTGGATGAACCGGGGCCGCCCCGGATCGTCCTCGACCTTGCCGCGCAGCCGCCGTACATGCACGGTGACGGTCGAGAGGTCGCCGAAGTCCCAGCCCCACACCTCGCGCATCAGGTCCTCCCGGCCGTACACCCGCCCCGGGTGCCGGAGGAAGAAGGCGAGGAGGTCGAACTCGCGGTGGGTGAGGGCGAGTTCGGCACCGTCCTTGGTGGCCCGGCGGGCGGCGGGGTCCACGGCCAGCCCACCGGCGCTCAGCGGTACGGCGGACCCGACCGGCGACCGGGAGCGGCGCAGCACGGACTCCACCCGCAGCACCAACTCCCGCGGGCTGAACGGCTTGGTGACGTAGTCGTCGGCCCCGACCTCCAGCCCCAGGATCCGGTCGTCCTCGTCGCCCCGGGCCGTCAGCATGATCACCGGCACGGGCCCCCGCTCCCGCATCCGCCGGCACACCTCCAGCCCGTCCATCCCCGGCAGCATCAGATCGAGCACCACCAGATCGGGCCAGTGCGCATCGGCCCGCGCAAGCGCCTCGGGCCCGTCGGCGGCCCGCTCCACGAGATACCCGGCCCGGTCGAGATACCCGGAGACGACTTCGGCGACGGTCGGATCGTCGTCGACGACCAGGACACGGGTGGCTCCGCCGGTTCCCCGGGACTCACGTGACTCCTGGGTCTCCCGGGACCCACGGGGCTCACCGGACTCACGAGGCCCACGGGGATCGCCGGGCTCACGGAACTGACGGAACTGACGGGACTCACCGGGCTCACGAGCCTGACGAGGTTCACCGGATTCCACGACCCGCACGGTCGTCGCCCCGGAAGCTCCGATCGCTCCGGCCGTCGCGGACACTCCGATCGTCGAGGTCGTCACGGCCTTCCCGGTTGCGCCGGTCGCTCTAGTCCCTCCGGTGATCGCGTTCGCCCCGGACGACGCGACCCGCCCGGTCGCCCCGGACACCCCGGTCCTCGCGGCCTTCCCAGTGGCCCCGGGCTTCCCGGTCACCCCGGCCTTCCCGGTCGCCCCGGCCCGCGCGGTCCTCTCGTACGGCTGCTGCATGTCGTCAGCCTCGCACCACATGCCTGGTCGATGCCGCCCCGGACCGGGTTCGGGCGCCGGACGTCCGTATTTCGTAAGAACCCCGGCGCCCGTGTCGGCGTACCGCTGCCCTACTGCTGTGCTCCGGACCGCTCCGGGGTGTAGACCGCCAGCGCCCAGATCACGAACACGTCGACCGCGATCATGAGGACCGACCAGATGGGGGCGTACGGGAGGAACATGAACTGGAGGATGGCGCTGAGGCTCGCGAGGACGATGCCGCAGACCCGGGCCCAGCTCATGCCGCTGAGGATGCCCCAGCCGGTGATCATGCCGACCGCGCCGAGGCAGATCAGGATGACGCCCCAGCCGGTGAGGTTGATGCTGTAGATGTAGTCGCCGACGCGGGTGTACACGTCGTCCTTGGCTATCGCGGAGATGCCCTGAAGGACGGCGATGACGCCGTTCATCAGCATCAGGACACCGGCGAAGACCGCGCCGCCCGCGGCGAGACCACCGCCGGACGGGGGCGCGCCGTAGCCCCGGGTGCCGGGGGCCCGGCCGGGCCGCCCGCCGGCATCGCTCCAGGCCGAGTGCTTCTCCTCGCCGCCGGCGGACGGCGACTGCGGCTGCTGCGTCGAGTGCGGCTGCTGGGTCATGGCCGTACCCCACCTCTCTGTGGTGTGTGGTGCTTCGACCATCCGACCGGGCCACGCCCTCCACCAGGGGGGTTACGCCGTCCGGGTGATACCGGGCGCGGCTTCCGGAGGGGCTCCCGGCCCCGAATCCGGCCCCGGCGCGGCTTGCGACCGCCAGGCTCGCCCCACCTTGCTCGACCCACCTTCGCCCCCGGCCCGGCCCCGCCCCCTTACTCCGACCCCAGTCCCGGCCTCACTCCCTTCCCCTCCCCCGGCTCCACCCCCGTCTCCGCCGCCAGGAACTCCACCACCGCCAGCCCGAACAGCAACGCAAGGCCCAGCCCGACCACCACCCACCCCGTCGGATACGACCACAGGAGATACGCCAGCAGCGCCCCGCCCACCAGTACCCAGCTGATCCACCCCCGGTACCGGCGTACGAACGGTCCGACCGGCCCCGTGCGCAACCCCGCCCCGTCCGCCGTGGTCCGTACCGCGCCGATGCCGGACGTCCACAGCCGTCGTACGAGACGGGCCCGGCGGCCCGGGCCCGTGAGCCAGGCGGCCAGGGCGATCACCACGCCCAGGGCCACGACCATCCGTACGGTCGTGTGCAGGAAACGGGTCAGCGCGTCGTACACCGCGCCGGCCGCCGCCGGTGACACCCCCGCCGGGAGGGCGTCCAGGTAGGCGGCGCGGAAGATGCGTAGCGCGATGCCCAGGAGAGCCGTCGCGGCGGCCACTCCCAGCGCGCCCGTCACCAGCGCGCGCCGTCTGCGGCCCGCCAGCAGGACGCCCGCCGCGACCAGGATCACCGCCACCAAAGGCAGCCAGGTACCGGCGAGTTGGAGGAGTCGGAAGTACGTCTTGTACGTGTCGAGGTCGTCGCTCTTGAGCAGGGTGATCGAGGTGTGGAGCTCGGGGATCTTCCCGGCGACCGTCATCCCGTCGTCGACCAGCCGCCCCTTCACCTGGTCCACCACCGGGCCCACGTCGAGCGTCACCGCGCCGTCGTCGAGCCGTACCGCGCCGCCCCCGCTGCCGGTCAGGGCTTTGTTCATCGTGCTGTGGACCCGACGGTTGGCGTCCTTCCAGATCCCGGCGAAGGCGTCCGACGCGGCGACCGCCTGCGCCTTGTCGTGGACGAAGGCACGGACCGCGTCCTCCAGCGAACCGCCCAGCGCCCCCAACGCCTTTTCCAGCAGCGGGCGTTGGGCGGGTGCCACCCCGGACAGCAGGTCGGTGAGGTCGAGGTGGTCCATCACCGCCGACGTCACCCGGTTCGCCACGGCGTGCTGGATGTCCGGGTGGGAGGCGAGCGGCGCCACCGTCGCCACATAGCGGTCGGTGTCCCCCACCGTGTCCGCCGTCCACGCGGCCACCACCCCCAAGGGCACGAGCAGGCACCCTACGACCACCAGCACGGCGGCGACCAGCGAACGCACCCGGTGCCGCGGCCCCCGCCCAGCAGACGCCTCCGCCTCCAGCTCGGCGACCCTGGCCCGCAAATGGTCGAGTTCCGTCACCCCTGCCTCCTCCGCGCCGCCTGTGACTGCCAGCGCATCCCGGATGCCCCGGGCCCGCGACCAGTGCCGCGCCGTTCGGGTGACGCGGGCGCGGGGGATCTACCGCACGGCCCACCCGCCCGGCCCGCCCGACAGCCCCCGTCCCGGCTCCCGTCCCGTGAACTCCCCTGCCGTGTCCGTCAGTTGGCCCGCACCTTCGCGAACTCCCGTAGAAACAGCGCCTCTACGTGCGCCATGTGCTCGATCTCCGACGGGTCGACGCTCTCGTTCGGGGCGTGGATGAGACAGCGGGGTTCCTCGACGCCCATGAGGATGATCTCGGCGCGGGGGTAGGTCTCGGCGAGGACGTTGCAGAGGGGGATGGAGCCGCCCTGGCCGAGGAAGGCGAGGGGTTTGCCGTAGACCTGCTGCATCGCGGTACCGAGGGCGGTGTACGCCGGCCCGTCGGTGGCCGCGCGGAACGGCGACCCGGTGCCCTCCGTCTCGACCGACACCTTCGCACCCCAAGGGGCCGCGCCCACCAGGTGTTTGGTGAGCGCCTCGCGGGCGGCGCCGGGATCCGTGCCGGGCGGGACGCGCAGGCTGACGCGGGCCCGGGCGGTCGCCGGTACGGCAGCCGCCGAGCCGACCACCGGCGGGCAGTCGATGCCGAGGACGGTGACGGCGGGCCGGGACCAGAGGCGGTCGGCGACGGTCCCGGTGCCGGTCAGCCGTACGCCGTCCAGCACGCCCGCGTCCGTACGGAACTGCTGCTCGTCGTAGCCCACTCCCTCCCAAGTCCCCTCGCAGTCCAGGCCGTTGACGACCGTGGCGCCGGTCTCCGGATCGCGGAGCGAGGACAGGATCTGGATCAGGGCGGCGAGGGCGTCCGGGGCGGGGCCGCCGAACATGCCCGAATGGACCTCACCCGCAAGGGTGTTGACGGTGACGACGACGTTCGCGAGGCCGCGCAGGGTCGTGGTCGCCGTGCCGACGCCGACCGCCGCGTTGCCCGTGTCGCAGATCAGCAGCGCGTCCGCGAGGAACTTCTCGGGGTGCTGGGCGACGTACTGTTCGAGCCCGCCCGTGCCCTGCTCCTCCGAGCCCTCCGCGACGAACTTCAGCCCGACCGGGAGGTCTTCGCCGAGCGCGCGCAGGGCGGTGAGGTGCATGACGATGTTGCCCTTGCAGTCGGCGGTGCCGCGTCCGTACCAGCGGCCGTCGCGCTCGGTGAGCGTGAAGGGCGGGGTGGTCCAGGCCTTGTCGTCGAGCGGGGGCTGGACGTCGTAGTGGCAGTAGAGGAGGACGGTCGGCGCGCCGGGCGGCGGCGGGCGGTGGCCGATCACGGCGTGGCTGCCGTCCGGGGTCTCGGCGAGGTGCACGTCCCGCAGACCCGCTCCGGTGAACGCGTCGGCGACCCACCGGGCGGCCTTCTGGCACTCCTCGGGCGGGTACTGACGGGGGTCGGCGACGGACGGGATGGCGACGAGTTCGGTCAGGTCGGTCTTCGCGCGGGGCATCGACTCGGCGATGCGGGACGCTAGTTCAGCCATGGTCGTCACTGCCTCACCGTGTTGTCGGTCTTCAGGTCGTCGAGCTTCTTCTGGATCTTGTGCAGCTTGTCGGGGCAGTAGACCTCCAGGATCCGCGCCTCCGCCCGCAGCGAGGCCGTGTCGCCGATGATCGGCCGCTGGCCGACGAACGCGGCGCCGTTGGACACGTTGATCTTCCAGAGCGCGGACTTCAGGGCGGTCGCGGGATCGTCACAGACCGCGCCCCCGTCGGTGCCGAGCGCGCGTTGGATCACGCTGGTGTCGGGGCGGGGATAGCCGTCCTCCACCGCGATGTCGGCGAGCTGATTGGCCTTCTTCGAGGCCTCGTTGCTCGTCTTGACGCTGTTGCACCGGATGACACCGACGACGGCGAGCGCGACCAGCACGACGATCGCGCCGACGTAGATCCAGCGGTGTTCGGAGGCGAACCGGGTGGTCCTCATGCGACACCACCGGCCGCCGCGTCCTCCGCCGGCGCTTCCGTGCGCCAGGACGGTTTGCGGAACGTGAGGAACGCCCAGGGGATCAGCAGCCCGAGGATGACCAGGCCGCCGCCGATGATGCCGATGTACGACCAGATGCTGCCGCCGCCGAACTGCGAGGGCGGCACGAAGCCGATCGCGAGCGCGGCGACCGACGCCAACAGGCCGACGGTGCAGAGCAGATGGAGCGCGGGGACGCGGTAGCCGCGCGGGTGGTCGGGCTGGGTCTTCCGCAGCCGCATCGCGGCGACGAACATCAGCAGATAGACGATCAGGTACACCTGCGTGGTGATGGTCGAGAAGATCCAGTACACGTTGGAGACGTTGGGGAGCAGCGCGTACCCGAGGGCGATGACGGTCGTCACGACACCCTGGGTGACGAGGATGTTCTGCTGCACCCCGAACCGGTTCAACTTCTGCAGGAACGGCGGGAGATAGCCCTCGCTGCGGGAGATCTCCAGCAGCCCCTTGGACGGTCCGGCCAGCCAGGTGAGCATGCCGCCGAGCGAGGCGGAGACCAGCATCACGGCGGCGATCGGGGTCATCCAGCCGATGTGGAAGTACGAGAAGAACGCGTTGAACGCCTGCATCACCCCGGCGGTGAGGCTCGTCTGGTCCGACGGCACCACCCAACTGATCGCCAGCGCGGGCAGGATGAAGATCAGCAGCACCAACCCCATCGCCAGGAACATCGACTTGGGGTACTCCTTCGCCGGGTCCTTCAGTGACGAGACGTGGACGGCGTTCATCTCCATGCCGGAGTAGGAGAGGAAGTTGTTGACGATCAGCACCAGGCTGGCGAGGCCTGTCCACTCCGGGAGCAGATGGCTCGACGTCATCGGGGCGGCGGAGCCGTTGCCCTGGGCGAGGAAGACCATGCCGAGCACGACCAGGATGGTGCCCGGGATGAGCGTCCCGATGATGAGGCCCCAACTGGACAGTCCCGCAAGGGCCTTGGTGCCCCGCGAGGACACCCACACGCCCGTCCAGTACAGGACCATGATGACGATCGCGGTGTAGAGGCCGTTGGAGGCGAGGGCCGGGTCGATGACGTACGAGATGGTGCTCGCGACGAACGCGAGCAGGCTCGGGTAATAGAAGATCGTCATCGCGAACTGGCACCACACGGCGAGGAATCCGAGCGGTTTCGACAGCCCCTCGCTCACCCAGCGGTAGACACCGCCGCTCCAGCCGGAGGCGAGTTCCGCCGATACCAGCGCGGTCGGCAGCAGGAACACGACCGCCGGCACGAGATAGAGGAACACGCAGGCCAGGCCGTACACGGCCATCGTCGGGGCGGCCCGCAGACTGGCCACCGACGAGGTCGTCATCAGCGCCAGGGTGACCCAGGTGAGGGTGGGCGCGGCCCGGGTTCTCGTCTGCGTACGCACCGCTGCTTGCTTCGACTTCGGCAGGTCGTCGGGGACGTCCATCGAGGCCACGGGCCCTCCCAAGGGGGTTGCGGGGATGCCGCCAGGCTCGGCACGGGGGTGGGCGGGCCCAGGTCGAGGTGGGCCGTTCGGGTGAGGGGTGGGGGCTCGGGATGCCGCCGGGGCGGGGAGCGTTCAGGCTGGTCATGTGTGTGGTCGAGGCGAGGGAGGCGTTCGTGGAACAGCAGCGCACCGCCCCCACGCTCGACGAACTCACCGCGTTCCTGGCCCGGTTGACCGGGTTGCTGCTGCGATCCAGCGGTGAGGGCGCCGAGTTGATCGAGGACTCCGTACGGTCGGCGGCCCGCGCGCTGGGCGGTGAGGCCTCCCTCCTGCTGGTCCCGGACGCGGCGGCACTCACGGTCACCGCGGGCGGCGGGACGCGGACCGTGACCGTGCGGGGCTTCCCCGAGGTGTTCCGGCTGGACCAGGTCACGGCGCTGAAACCGCTGCTCACGGACGTGGTCGCGGGCCGCCTGGGTGTCGCGGAGGCGGACCGCCGCCTGGCCGGAATCGAGAACGCGC
The DNA here is from genome assembly GCF_044766845.1 of Streptomyces sp. NPDC101776. NCBI lineage: Bacteria > Bacillati > Actinomycetota > Actinomycetes > Kitasatosporales > Streptomycetaceae > Streptomyces > Streptomyces sp. NPDC101776. The sequence goes on along the minus strand of NZ_JBIWMV010000004.1, from coordinate 473,085 downwards.
CCGCCCCCTACCCCTGGCCGCTCAAGCTCCTCGGCATCGTGCTGTTCTCCCTGGGCTTCGCCCCGCTCATGCAGCCCACCTGGTACGAGGTCGGATCGACGGCGGTACTGGCGACGATCGCGGCGGCGCTGGCGATCGCGGCCGACCGACTCCCGCGCCTGGCAAAGGTGTTGCCGCTGGTCGTGTCAACGGCGGTGTCGGTGACGGCACTTGAGGTGTTCGCCCGCGAACCGTCCCACGGCGGACCGGTGTTGCTGATGCTGCCCGCCCTCTTCTACTTCGTCCCCGGCGACTATCTGAGCGCGGCCACCGCCGAGTTGGCCGCCGGTCTCATCACCACGGGCGCGATCCGGCTCGTCTACGCCGTGTTCCTGCTGGTGCAGCTGTATCTGGGCGTGCTGCTGGGCGTGTTCGCCACCGGCACCTCCACCCACGCGCTCTGGGACATCGCGGCAGACTCGGACATGGCGCGCTGGGCCCTGTTCCTGGGCTGGATCGTGTTCACCTTCGGCACGGTGCTGGCCTTCGCGATCCCCCGCCGCCTGTTCTGGCCGCTGCTCCTGCTGGTGTACGTCACGGTGGGCGTGCAGTCGCTGTTCACGAAGCTGGTGGGGGAGGTCGGGGGGACGTTCGTGGCGGCGGCGGTGCTGTCGGCGGCGGCCACGCTGCTCGCCCGCGCGGACCGTCGCCCGCCCCGCCTGGTCCTGCTCCTCCCCGGCTTCTTCACCCTCACCGTCGGCTCCCTCGGCATGCGCGGCCTGACGACGCTGGCGGGCGGGCATGTCGTCGAGGGCTTCCGCGACCTGCTGAAACTGGTCACGATCGTGACGGCGATCGCGGTGGGGATGGTGTTCGGCGCGGCCCTGACGGAACCCCGGCGGCGGCAGTAAGTCCCGTGTTCTACAGAGGTGTTGGTCGGGTCAGGCCATCCAGAAGAAGACGGCGGTCATCCGCTTCTCCTGCAGGGTGCTGCCGTGGTAGTCGGTCGCGCTGTGCACGAGGTTGGCGTGGTAAAGCAGCAGGCTGTTGTACTTGTGCGGCACGCGCACGTCCTCCTCGAAGGCGTCCGGCGCCACGAACCGCGTCCCGAGGGCGTCGACGAGGTTGTTGTGCGGGGCCTGGACGACGTTGCCGCCGAGCCGTCCGCCCGGCAGGTGCTGCCGGTAGAAACTGGTCCCGCAGTCCTTCGGCACGGAGGGGTTGAGGTACAGCACGGCGGCGTACCGGCACAGGGAGCGGGAGTCGGTGTGCGGCCGGGGTTCGCTCTCGCCCTTCCCCACGACCTGGATACAGTTGTGGTTGAGCGTCCCGCCCCCGGGCGCCTTCTGCACCCACAACTCCTTGGCGCCGGTGGCCTGTTTGACCAGCCGCTCGATCCGCCCCAGCTCGGCCGGCTCCAGCCCCGGCATGGTACGCAGCCCCGGCCAGGTCTCCGACGTGTACGGATATCCCTTCACCCAGTCGTCCTTCGCGAGACACCGTTCCCGTACGGCGTCCACGTCCGGAAGCACGTCGTTCAGCACCCAGTAGTCACGGCCCTTGGTGGGCTTGCGATACGGGAGCACGGGGAGCGGGGCCTGACGGGCCGCGCGCTGGGGGTGTGGGGGGAGTGGTGGCATGGGGCCGAACGTATAGCCGGGGTTCGCCAATGCTGTGCCATACACCGGTCAACATTCCGCCAACGTAGGGTAGTTGAAGTGCAAGGTCAGGACGATCCCGGGGAGGCGCGGGCCGGGCTCTCCACCCCTTCGCCCTCCTCGGCCTCTACGGCGAACAAGTCCTGGACGCGAGGCAGCGGCGGCGCTGGGGACCGACGCGGGGCGACTGAGCCGGATCGAGTCCGGCGTGGCCGGGGTCAGTGAGGACACCGTGCGCCGACTCGCCGCCAATTTCGCGTGCGCGGACGGCGAATTGGTCGATGCCCTCGTGACTCCACCACACTCACCACCACCCCGACCCCCCTCACCCACCTCCTCCAGGCGATACACACCGGCGCCTCCCACCCCCGCCCGCACCCATAACCACCCCACGAGACCCAGCTCACAATCAGGGCTGTCACATTCGTAGGGCCCCGTTCCGTCAGAGCTGTGTAAGCGCCAGCCAGGACAGAACAGAGGAGCCCACCATGGGTGCTCGACTGAACCCCTTCGTCAGCCCCCTCGCCGGCAAGGCCCTGAAGCACTTCGTCGCCGCGGGCAAGGTCATCGAGGAATCGTCGCTGCCCCTCGTCACACAGGAGCTCGTGAAGATCCGGGCGAGCCAGATCAACGGGTGCGGGTTCTGCACCGACATGCACACCAAGGACGCGGCCGCCGCGGGCGAGACCTCGCTGCGGATCAACCTCGTCGCCGCGTGGCGCGAGGCGACGGTGTTCACCGACGAGGAGCGGGCCGCGCTGGAGCTGACCGAGGAAGGGACCCGGATCGCGGACGCGGCCGGCGGGGTGTCGGACGAGGTGTGGGCCAACGCCGCCAAGTACTACGACGAGGAACAGCTCATGGCGCTCGTCTCGCTGATCGCCCTCATCAACAGCTTCAACCGCATGAACGTCATGCTCACGATTCCCGCCGGAGGCTACAAGCCCGGTCAGCACGCCTAGGCCGACGAACCGAGGAGCAGCGCCGCCGGGGCCAGGGGGTAGTTCACCGAGCCGACCCCTGGCGCTGCTCCAGGTGGGTGCGAGGGGTGACGGTCGGGTCCGGGGTCGGCGGGGGGCGAGGCGGGGCGGGGCCAGGAGTGCCGCGCTGCGGGCGCAGGCCGTCTCCACCCGCACACTCTCCGACCCCACCCTCACGCTCTCCGTGCCGACCCGCACCATCTCCGCGCCCAACCTCACCGCCGCCCATGCCGAACCACACCGCGCCCCGCGCCCGAACCGCAGCGTCGCCCACGCCGAACCACGCCACCCCCGGGACGCCCTAACCCCCACCTATCCGGAAGTATCACCCCCCACTTGTGACGCGCCCCACTCGGGCTTTACCAAAACCAAAGACTTCGCGCGCTCCCCCGATCCGTACTGATGACTGTCCGTACCGCCGACGGGCGGTCCACGACACAGGAGGTACGGTGCGCTTTTCGCGGAACGCGACGGGAACCATGGTTGTGGGGGGTGCCCTCAGCCTGACCCTCGTCGCACTGGCCTATCCGGCAATGCTGGGCGTGACCACGGTCTCCAGCGCGCCAGCACGTGTGATCGCCAACACGCAGTGGGGGCCGCTGACCGAGGCCGACCGCGACTTCGTGGTCAAGGTGCGCGCGGCAGGGCTGTGGGAGTACCCCGTCGGCCAGATCGGTCTGAAGAAGGGGGCGAGCCCCGCGGTCATCACCGCGAGCAAGCACCTCATCGACGGGCACGCGGCGCTGGACTCGACCGTCCGCAAGATCGCGCCGATGCTCAACATCACGATCCCGAACCAGCCCAGCCCGCAGCAGCAGGGGTTCATCAACACCCTGACCGCGGACAGCGGCAAGCAGTTCGACACGGACTTCGCCAACATCCTGCGGGTCACGCACGGTTCGATCTTCGCCACCATCGCGAAGATCCGCGGGACGACCGAGAACACCCTGGTGCGGATCCTGGCCAACCAGGCCAACGCGACGGTGCTGGACCACATCACCGTGATGGAGGACACCGGTCTGGTCAACTTCAGCCAGGTCCTCTTCCAGGAGACGACCCCGCCGAAGCTGCCGGCCGTGGACCTGACCCCGCCGCCCCCGGCCGCCGGCCAGCCGGAGGTGGTGCTCACCCCGCCGGTGAACAGCACCACCCAGCCGCCGGTCCTGCCGGGCGAGGCCTCACCCAGCTCCACCCAGACCCCGACCGTGGGGTGAGTGCGCCGCCGAGCGCGCTACGCCCCCAGCCAGACGGTCGTGTCGGGCGCCAACTCACGGCCCCCTGCCGCCGGTTCGCTGCTCAGCAGCACCTCTCCCGGCGGCAGGGCGACCGGCACGGCCGACAGGTTGGTGACACACCGCCAGCCCGCGGAGCGCGTGAAGTGCAGTACTCCGGGCGGGCTTTCGGGGGCCCAGGTCAGCGACTCCCCTTCGAGCAGCTTGCGGCGCAGCCGCAACGCCGTGCGGTAGAGCTCCAGGGTCGAGCCCTCGCTCCCGTCCTGCGCCTCGACGGCGTACGACCCGAAGCTCGCCGGCTGCGGCAGCCACGCGGGCCCCGCCCCGAAGCCGTACGACGGACCGGACGAGGTCCACGGCAGAGGCACCCGGCAGCCGTCTCGGCCCCTGTGGGTGTGGCCCTCCTGTTCCCAGATGGGGTCCTGGAGGACCTCCACGGGCAGATCGGCGACCTCGGGCAGTCCGAGTTCCTCGCCCTGGTAGACGTACGACGAACCGGGCAGCGCCAGCATCAGCAGGGTCGCGGCGCGGGCCCTGCGCAGGCCTGCCGCCGGGTCGACCGGTGGAGTGCGGCCGTCGGACAGGAGCCAGGTGTTCGGGTCGGTGCCCCGGGGCAGCATCAGGCGCGAGGCGTGCCGTACGACGTCGTGGTTGGACAGCACCCAGGTGGCCGACGCGCCTGCCGCGCGGGCCGTCGCGAGCGAGCCGGTGATCACCTCGCGCAGTTCGTCCGCGTCCCAACCGGCCTCCAGGTACTCGAAGTTGAAGGCCTGGCCGAGTTCGTCGGGGCGGGCGTACAGGGCGCGGCGGGCGGCCGGGACCCAGGCCTCGGCGACCGCCATGCGGGGCGGGGTGTAGGTGTCGAAGACCGTACGCCGCCAGTCGCGGTAGATCGCGTGGACCTCGTCGCGGTCGTAGTAGGGGTGGCTGCCGGGCGGGAGGGAGTCGAGGACGTTCTCGGCGGACGCCGCGACCGGGCCGACGTCCCGCAACGGCTCGCCGAGGTCCTTCACCAGCGCGTGGGCCACGTCGACGCGGAAGCCGTCGACCCCGTGGTCGGACCAGAAGCGGAGCGTGGTGCGGAAGTCGTCCCGCACCTCCTCGTTGTCCCAGTTCAGGTCCGGCTGTTCGGGTGTGAAGAGGTGCAAGTACCACTGTCCGTCGGGCAGTTGCTTCCATGCGCTGCCGCCGAAGACCGACGGCCAGTCGGTGGGCGGGAGTTGGCCGTCCGGGCCGCGTCCGGCGCGGAAGACGTAGCGGTCGCGGGCCGGGGAGCCGGGCTCGGCGGCGAGCGCCTCCTGGAACCAACTGTGCAGCCGCGAGGTGTGGTTGGGCACGATGTCGACCATCACCTTCAGGCCCAGCCGATGAGCCTCGGCGACCATCGCGTCGAAGTCGTCGAGGGTGCCCAGGCGCGGGTCGACATCGCGGTAGTCGGCGACGTCGTAGCCGCCGTCGGCGAGTTCGGACGGGTAGAAGGGGCTGAGCCAGAGGGCGTCGACGCCGAGCGTGGCCAGGTGACCGAGGCGCTGGGTGATGCCCCGGAGATCGCCGAGACCGTCGCCGTCCGCGTCGGCGAAACTGCGCGGATAGACCTGGTAGACGACGGCTTGCCGCCACCAGTTCGGGTCACGGGAGGACAGGTCGGGCACGTGGTCTCCTTATGAATTCCCGCTGCGCTGACGGAAGTTGACAGTCAACTTCCGGTAGACCCACGATGTGCACACGCTGTGGCGCATGTGACCTATGAGCCCGGTGTTTCCTTCGCTGCTCAGCTCCTCCACTCCTTGTCAGGCCAAGATGGGATAAGTATGTCCATAGCGAGTCGTGTCACCGTGCGTCGCCTGTTGGGGACAGGCGCCGCCTCCCTCGCCCTCGCCGCGGCCTCCGTCGGCGCGGCGTCCGGGGCCTGGGCCCACGGCGGTGGCGGCAACGGCGGTGACGGCTGGGAGTCCGGCGGTCAGTACAAGCCCGGCTCCGGCGCCGGCACGGTCACCGAGACCGAGGGCTGCCAGTTCTCGCTGAACGGCACGGACTTCTTCCCCTCCGTCAAGGTCGACGACCAGAACCTGAAGCCCACCGACGACGGCAAGGTCCACATCAAGGTCCGCACCGCCGGTGACGCCGCCACCTGCACCGCCTCGCTCGCCTCGTACATCGCGCACGGCCCCACCTTCGCCACCTCCGGCCGGCAGGTCTTCGTCGACTTCGACACGGTCACCGTGAAGAAGGGCCAGACCGACTCGCTCGACATCGCGGTGCCGGACGAGGGCTGCTTCGCGCAGATCGACCTCTACCGCGGTGCGGTCAAGTACGACGGCAACCCCGCCGCCGGCGACGGCCTCGTCCACGGCGACCTGCCCAAGGGCCCCGACCACACGGTCATCAAGGACAAGCTGATCGCGGCCTGGAACGGCGGCACGAAGGACTGCACGACCACCGAGTCCACGCCCCCGTCCCCGTCGGCCCCGGCCTCGGTCCCCCCGTCGGTCCCGGAGTCCACCCCGCCCGCCTCGGAGTCCTCGACCCCGACCCCGACCCCGAGCGCCTCCGAGTCGACCCCGGAGTCCGCCACGCCGACCCCGTCCGACTCCGAGTCGACCACTCCCCCGGCGGCCCCCTCGCCCAACGGCGGCGGTGGCGGTGACCTCGCGGAGACCGGCGGCGGCAGCAACACGGGCACGATCATCGGCGGCGCGGCGGCCCTCCTGACGGGCGGCGCGGCGATCGTCGTCGCCACGCGACGCCGGCGGGCTTCGCACTCGTAGCCGTATCGCGTATCTCTGCGGAGACCATCTCTGCGGACACCCCGCCGTTCACGACAGCCTCACGGTTCGTGAGCGGCGGGGATCGTTCGTTCAGGGCAGCAGGGCCGTCGGCATTGCACGGCCGTACAACTCGTCGAGGCCGATCAGCAGCACGCCTCCTCCTTGCGCCTCGGCACGGAGGGCGTCGCTGAAGCCGACGCCGCTGAAGCAGGCCAGCCCGCACCGCGTCGTGTCCATGCCCCGGCCGACGAGGAGGTCTCTGGCTCGCCTCAGACGTTCCAGATGGTTCACTCCCATGACGGTCCCCCACTTCGCCTCACCCAGCAACGCGACCGCCGGTCTGCTCGCACCGGACCCCGATTCGACGACGGCCACATCGATCTCGATCTGCCGGCGCTCCTTCGGGTCGGCCACCACCCCGCTGCCGACCTCGCCCAACGACGTACTCAGCAAGGACCGCCCGGGTCCGAGCACATAGTCCCGGCACACCGCCTCGAAATGCGGTCCCGCCACCTGTGCCGCGAAGCGCTCCGCCGACTGTGCCCAGACCTCCGCAGCCTGTCCGCTCTCCAGCCGCGCCCAGGCCGGACGCATGACCGCCTCATAGAAGTTGATCAGCGGTTCGGTGATGCGGTACTGCGACTTCCCGGCCCGGAAGATGTCCGCCTCGCGCGCCAACAGGTGGCTGTCCTCAAGGACGTTGAGCGGATGCGAGATGTCGACGGACTTGCGGCCGATGTAGCCGGCGATGCCGCCTCGCGTGGTGTTGCCCTGCGCCACCGCCGCGAGGACCGAGTGGTACAACGCGGTGTCACGGATGTCGGCCTCCTCGGCGAGCAGATAGCGGGCCTCGCGGAAGAGCGGACTGAACGGCGAGAGGACGGTACGGCACACCCAGTCGTCGAAGTGCTCCAGACCGGCCGGGACGTCGTCCGCCAGAAACTGGCGACGGTAGGCGGGAGTGCCTCCGACCACCGCATGCAACCGTGCGGCAAGTGCCGGATCGTCGGCCACGCTCCAGAAATCCGCCGCGGCCCGGTATCCGAAGGGGCGCACGACGAGTTCGAGCTGGGCCCTCCCGCGCAGCGGCGCGGTGCTGGCGAGCAGCCCTCCCATCACGGACATCGCCGAACCGCACAGGAGCAGCCGCATGCCGCTCTCCTCCACCTGGAAGCGGTCGATCACACGCTGGATGAGCGAGGGAAGCTCCGGCGCCACCTTGACCAGGTACGGAAACTCGTCGATGACCACGAGGAGCGGACTGTCCCCTCGCCCTGGGACGGCCAGACCGAAGAGGTACGAGATCGCGTCGTCCCAGGTCGCGAAGGAGAAAGGCACCGGGGAACCTTGGTACTCGGCCAAGGCGGCACTGAACTGCCGGAGCGACTCGGCCTCGGTTCCGGCGGTGGCCCCGAAGTAGAACCCCCCGCGCTGCTCGACGAGCGCCCGCAGGAGATACGTCTTCCCCATGCGCCGTCGCCCGCTGACGATGCCGAGCATGGCGTGCGGCAGCGGGCGATTCACAAAGGCGGTGAGTGCGTCCCATTCGGTACCGCGATCGAAGAGGCGTGACGGCTTGTCCGGCCTTGCGTGTTGCTGCACGCACCCTCCAGGGAGTTAGGGATATACCCCTAAGGACTATATCCCTAGCATAGCCGTCACCCCTCCACCGTCCCCAGCCACAGCTTCACGTACCGCTCCACATCCACGTCCAACCCCACGTCCACCAGGGCCTGTTCGCGTGCCCCGTCGTGGATCTCGGACTCGCCGTGCCGCGGGCGGCGGTCGACGATGGTCTGGCCGCGGGACGGGCCCGGGGCGAGGGAGACCTCGACCGGGAGGAGGCGGGTGGTGAGGCCGCCGGGGTCCGCGACCGCGCAGACCGCGCCCGCGTCGCCGAGGCCGCCGGTGGGGGTGGGGTCGCCGGAGGCGGCCGGGTCGCGGTGGGCGAGCAGGTCGCCGGCCAGCTTCAGGCGGGGTTCCGTGCTCTGCCGCAGCCGCTGGACGTCGGCCGCCGGGACCTGGACCCGCTCGAACACGTCCAACCCGTACATCGTGATCGGCACCCCGGCCGTGAGCAGGATCGCCGCCGCCTCCGGGTCGTGCCAGACGTTGAACTCCGCGACCGGCGTGGCGTTCCCGACCGCCACGGCGCCGCCCATGAACACGATCCGCTCGATGTTGGCCGTCACCTCGGGGAACGTGCGCAGCAGCAGCGCGATGTTCGTCAGCGGCGCGGTCGGGATGAGCGTGACCGGGCTCGGGGACGCGAGAATCTCCCGGCGCAGCAGCGTCACCGCGTCCACGTCGACCGGCCTGCGCGTCGACGCGGGCAGCCCCATGTCGCCCATCCCGTCCTGCCCGTGGACGTGCGCGGCCGACCTCGCCGGCTCGATCAGCGGCCGGGCCGCGCCGCGCGCGACCGGGATGTCACCGGCACCGGCGTGGTCCAGGACGATCAGCGTGTTCCGTACGACCTGGTCCACGTCCGTGTTCCCCGCGACACAGGTGACCGCGCGCAGATCGAGACCCGGGTGCCGGACGGCGAACAGCAGCGCCAGGGCGTCGTCGACCCCCGTGTCGCAGTCGATGATCACGGGGATGGGCTGACCGGTCACGGCAGGCTCCTCTCGGGGACGGTTCGGCGGATCACTGGTGACCTTACGCATCCGCCCACAGCGCGGCGCCGCGCGCCTCGACCCGCGCGCCGATGCCGTGCAGAAGCCCGGCGGGCGACAGCGGCTCGATGCGACGGCCGTCCCGCAGTCGTACGGCGACCAGGCCGGCGGCGGCCTCCCGTTCACCGATCACCGCCTGGTACGGGACGAGTCGCGCCGCCCGGACCCGGGCGCCGAGGCTGCCCTCGACGGACACCTCGGCGCGCAGTCCCTGGGCGCGGGCCCACTCCACGAGGTCGTACGCCTGCGCCGCCTGCGCCTCCGACACCGGGAGGACGGTCAACTGCACGGGCGCCAGCCACGCCGGGAAGGCTCCCCCGTGCTCCTCCACCAGATGCGCCACCGCCCGTTCCACACTCCCGATGACACTGCGGTGCACCATCACCGGCCGGTGTTTCGCGCCGTCGGCGCCGATGTAGTGCAGGTCGAAACGTTCGGGCTGGTGGAAGTCGATCTGGACGGTGGAGAGGGTGGACTCGCGGCCGGCCGCGTCCGCGATCTGGACGTCGATCTTCGGGCCGTAGAAGGCGGCCTCGCCCTCGGCGGACTCGTAGGCGACCCCGGAGCTGTCCAGGACCTCCTTCAGCAGCGCGGTGGCCCGCCCCCAAAGGGCCGGATCGGCAACGTACTTGCCGCCCTCGCCCGAGACGTCCCCGCCCGGCAGCGACAGCCGGTAGCGGGAGGCGCGGATGCCGAGGTCGGCGTAGGCGCGGGCGATGAGGGCCAGGGCGGCGCGGGCCTCCTCGACGGCCTGGTCCAGGGTGCAGAAGATGTGCGCGTCGTTGAGCTGGATGGCACGGACCCGGGTCAGTCCGCCGAGGACACCGGAGAGTTCGGAGCGGTACATGCCGCCCAACTCGGCGATACGGAGCGGTAGTTCGCGGTAGCTGTGGGAGCGCGAACGGTAGATGAGGGCATGGTGCGGACAGAGGCTGGGGCGCAGGACGACCTCCTCCGCGCCCAGTTCCATCGGCGGGAACATGTCCTCGCTGTAGTGCGACCAGTGCCCGGAGATCTCGTACAGCTCCCGCTTGCCGAGGACCGGCGAGTACACATGCCGGTACCCGGCAGCGCACTCCAACTCCCTTACATACTCCTCCAGTTCATGCCGCACGGTCGCACCGTCGGGCAGCCAGTACGGCAGTCCCGCGCCCATCAGGGGGTCGGTGTCGAAGAGGCCGAGTTCGCGGCCGAGACGTCGGTGGTCGTACATGGTGAACTCCTCGCGGATCAGCGCATCAGGGCATCAGAGAGCCGAGAGGCGAGCACCGCGCGACAAAGCCCCGGGGCACTCGCCCCGGGGCTTCGACTTGGGTCAGCAGTCAGCGCGCCGGGACACTCTCCGGCGTCGTCGTCCAGGAGGACGGGAACGGCTTGGCGCGCTTCATGCGGCGGACGCTAGCAGTCGTACGACCGCGCCCGCGAGGGGATTTACGCGCGACGGGAGGTGATCAGTCGGGGAGCCGGTCCAGCAGCCAGACGGCCAGGTCCGCGGTGATGGCCGTGTGCGCGGTGGTCTCGTCCGAGCAGAGGAAGTCGTCCAACTCGCTCTCCTCCGGGCCGAGTTCGCCGATGTTCACGTACAGATCGTCCTGCGTCTCGATGTCGCGGACGGCGACCGCGCTGACGGACGGCACGAAACACACCTGCTCGTGCCGCAGGTCGGTCTTGCCGCCGAGCTTCTTCATCGCGTCGGCCAGGATCTTGTACGTGTGCAGGGTGCCGCCGGGTGCGCCGTCCAGTTCCGGGAAGCCGCTGGTCGTGATGGTCCTCTCGGCTTTCGGGAAGCGCCGGTTGAGATAGGCGGCCGTCACGTCGTCGCCCTGGGCCTGGGTGTAGAAGGTGGTGCCCGGGTAGATGCGGTCGATGCGCAGCGCGACCTCGCCGGGCGGCACGTCCGGCAGACCGATGCCGTCGGCGCGGCCGTTGGCCACACCGAGCTTCACCGGGATCTGCGGCCAGTTGCCGACCCGCTCCAACTCGGCCAGGAACTCCGTGCGTTCCGGGGCGACCCCGATCTTGCCGGTGTCCTTGTCGTAGTGGCGCCACAGCATCTGGCGGGCGGCCGGGCTGTTCATCTGGCGCGCGAAGTCGTTCGGGAACGGGATGAAGTGCGAGAACGCCTGCACGCCGACCGGGATGGTCGCGCCGCGGTGGGGGCTGTCGTAGGAGAAGTACAGGCCGGTCTGGTGGTCCATGCGCTGCTGTTCCATCTTGGCGAGCGCGTAGCGGGTGACGATGCCGCCCATGCTGAAGCCGCCGACGGCCAGCCGGGCGTTGCCGAGCCGTTCGGCGCCGGCCCGGTGGATGGCGGCGATGACCGTCTGCGCGTTCTCCAGGATCGACGCGCTGCGTTCGTCGTAGCCGAGCAGGATCACGTCCCGGCCGCGTCGGCGCAGCTCGCTGATGAACGGGAACTCGCCGCCCTCCAGTCCCTGATAGAGCCAATCGAGCTTGCTGCGGCCGAGGTTGAAGCCGTCGGCCATGATCACGGGCCTTCTGACATCACGGTTGCCCTCCCCGAGGAAGACCCAGGCGAAGCCGTGGGGCAGCGCCCATTCCTCGTGCTCGGGCACCTCGACCGGCGCGGCCGGTTCGGCGGACAGCGGACCGCCGAGGGTGAACGTGCCGACGTTGGGCTCTTCGGTCGTCTCGGACATGGTCGTGCTCCTTCGTGAGGGGACGGGGGAGACGACGTCAGCATGGGGGACGACCGAGGCGTATCACCTTGCTGAGCTGGGGTGTTCACCACTTCGGATGGAGCATGCACGGAATTTGTTTAGTGCGGCTGGCATGTGCCAATGGCCTGTTCTCTTCGCTCGGCCGTTCCCGTTCCCGCGCGCGTTCCCCTCACAACGGGTCGGGCCGCCTCAGTCCGCCAGCTTCTTGAGGAGTGCGTCCGCGACCGGTGCGGAGGACGCCGGGTTCTGGCCGGTGACGAGGTTGCCGTCGATCACGAGGAGCGGGGCCCACGGCTCGCCCTCCGTGAATTCGGCGCCGAGTTCCACGAGCCGGTCCTGGAGCAGCCACTTCACCTTGTCGGCGAGGCCGCCCTGGGTCTCCTCGGTGTTGGTGAACCCGGTGAGCCGCCGCCCGGCGAAGGCGTTCGTACCGTCCTCCCGGGTCGCGGCGAGCAGCGCGGCCGGCCCGTGGCAGACCACGCCGAGGGGCTTGCCGGAGTCGAGGGCCAGGGTGAGGAGCCGGCCGGAGTCGGCGTCCACGGCGAGGTCCTCCATCGGGCCGTGGCCGCCGGGGTAGTAGACGGCGGCGTAGTCGGCGAGGTCGACCTCGGTGAGCTTGACCGGGTGCAGGAACTCGGGGCTCGACGCGAGCACGTCCGCGACCCGGTCGGCGTTCTCCTGGCCGCCGTTGTAGTCGGCGGCGAGGCTGCCCCGGTCCACGGGCGGCACGACACCGCCGGGCGTGGCGACGACGACCTCGTGACCGGCCGCCTTGAATGCCTCGTACGGGGTGACGGCCTCCTCGGCCCAGTAGCCGGTGGGGTGTTGTGTGCCGTCGGCGAGGGTGAGGTGATCGGCGCCGGTCAGCACGAAGAGGATCTTCGACATGGGGGCTCGTCTCCAGGGATCGGATGGGGGGCAGGGGATCTCCTCGACAGTAGGCCGGGCGCGGACGGGCGGCCAATGCCGAATCGCGTTCCCGGTATCGGATTTCCGACGGCCCGCGGTGGGACCGCCGGTCACCCGGACGGCCCGGCGCGCTGGTGGGCGGGCGCGGGCGATGGTGCCGTGGGAGCGAGCACGCGGCGATTCCGCGTCCGGCACTCCGCCTGTCCGCACTCCGCCTGCCGCACTCCGCCTGCCGCACTCCGCCCGCCCCAGGAGGGACCCTCGATGACCCGTTCCCCGGCCCGTGTCCTGCTGCTCGCCTCGGCACTGTCGGCGGGCACCCTGCTGACCACGGTGGGCTGCGCGAACGAGGGCATCCTGCACGAGGTGACGACCGCGCCCTCCCCCTCGGCCGCGCGCACCCCCGCCGCCCACGCGTCCCCGGCCGCCGCCCCCGTCCTCACCCCCGCGCAGGCACAGGCCGCGCTGATCACGGACGCGGACCTGGGCGCCCCCTGGACCCCGACCCAGGGCACGGCGACCTGGCGCGACGGCCTCCTCAAGGCGCGGACCGCCCTCCCCGACTGCCAACGTCTCCTGGACGCCCTCTACGCCGACGAACTCCTCGGCACCCCCGCCGCCACCCAGGCGGTGACCGCCCTCGACGACACCGACGACGCGGCCCAACTCCGTTACCAGGTGGCCGCGTTCCCCCCGGCCGACGTGGACCGCACACTGGCCTGGCTGAAGACGCTCCCGGGGACCTGCGCGACCTTCACGGCGACGACGACCCGATCCGGCCCCCAGACGGTGACCGTCACGGAGGCGGCCCTCCCGAACGTCGGCGACGCCCGCGAGGGCCTCCACCTCACCTTCACCGGCACGACCCCCGAGGGCGACCCCTCCGTCCTCACCCTCGACACCGCCGCCGTCCGCATCGGCGACGACACCATCACCCTCACGAACGGCGGCCTGGCGACCGTGCCCCCGGCCGCCACCGGCCAGGCGCTGGAGGTCGGCGCGCAACGGCTGACGGAGGTACAGAAGCAGGGACGGGTGCAGATCTAGCGAACGGCTGTACCCGAAACGGGACTTCAGGCGTGGGCGGGTCGAGAAGGTGATCCGGTCCTCACTGCCGTCCGCCGTCGCTGCCGCCCTTGGCCAGTCACCGCTTGTCGTACGGGTCCGCCGGCTGCTTCACCTGCTTGACCGTGGTCGACTCCAGCACCGGGGGCCAGGCGGCGTCCGTGCCGAGCTTGCCCTTGGGGATCCAGGTGCCGGTGACCGTGACCCAGGTGTCGGTCTGGGGAGCGCCGTCGGCTTCGTCGCCCCGGATCTCGACCTTGCTGATCGTCGCGTCGGCCGCGCAGCAGGTGACCAGGAGGCGGGTGAGGTACCAGGTGCCGTCGGAGCCGTGGGTCACGAAGCCGGTCATGCGCAGGGTGCGGCCCCTGAGGGAGCGGGTGCTGTCGTAGATCGCGCGGGAGCTGTACTGGGCGACCGAGATGTCCAGCACCTTCCCGGCGGGCAGCGCGGGAAAGGTGCCCACACCCTGCGCCGCCCGCTGTGCCTCCTCGCGCGACGCGCTGTACGAGCCGAGCGCCGGGGGCGGGAAGAGGAGCAGGGCGAGCGCGGGGAGGGTCAGCAGCCAGGCGATCCGGGGGCCGCCGTGCGCGTGACCATGGGTATGGGAGTGGCTGTACTCCTCATCCTCCCCGTCCTCCCCGTCCTCCCCGTCCTCCCCGTGTTCCTTGTCCCCCTCGTGCTCCTCGTCCCCCTCGTGAGCCCCTTGCCGCATGCCCCTGACCGCCGCCACGAGGCCCAGCACGATCAGCAGCGAACCGGAGATCACCAGATACGGCCGCAACGCCGCCTGTACATACCGCAGATACAGCTCGCTGAAGAGCGAGATCCGCAGCACCGCCGCGCCCGTCAGCAGGAGCAGGACCGCCGAGCCGTAGCGCCTCACAGCAGCCACCACCCCACCAGCGTGCTGCTCACCACGGCCACCAGCCAGGTAGCCGAGGAGAAGCGGAAGGCGAAGGACCGGCCGAACGTGCCCGCCTGGAGGGCGATCAGTTTCAGGTCGACCATCGGGCCCACCACCATGAACGCCAGCTTCGCCGCCGGGGAGAAGCCGCTCAGCGAGGCCGCGACGAAGGCGTCCGCCTCGCTGCACACGCACAGGACCACCGCGAGGAGGGCCAGCAGGAGGAGGGACAGCCAGGACGAGCCCGTGAAGACGTCCAGGATCGAGCGCGGTACGGCGATGTTGAAGGTCGCCGCCGCTGCCGCGCCCAGGACCAGGAACCCGCCGGCGTGGAGGAAGTCGTGTTGCAGGCCGGCCACGAAGGCCTTCACGCCCACCGGCGACTGCGCGGTCCGCGTGCGCTTCGGGAGGCGGAGCCACTCCTCCTTGCCGAAGCGTGCCCACAGCCAGCCCATCACCACCGCCGTCGCGAGGGACGCGACCAGACGGCCCAGCACCATCCTCGGCTGGCCGGGGAAGGCGATCGAAGTGGCCACCAGGACAACCGGGTTGATCGCCGGGGCGGAGAGCAGGAACGCGAGGGCCGCGGCCGGGGCGACTCCCCGCCGCATCAGGCTGCTCGCCACCGGTACCGACGCGCACTCACACCCCGGGAGTACGACACCTGCCGCGCCCGCGATGGGGACGGCGAGGGCCTGGTTGCGGGGGAGGAGCCTGGTGAACACCCGCTCGGGGACGAAGGCGCCGATCGCCGCCGACACCACCGTGCCCAGGAGCAGGAAGGGAACGCCCTGGACCGCCACCGCCGTGAAGACCGTCCACCAGGCCGCCACGGCCGGGGTGTAGAGGTCGATCGCCAGCATGGGGCCGAGGACGGAGACGACCGTCGCGATGGCGATGAGGGCCGCGCCGCCGAGGACCGCGTAGACCATGGCGCGTACGGCCAGACGCAGGCCGTCGACCACAGTCCGTTCGTTCTGCACGCGCCTGTCTCATCCCGGTTCGTACGACTACGCCTCGTCACTCGTAGGTCGCACGGTAACCGGCGGCGCTGTGCGCCATCCCCGATTTGTCAAAGAGGAGGCTGTGCGGGCGCCGGGCCGAGCGTCGTGGTCCCGGGGGCCGTACGGTGCCCGAGGCCCGTGCGGTAGGCGTCGAGGGCGGCCTCCACCCGGCCGGTCCGGCGCAGCAGATCGCCGAGCATCCGGCACAGGTCGGCCAGGTCGCCGGCCGCGCCCGCCCGCTCCAGCAGGCTGAGGGCGCGGACGTAGTGCTCCTCGGCGGCGTCCGTGTCCCGGGCGTCCTCGGCGATGATGCCGAGGAGGCGGTGCGCGGCGGCGGAGTGCAGGGCGCCGCGCTCGGAGCTGAGGTCGCTGAGGACGTTGTGGAGGAGGGTGGCGGCCTCGTCGGACTTGCCGCGTTTGTGGAGTACGTCGGCCAGTTCGACGGCGACCTGACTGCTGTACAGCGCCGCGCGCTTCGCCGTCAGCATGTCCAGCGCCTGCCTCAACTCGACCTCGGCGCGCTCCAGTTCACCGTCCTGGGCGTAGACGTAGCCGCGCATCCAGTGGCAGTTGGCGAGTTCGGTGCGGAACTGGAGCTGCCGGTACAGCTCGGCGGCCTTCGCGAGCGAGGCGTCGGCCTCGGCGACCCGGCCCTCCGCTATCAGCGTCCGCGCGACCGAGCGGTGCATGCGCGCCAGCAGCGCCGGGTCCGCGACCTGCGGCGCGAGCGCGAGCGCCAGCTCCGCCGCCTGGGCCGCCCGCGCGTGCGCGCCCATGTCCATGTACGGGCCGATCGCGCTCGCGTAGAGCAGCAGCAGCGCGTCGGGGTCGTGCAGACCGCCGCGGTTCAGCTCGTCGAGGGTGGACTCCAACAGGTAGACGGCGTACCGGAGTTCACCGGTGAGGTAGTGCGCGACGGCACGGCCGCGCAGGGCGGGTACGCGGGCCGGGAGCGGTTCGTCGGCCAGCCGTCGCTCGGCGCGCTCGAAGTACAGGCGGGCGGCGGTGAGATCACCGGTGTCGAGCCCGCACTCGCCGAGCCCGAGCAGCGCCACGGCCTCCTCGTCGACCAGCCCGTACGACTCCGCCTCGGCGAGGAGGTCGGCGTACTGCTCGGCGGCCTCCTCCGACTCCCCTGTCGCCAGGGTGCGTTGGGCCTCGGTCAGATGCAGGCGCAGTTCGGTGGCGAGGCGGGCGGGGCGGCCGGTCGCCAACTCGTCGTAGGCGACGCCGAGTCGGTCGGCGAGGTGCCGCAGCGCGTCGTCGGAGGGGCGGACCCGGCCGGCCTCCAGGGTGGAGATGTACGCGGGCGTGTAGGCGGGCTCGGCCAACTGCCGCTGGGTGAGCCCACGTTCACGTCTCAGCTGCTGCACCCTGCGCCCGATGACTTCCGGGTCGTCCCGTCTCACCATGCGATTAATCATGCCAGTAAGCCGAGTTACGGACTGGTCGGTAACTCACTTACATGGGAGGCGAGTTGTTGAAGACCCCAGCGATCGATTACGGACTGTCGCCGAGTGTCACCACTGCGTGGCACACCGGTGACGGGTATCACGTAACTCCCCCGCACCCGCCTGTCGTATGGTGAAGAAATGTCCCCTTTGGCCAAGATCAGCAGCGCGTACGGACCCCGCTTCGCGGAGTTCGCCTTCGAGCCTGCCTTCACGGCCGCGGTGGACCAGCACGTCGCCGAGCTGCGGGAACGTCTCTCGGCGGGCGGCCCGGAGCTGCTGCCCCCGCCCCCGGACCACGCCGATCTCACGGACTACGCGCTCGGCTTCCTGGACGCGCTCGCGGAGCTGGACTGGCGGGAGCCGGTCGGGCACGACTACGCGGTGTGCAGGCTGACCGCCATCAGCTGGCTGGTGCACCGCCACGGACTGCTGCCCGAGCAGCGCCGGGGTGACTGAAAAAGGGTTTCCGATGGCTCAACTCGCCCTGAAGCCCTTCCCGTTGCGGGCTCCAACCCCTTAAGTTAGGCACGCATTAAGCGTGCTTAACTCGTTGCTGTCGTTGCCGCTGTCACTGTCGTTGCGAGGTTGGTATGTCCGCGCGTTACGTCAGAGGATTCTGCGCCGCCGTCATCGCCGTAGCCGCCCTGATCGGAGCGGCGGCGGCAAGCCCGGCCAAGGCGGCGGACCGCCTGCCGGCATCTCACCCGGTCGGAAACGCCGTGTCCGCGCACAAGTAGAGCGGCAGCGCGCCGGTCTCGACCTTCCACACCCCCAGGTCGGTCGCGATGGTGACGGCGTTCCCGTACGGCAGGCGCAGACGGTTCTCGTACTCCGGGGAACCACGCCGCCCGCCGACCTGCCACTGGTACGTCCATGTGCCATCACGCGGGTCGACGATGTGGCCCAGTGATACGCCGGTCGGGGGGGGGGGCCCCCCGGGGCGGGGGGGGGGGGGGGGGCGGCGGGGGGGGGGGGGGGGGGGGGCCCGGGGGGGGGGGGGGGGCGCCCCCCCCCGGCGCGGGGCCCCCACGCCTCCGATCGTCATCGCCGGGGAGTTGATGCGGCAGTCCCGCCCCCGACCCGAATCAACTCCGGAGCACGGCTCCCACCTGCGATTGCGTCACCTCACATGCCGGACGACCCAGGCATGTCGTCACCCCGCGCGTCCATCCCCAGGTCCGTCCGCTCGCGCACCGGCTGGTTGGTCATCGCGTCCTCGCGGCCCGCCTGGTACGCGGTGAGGCTGCCCTTCGCGTTGGTGGTCTCGCGCTCCGCCGCCATCAGCACCCGCTCCATGCGCTGCCGCATCGGGGCGATCATGCCGCCGCCGACACCGACGATCAGGATGCCGGCCGCGGTCGCGAGGGCGGCGTAGAGCACCGGCTGGGTGACCGAGGTGGCGATGCCCGCCTGACCGAGCGCGGCGATCACGCCCAGCGCGACGATGCAGGCCCAGACGATCGTCGCGAGCATCCGGCCGTACGACATCGACGACAGGGCGCTGCCGACGATCCCGCGGACCGCGTTGGCGATGGCCATCGCGACGACGACCAGGACCACCGCGACGATGCCGCGCGGGAGCCAGGCGACGATGCCGTTGATCATCGTGCTGACCGGGTTGGAGCCGAAGACGCCGAGCGCGAGCTGGAGGGTGATCAGCATCAGCGCGTAGTAGACGATCTTGCAGACGATGCCGGTCATGTCGTACTTGGAGTCCCGCAAGTACCGTTCCGTACCGGCCCGTTCGGAGAGTCTCTCCGAGCCGACCTTGCGCAGCACCCGGTCCAGGACCCGGGCGATCATCTTCGACACGAACCAGCCGATGGCCAGGATGACCAGGAACCCGACGAGCTTGGGCACGAACTGCGCGACCTTCGACCAGGCGTCGTTCAGCCCCTGGGTGAAGTTGATGGCGAGGGTGGCTTCGGGGACTGCCATGGCGGCACTTCCTTCGGTGGGTACATCGCTGGGTAGTTCGCTGGGTACTGCCGGCCCCCTCCTCTGTGGATAGCAGTGACACTCGGCCAGGACCGTGGTGGAGACACCCATACGAGTGACAGGCTGCCCTCGTGACCTCTTCCGTTTCCGCCGCCGCGCGCACCGCACTGGACCTCACCGCCGACCTCCCGGTCCCCGGCCTGGAGGACTTCTACCGGGACCTGCACCGCCACCCCGAACTGTCCGGACGCGAACACCGCACGGCCGCGAAGCTCGCCGAACGGCTCACCAAGGCGGGCTACGACACCGTCGAGGGCATCGGCGGCACCGGTGTCACCGGGGTGCTCCGCAACGGCGACGGCCCGACCGTGCTGCTGCGCGCCGACATGGACGCGCTGCCGGTGCCGGAGGACACGGGACTGTCGTACGCCTCGACCGTCGACGGTGTGATGCACGCCTGCGGGCACGACCTGCACGTGACCTGGCTGACCGGTGCCGCGCAGGCGCTGGCCGCCGGGCGGGACACCTGGTCGGGGACGCTGGTACTGGTGGGCCAGCCCGCGGAGGAGACCGGCGAGGGCGCGGCGGCGATGGTGGCCGACGGCCTGTACGAGCGTGTCCCGCGCCCGGACGCGCTGCTCGCCCAGCACGCGGCACCCGGCCCGGCCGGCTTCTACCCGCACTCACCGGGCCTGATCATGTCGGCCACGACCGACATCGAGATCGTCATCCACGGCCGCGGCGGCCACGGTTCGCGCCCCGAGACGACGGTCGACCCGGTCGTCACCGCCGCCTACCTCGTCACCCGGCTACAGACGGTCGTCTCCCGGGAGATCGCCGCCCGCGAGTCCGCCGTCCTCACCGTGGGCCGCATCGAGGCCGGCACCCGGCACAACATCATCCCGACCACCGCCCGCCTGCTGCTCAACCTGCGCACCCAGTCCACCGACGTACGGGACCGGATGATCGCCGCGATCCGCCGTATCGCGGCCGGCGAGTGCCTCGCCGCGGGATGCCCGACCGAGCCCGAGATCACGGTCGGCAACAGCTTCCCCATGACGGTCAACGACGCCGACACCGATCACCGGATCGCCGCGGTCCACACCGAGGTCCTCGGCCAGGGCACGGTCTTCGACCCCGGTCCCGCGATGGGCAGCGAGGACTTTCCCCACCTGGTCCCGGACGGGGTGCCGTACTCCTACTGGTTCGTGACGAGCACCCCGGCGGACGTGTGGGACGCGGCGCCCGGCACGGACCTGATGGAGAAGTTCCTCGCCGTCCCCAGCAACCACAGCCCGCAGTTCGCACCGGATCTGGTGACGGTGACGCCGGGTGTACGGACCCTGGTGTCCGGCGCGTTGGAGATCCTGACGGTGAACTGACTAGCCCATCAACTGGAGTTGGACCAGGTGCTGCTGTACGTGGTCCAGGGCTCCCGCGCGGCGCCCTGGCACCCGGCTCCTCAACTCGGCCAGCTCGGGCCCCAGTTCACGAGCGCGGGCCGGTTCGTGGATCTGCCCCCACTGATGGTGGGCACGGTCCACGGCCGCCTCGACAGCGGACGCGTCGGCCGCCTGTCCCGCCGCCAGCCGCGCCCCCGCCACCACGAGCCAGCCCCGACAACTCCGCACCGGATCCCCGGCCAACATCGCGAGATCGGCCCGCACTTCGGTCCAGTGCAGCGCCTCCTCCGAACCCCGCCCATGTGCCCGTACGGCGGCTTGTTCGTGCTCGGCGGCGAGGGCATCGGCGTCGGAGTGACGTCCCGCTTGGACGGCCTCCGTGATGACACCGTGAGGGTCACCAGCTTCCTCACGCAGATCGGCAGCTTCCTCACGCGGGCCGGCAGCTTTCTCACCCAGGCCGGCAATATCCAGCCCGTCTGGGGGTCCCCCCTCTGGGGGAGTTTGAGGACGAGGCCCCTTCAGGGCCGACGGGGGTCTGGGGGCGAAGCCCCCAGGAACGCCCGCACCCACTCCCGCGCCGACATCAACTCCCGGCGCGGACAGGACGACATCCGCATACCCCTCCGCCCCCAGCCTCTCCAACGCCAGCTCATGCAACTGCTCAACCGCCGGACGGCTCCCGCTGCGCAAGATCGTCGCGACCGCCTTCATATACCCCGGCACAGCCACCACCCGTCGCCCAGGAGGCGGCGCGATGCGACCGTAAACGGCGTTCGTACGCCCCGAGTCGAGCGGACGATCCCGCAGCCACTGCCAGGTCTCCGCATCGGTGTGCAGATCGAGCAGCAAGGTCGTCGTCCCCGGCGCCCGCAACCGCAGTTCCTCCCGGACCCACGCCCACGGAAACGCGGTGTACCGAACGGTCGCCGGCGTCGTACGCGCCAGCGCAAGATGCGGAAGCCGCTGCTTCCGGTCGAGTTGGAGCTGCCCGGTGACGAACACGGTCAACGGCCCCGGCGCCGTCGCGGCGGCCCGCAACCGGGTCAGCACGGCCTGCGGCTCCAACGGGTCGGCGAGTTCGACAACGTTGGCGGTGTCGGTACCGGACAGCACGGCGGGGTCGACGGCCGCGAGCACGGGAAGGACGGAGGCCGCGTCCACCAGTCGCCCCTTGCCGACCGGCGAGGCCGCGAGCAGCAGCACCGTTCCAGGCATGCGCCCTCCCCCGAACCATCGATCACCTACGTACGTACCCAGCACCGTAACCTCTGCCGAACCTCTGCTGGAGCAAAGGGTGATGTCAGGACCGCCGTACCGCGAAGATCGTGGTGTCGTCGGCGAGATGTCCGCCGCTGTGGCGCAGGGTGCCGTCCCGGACGTAGGCGACGAGCCGGTCCGGTTCGGCGAGGGACGGGTCGGCCAGGACCCCTTCGGTGACACGGGACTTGAGCGGGTAGAAGACGCCCGCCCCGTCCCGCGCCTCCGTCACCCCGTCGGTGACGACGAGGAGGGTCTCACCGGGGGCGAGGGTGATCCGGAGGGTCGGCGGCGGCCCGTCCATGTGCGCCAACTCGCCCAGCCCCAGCGGGAGTCCGTGCCCGGGCGGCAGCGACCGTACCCCAAGTGGGCCGACCACCCAGGGCGGTTCGTGACCGAAGTTGACGACCTCGACGGTGTCCGGCTCGGCGACGGGAAAGCTCAGCAGGACGGCGGTGGCGAACCGGTCGATACGGTCGTCGTCCTCCTGACCGAGCGCGGCGAGATGCAGCCCGTGCCGGTGGATCCGGATCTCCAGCCGCGCGGCGACCGTGGCGAGTTCGCGCTCGTGGTATCCCGCCTCACGGAACGTGCCGAGCAGCGCCGCCGCCGCCTCCACCGCGCCGAGGCCCTTGCCCTGGACGTCACCGACGAGGGCGCGGGTGCCGTGCGGGCCGGGCTGGATGTCGTAGAAGTCGCCGCCGACGCGGGCGACGGCGTCCGCGGCGAGATAGACGGCCGCGTGGTCGAGGCCGCCCCAGCCCGGCGGCAGCGGGCGCAGCAGGGTGCGCCGGGTGGTCTCGGCGACGTCCCGCATGTGCAGCATGCGGCGTTCGCCGCGGACCCGGACCGCGCAGGCCAGGACGGCGAGGACACCGCCCATGCCGACGAGGATGAAGTCGGGCAGACCGGTCTGGTACTGGCGCGGCCAGGCGTGGTCGGCGATCGCGTAGGTGGCCGTGCAGAGCGCGGCGAACACGGCCGTGCCCCGCACCCCGCAGATCGCCGCGGCGATACCGGGCACGAGCACGATCCAGGAGACGGTCCGAAACTCCCCGCCGGTGTACCAGTCGACCAGCAGGATGGTGACGAGCACCAGCAGCGGCGGCACCCAGGCGACACTGCGCCCGCGCACCCGCAGCAGATGCTGGCGGCGCAGCGCGTCGGGGTCCCGGGCGCGGGGCAGCCCGTCGTCGAGCGGGGGGCGCCAGAAGGCGCCGTAGCGCACCGGTCTGTGTCCGCGGGCGCTCACGACGGTCAGTACGCGGCCGACATCCGGCCGCGCGGGTGGGCGTGCCGCTCCAGTTCGTCGACGAAGGCGACCGCGTAGTCCTCGGCGCTGATGAGACTGCGGCCCTGGTCGTCGGTCATGAGCTGGTCCCCGCCGACGCGGAAGCGGCCGGTGCGGGTGCCGGGGGCGATCTCGGCGGCAGGGGAGACATAGGTCCAGTCGAGGTCGTCGAGGCCGCGGTAGTAGGCGAGGACGGCGCGGTGGGCGTGGGCTTCGGGGAGGTAGGCCTCGGGGAAGCCGGGCTGGTCGCTGAGCGCCTGGCCGGGGGCGACCTCCAGGCCGCCGGCGCCGCCGACGACGAGGAGCCGCCCGACGCCGGCCGCGCGGACGCCCGCGACGAGCGCCTCGTTCAGGGCGAGGAAGGGGCCGCTCGGATCGCTGCCTCCCCCGGTCTCGGCTTCGCTCGACCGGGGGGACCCCCATCGGGGCGGTACGCACGCGGAGGCGACCGCGTCGGCGCCGCGCGCCACCTCCACGACCTTCTCCGGGTCCGAGGCGTCGGCCGCCGTGGCGGTGACCCCGGGGACCGGTGACTGGCCGGAGCGGCTGACCGCCAGGACCTGGTGTCCGCGGGCCGAGGCCTCCGTCGCGATCCGGCTGCCGACCATGCCGGTGGCGCCGAAGAGTACGAGCTTCATGCGCCCCAGCGAAACATGGGGCAACCGAGGCCGCACCCCGACTTGCCACCGCCTGTCCCGGGGTGTGCATTGGTAGACGGGGGCGGAAAAATCGGTAGACGGGGGCGAGAGAGAGGAGTGCTCTCATGGCTCACGCGGCACCCACGCCCGGCTCCGGCGGATTCACTGCCCCGAGCGGCCTTCCCGACATCTTCGACACCCGCGTCCACCGCGTCGCGAAGGTGGCGATCCCGGTCGTCCTGGGGCTCGTCTACGGCTACTGGGCGGCCGCCAACCGTCGCAGCGGCGGACCCGTCACGGGCTGGAACATCCTGTTCGGCTTTGTGACGGCGCTCGCGTTCGTCGTGCTGTGCCTGGCGGTGGCGCGGTTCGCGCCGCTGCTGAAGCGCGAACTGCACTCGCTGGTCAAGTCCGGCTTCGCGGGCGCCTCGCTGGGCTTCCTGTACAGCCAGACCGGCGAGAGCGTGCTGCGCTCCACGGCCATCGGACTCGCGACCACGGCGGGCGTCTTCCTGGTGTTCTTCTACCGCTACTACACGCGCGAGGACGGAGAGGGCAACCGCATCCGCTGACGCCGTACGGCGGATGGACGGCACAAGGGCGTGGGCCCCGGCACCGAGTTGGTGCCGGGGCCCACGCCCTTCCCTCCGATTCCCTTCCTACGGCGCCCAGTTCCAGATGCCGCCGCCGGTCGAGGACCCGGACGCGCTCCAGCTCCACGAGCCCGAGACGCTCCACGACCCGGAGGCCGAGGTGCTCCACGAGGACGAGTTGTCACCCCAGTTCGGGTCGTTGTTCCAACTGGAGTTGTTGCCGGAGTTGTTGTCACCCCAGTTGGAGTTGTCGCCGCCGTCCTTCCAGCCCGGACACGGGTCCGAGCAGGACGGCACGCTCCGGCCGCCGGTGTCGACGAACGCGGCGCTGGCCCATGCCTGCGCGCCGACGAGCCAGTACCAGTCGGGATTTCCGTTGACGGTCTGTCCCCTGACCACGCATTGGACGCGGTCCTGACTGCCCGGAGCGAGCGAGTCGACGACGGGGGACCGTGTGGTGGGCGACTGCCGCACGTTCAGATCCGTGCGGGAGGCGATCGTGCCCCAGATCGGACTGCCGCCACCGCCGCCACCGCCGTGACCTTCGGCGTACCTGGACGGTGCTGACGGTGCTGCTGCCGCCGTGGTGCCCGCCGCCGCGACGGCGAGGGTGCCACCGGTCAGCAGGGCCGCGGCGAGAGTCCGCAGGGCCGGAGTGGTGCGCATGTTCGGCCTCCTTCTCCCCAGCTCCAGGAAACACCCGTTCGGGTGAAGCCTCCACCCGAGAGCGGACTCCCCAGTTCCGCCAAGGGTTCCGGGGTTCCGCGAAGGGTTCCGGGCCCGTCCCCCCACCCGTCCGGGCCCGACCCTTAACCCATATGCAGTCAAAAACCCTCGACCCGCTCGCGTACGACGCTCCCCGGCCCTGTTCTGGAGAGGTGCCCCCACGTCTCCGGAGCGCCCTGTCGGCCGTACTCGTCGCCCTCTCCTGCTTCCTGACGCCCTTCGGCGCGCTGGCGGCCTGGGCGGCCTACGGCCTGACCGACTCCGGCCGCTATGTCACCGCGATGGCGCCGCTGGCCGCGGACCCGGCCGTACGGGACGTGATCGCGGACACGGTCGGCGCGGGCATCCTGCGCGAGGTCCGGGTGCGCCGGGTGCACGGCGTGACGGACCGGACGCCCGGCACCGCGCCGTTCGTGCACGAGGCGGTGCGCTCGTTCACCGAGACCCAGGCCTTCCGCGTGGCCTGGGACGAGGGCAACCGGGCCACCCACGACGCCGTACTGGCGGCCCTCCAGGACGAGGCACGGGACGGCACCGTCACCGTCGACCTCGCCCCGGTCACCGCCCAGGTCAAACACCAACTCGCCCTGGAACACGTGCCGTTGGCGAGCCGCATCCCGGTCCAGCACACCGAGGTGGCGGTTCTCCAGGCCGGTGAACTGGGCCCGCTCCGACAGGAGTTCCACGTGCTTGAGGTCGCCGGTTTCTGGCTCCCCGTGGCCGCCGCCGTCTTCGCCGTCACCGGCATCGCCGTCGCCGTGCGCCGCCGTCGCGCGATCACCGCGACCGCGCTCGGCACGGCTCTCGGCGGCGCGCTGCTCGGCCTCGCGCTCGCGATCGGCCGCCACTTCACCGTCGCCGACCTGCCGGCCGAGGTCTCGGAAGCGGCGGGCGGCGCGATCTACGACGCCCTGACCTCGACCCTGCGCCAGGTCGCCTGGCTGCTGCTGGGCGTGGGCCTCACGGTGGCCGCGACGGCCTGGCTCACCCGATACGCCCGCCCGGTACGGGAGTTCCTGCTGCTGCGCCTCGTGCGAGAGCGGCGAGCGTCCGCAATGCCCGCCGCAGATCCGGCACAGCAGCCGACGCGAGCCCAAGTCTGACCGCGTCCGGGGTCCGTTTCGGATCGACACCGAAGGCGGTCCCCGGCGTGACGGCGATCCCGTGTGCCGCGGCGGCGGCCGTGAAGGTGTCGGCCCGCCACGGCGCGGGCAGCTCCCACCAGGCGTAATAGGTGAGCGGATCGGCCCGTACCGCGAACTCTCCCGACTCTCCCGACTCGCCCAACTCCTCGACGACCAGCCGCTGTCGGGCCCTCGCGTCGGCCCGTTTGGCCTCGACCAGCCGCGCCACGGTCCCGTCCGTCATCCACCTCACTCCCGCCTCCAGCGCGAACCGCCCCGCACTCCACCCACCCGACCGGACGGCCACGCCGACGGCCTCGACGCGGCCCTCGGGCACGACGAGAAAGCCGACGGTGAGCCCCGGCGCGACCCGCTTCGACAGCCCGTCGACGACGTGCACGAGACCGGGGGCGTGGGCGGCGAGCGGCGCGGGGGAGTCCGGGTGGTCCAGGGAGCTTGGGGAGTCCGGGGAGTCCGGGGAGTCCGGGGAGTCCGGGGAGTCCGGGGAGTCCGGGGAGCTTGGGGAGTTCGGGGAGCTTGGGTGGTCCGGGGAGTCCGGGTGCAGGAACGACCAGATGCGGTCCTCGACGACGGGCAGCCCCAACTCCCTTATGACCTGGGCGATTTCACGCCTGCGCGCCTCGCCGGTCGTCACCGAGGTCGGATTGTGGAGCGTCGGCTGGAGATAGAGCGCGGAGAGGGGAGCGGTGCGATGCGCGGACCGGACGGACTCCGGGCACAGTCCGCCGCCGTCCGCCTCCAGCGCGACGAGCGTGACCCCGAGCCGCCCCGCGATCTCCTTGACCAGCGGATACGTCAACGGCTCGACCCCGACCCGACCACCGGGCCGGACCAGGGAGGCGAGGGCTGCGGCGATGGCCTGCCGCGCGTTGCCGGTGAAGAGAACACGGTCGGGATCGGGCCGCCAGGTGGGCGTGGCAAGCAGCTCCGCCACCGCCTCCCGCGCCGCCGCCGTCCCCGTCGCGGGCGCCGGACGCAGCGCCTCGGTCAGTACGTCCGGGCGGAGCAGCGGCGCGAGAGCCGGCGCCAGCAGCGCCGACTGGCCGGGCGCGGAAGGGTAGTTGAGCTCCAGATTCACCGGCGCCCCGGTCGCCGCCTCGACGATCGCCTGCCCGTACGGCCCCGCCGCCGCGGCCCGCACGAAGGTGCCGCGGCCGACCTCTCCCACCACCAGCCCCCGGCGCACGAGTTCGGCGTACACCCGCCCGGCCGTGGACCCGGCGATCCCGCGCCGCCGGGCGAACACCCGCTGCGGGGGCAGCCGTTGACCGGGCCGCAGCCGCCCGGAGGCGATGTCGCCGGCGATGCGGTCGGCGATCAGCCGGTAGTCACTCATCGAGCCCCTCCGTCATCGGGATTGCACCGAGGGCAAAGATCTTATTGTACCGAGGAGTTGAGCCGACCTAGGGTCGAGGGCATGCCACCCCTTACCGACCCATACCTCCCCCTTGTCCTCATCCACGGCCACCCCTTCGACCACACGATGTGGACCCCGCAGATCGAGGCGTTCTCCCCCGCCCGCCGGGTCCTCGCCCCCGACCTGCGCGGCTACGGCCGCTCCCCCTCGACCCCCGCCGTCACCCGCTTCTCGGACTTCGCCGCGGACCTGGAGGCGCTGCTGGACGAGGCGGAGGTGGAGACGTTCGTGCTGGCCGGGCTGTCGATGGGCGGGCAGATCGCGATGGACTGCCACGGCCGGTTCCCCGACCGCGTCCGGGGTCTGGTCCTCGCCGACACCTTCCCGGCGGCGGACACCCCGGAGGCCGCCCGCACCCGGAACACGACGGCGGACCGCCTGTTGCGGGAGGGCATGCGCGGCTACGCGGACGAGGTCCTGGAGCGGATGGTGGCGCCGTACGCGGATCCCGAGGTCAAGGCCCACGTCCACCGCATGATGGCGGCCACCGACCCCACGGGTGCCGCCGCCGCCCTGCGCGCCCGGGCCCAACGCCCCGACTACCGCGACCTGTTGACCCGGGTGTCCGTCCCTGCCCTGGTGGTCGTGGGTGCCGACGACACCTACACCCCGGTCGCCGACGCCGAGGCGATGCACGCCGCGCTCCCCGACTCCACGCTCCATGTGATCGAGGGCGCGGCACATCTGCCGAATCTCGAACGCCCCGAGGAGTTCAACGGGATCCTGGGGAAGTTCCTGGCCCGCGTGGAGTGAGGTGAGCGTGGGATGATTTGGGCGTCTACGTCCACTGGCGGAAGGTCACCCTTTGAGCACCACGACCTCCGAGTGGACCGCCGCCGACTTCGTGCCCGAACGCCATCGCGGACGCCGCTTCACGCGCTGGTGTGCGGGACTCCTCTTCGCCGGCGTGAGCGTGGTCGTCGGCTGTCGTACGGCCGACACGGACGCGATCACGCCCGTCCCCCAACTCCTCGCGTTCCTGCCGTGGTTGCTCGCCCCCACCGGCTTCGGGCTGCTCCTCTCCCTCATCACCCGCCGGCGGCTCGGGCTGGTGTGGGGCGTCGCGCTGCTGGGCCTGCTGGCGTGGTTCATCGAGCCGTACGGGAAGAGCAGCGATCCGAGCGGACCGGCGATCGCCGAGTTCCGGGTGCTGACCTCGAACGTCGAGTTCGGGCGGGGGACGGGTGCGCTGGTGCCGGTGATCCGGCGGGAGCGGCCGGACGTGGTGTTCGTGGAGGAGTGCGAGTACACCTGCCAGGCCACGCTGGAGCGGGACTTCGGCACCGAGTTCCGCTACCGGCAGGCGGTGGCGGCGGCCGGTTCGCACGGCTCGGTGATCCTGAGCCGCTTCCCGCTCAAGGGCACGCGGGGCGTCACCGGCACGATGGGCATGCCCGGCGCGGTGGCCGACGTGGACGGTCAGGCCGTACGGCTCCAACTGGCGCACCCCATGCCCCCGTTGCCGAACCAGGTCGCCCTGTGGCACCGCGAACTGGCCCGGCTGCGCGCCTTCGCCGCCGCCGACCCCACCACCCCCACCGTCCTGGCCGGCGACTTCAACTCCTCCCAGGACCACGCGGCCTTCCGCCGCATCCTGGACACCGGACTGCGCGACGCGGCCCGCCTCGCCGGACACCCCCGCACCCCGAGCTGGCCGATGGGGGCACCTCCCACGCCCTTCAGGCAGTGGGGGAGGCTGCTCCCCACCTTCGGCACCCAGATCGACCACGTCCTCCTGTCCCCGGACTTCTCCGCGAACAGCGCCCGCTTCCTCGACCTCGCCGACACCGACCACCGCGCCCTGTTGGTCGACATCACGCTCCACCAGCACGAATAGCCCGGGGACGGTCCGGGCAAGGTCCTTTCTCCGCCGGACGCGCCGCTCATAATGGGCGCATGTCCCGCGAGTTCCCCATCGGCCTCACACCCCCCGACTGGCTGGTGAGGAACCTCCAACCCCAGCAGGCCCCCCTCAACCGGCCGGCGATCGCCCGCGCCGCCGTCGCGATGACCCTCCCCCTCGCGATCGGCCTGGCCACCGGACACACCGCCTACGGCGCGCTCGCCTCCATGGGCGCCCTCTCCGGCGTCATCGGCGACACCGCCGACGCCTACCGCATGCGCATCCTCAACATCGCGATCCCCCAGCTCTTCGGCGCGATCGGCGTCACGCTCGGGGCGGCGGTCTACGACCGGGGCTGGCTCGCGGTCATCACCCTGACCGCCATCGCGCTCGTCTCCGGGATGATCTCGACGATCGGCGCGGTGGCCTCCGTATCGGGCCTGCTGCTGCTCCTCAACTCGGTGATCGGCGCGGGGCTTCCGCTCCCCGGCGCGTGGTGGCCGGCCCCCGTCCTGATGTCCGGCGGCGGCCTCCTGGTCCTCCTCCTCGCCCTGCTGGCCTGGCCGTTGCGCTCCGGGGTCCCGGAACGGGCGGCGGTCGCGAACACCTACCGCACCGTCGCCGACCTCCTCGCCACCTGCGGCGACGACCCCACGGCGGCCTACGACGCGGCCCGCCGGGCCGTCACCCAGTCCCTGAACCAGTCGTACGACCTCGTCCTCGCCCGGCGCGCCCGCCACCACGGCCGCAGCCCCGAACTCACCCGCCTGCTGGCCCAGTTGAACGCGATCACCCCGGTGGTCGAGGCGGCCCCGGCGGTCCACCAGTCCGGCCGTGCCCTCCCCCCACAGATCCGCGACACGGTCCGCCACCTCGCGCACGCCGTCGAGACGGGCTACACCGGCCCGATAGGGCTCGACCTCCCCACCCCCACCGGCGAAACAGCGCGCGCGATCGACCACGCCCTGCGCCACGCGGCCGAGGTCGTCACCGCCCCGGACGTCGACCCGCGCGGCATCGACGACCGCCTCGGCCGCCCCGCGGCCCTCCGCATCCGCGCGGCAAGGGCAGCCCGCAACGTCCTGCTCTCCTCCGGCTCCTGGCGCTACGGCCTGCGCCTGGCCCTCTGCATCGGCCTCGCGCAGGTGCTGGTGTCCACGGTCCCCGTACCGCGCTCGTACTGGATCGCCCTGACGATCACCTTCGTCCTGAAGCCGGACTTCGGCTCGGTCTTCTCCCGGGCGCTGCTGCGCGCGCTGGGCACGGTGGCGGGACTGGTGATCGCGGCGGCGGTGCTGTCGGCGGTGCCGGGGGGCTGGTGGGACGTACTGGTCCTGCTCCTCCTGGCCCCCCTCATCCCCGCCCTGACCCCCCGGGGCTACGGCTACCAGACGATGGCGATCACCCCGGTGATCCTGCTCCTGTCCGACGTCCTGAACCACCAGGGCACGGCACTGCTCCTGCCCCGCCTGGTGGACTCGCTGATCGGCTGCGGGATCGCGCTGGTGGCGGGTTATCTGCTCTGGCCGGAGAGCTGGCACACGAGGGTGGGGGACCGGTTGGCGGAGGCGGTGGCGGACACGGCGACGTACGTGGAGTCGGCGTTCGGGGCGTCTACGGCTGCCGGGGTCGGGACCGGGGCCGGGGTTTCTGCCGGTGCCGGTGCCGGGGGCTCTGCCGGTGCCGGGGTGGAGGTCGACCCGGCCGCCCGCGCCCGGATGCGGCGCCGCCTGTACCGCGACCTGTCCGTCATCCGTACGGAGTTCCAGCGCGCCCTCACCGAACCCCCGCCCACCGGTCGTCTCGCCGCCGGCTGGCTCCCGCTGGTCGTCGCCGTGGAACGGATCGTCGACGCGACGACGGCGGCGAGGGTACGGGTGAAGCACGGGGCACCGTCTCCGCCCTCCGCCGAGGTGACCCAAGTGGTGCTTCAGCTACGGGAGTTGTCGGAGGGCGTACGCGAGTCGGAGGTCCTGGTGGAGGTCCGTACGGATCTGACGGGCCCGGCGGAGAGCGTCCTGGAGCCGCTGCGGCAGGAGGTCGCGGCGGCACGGGCGATCGCTTCGCCGCACTGAGGACGCGATTTCATGTGAACGGCGCGTGAACCGGTCGGCGGGTGGGGCCGGGGGGCGGGCCTGTGAGTACGCAGGTGAGTACGCAGGTGAACGGGCGAGCGAAGTGGTGGCTGAAACAGGGGGTGTTGACAGGACGCGTCCCACGCGCCTTGCCCCTGCCTAAGATCGCCATCCGAGGCCGCTAACCTTACGTGTCCGTCCTGGCCAGGGATTGACGGCTTCAACTCACGCGAAGGGTTGCGCACATGGGCATTCTCACTCTCCTGCGGAATGCGTTCGGCAGGTCACGCAAGGAGCGTGCCACCGGAGCAGAGGGTGCGGAACGCACTCCTTCGCAAGAGCAGCCGACCGCGGTGGAACCGGACGCGAAGGTCCCGTCCCCGTCCACCGAACCCGACCTCACGTCGACACCGACCCCGTCACCTGCGGCAACGGCCCAGGTACCGGAGCCCCGCGCGTCCTCCACCCAGGAGGAGGACGACGAGCACGACCTGGTGGCGTTGGCCTTCGACAACGTGACGGTCCCGAAGCCGGCGACGTCGGTGGAGGGGGCGGAGGGTACCGGGGCGGCGGCTGCGGGTACGGCCGTGGGTACGGCTGCGCCTTCGGCTGAGGTTGTTGCCGAGCCGGTGACCGAGGTAGTCGCCGAGCCGGTGCCCGAGGTGGCTGCTGAGCCGGTGACCGAGGCCGTGGTTGAGCCGACGGATGATGTGGTTGTCGAGCCGGTCGCCGAGGTCGTAGTTGAGCCGGTGGCTGAGACTGTCGCTGAGGCGGAGCCGGTCGGTGAGGTGAAGGCGGACGCGGACGCGGTCGCGGTCGTTGAGGAGACGGCGGACGCGGAAGCGAAGCCTGCGGCTGAGGTGACGGCGGAGGCGGAGACCGAGGCGGTCGCGGAAACCGAGCCGGTCGTCGAGGCGGAAGCGGAAGCCGAAGCGGAGCCTGCGGCTGAGGTGACGGCGGAGCCCGAGACGGAGCCGGTCACTGAGCCGGAGGCGGTCGTCGAGCCCGAGCCCGCGCCGGTCGCTGAACCTGCCGCCGAGGTGACGCCGGAAGCCGAGCCGGTCGCGGAGACCGAGCCCGAAGTGGAGCCGGTCGCGGAGAGCACGCCTGAGCCGGAGGCCGAGGTGGAGCCCGTCGCGGAACCGGTCGCCGAGAGCGCCCCCGAGGCGGAGCCCGTGGCCGCAGCGGTGGCCGAGTCGTCGGTTCCCGAGGTGGCTGAGCCGGTGCTCGACGAGGTGGCCGAGCCGGTCGCGGCGGAGGTCATCGCCACCACCGAGCCGATCGCCGAACCGATCGCCGAACCCGTTGCCGAACCCGTGGCGGAGCCCACGGAAGAGGTTGTCGCGGAGCCCGTTCTCGCGGAGCCCGTCGCCGCAGCCGCCGACGGCGGGTCCGCCACGCAGGGGCCACCCGCACCCGACGACGAGAGCGTCACGGGCGGTGCGGGTGGGGAAATCCTGACGGCCGAGGGCGTAGCCGAGGCCGTGGGGTCCGGTTCCGCTGCCGTCGCGATCGGCAAGGCCGGCCTCACCGGTACCCGAGCGAAGGTCTACCTCGTCCTCGACCGCTCCTCCAGCATGCGCCCGTACTACAAGGACGGTTCCGCACAGGCCCTGGCCGACCAGACCCTCGCCCTCGCGACCCACCTGGACCCCGACCCCACCCCCACCGTCCACGTCGTCTTCTTCTCCACGGAGGTCGACGGCACCACCGACCTCACCAACGCCTCCCCCGAGAACACGATCGACGAGACCCACGCCGGCCTCGGCCGGATGGGCCGCACCAGCTACCACGCCGCCGTAGCAGCCGTACTCGCGCACTACGACGCGAACGCCACCCCGGCCACCCCCGCCCTGGTCGTCTTCCAGACGGACGGCGCCCCGGACGCGAAGACCCCGGCCACCCAGTCCCTCACGGACGCCGCCAAGTCGCACGCCTCCGTCTTCTTCTCGTTCGTCGCGTTCGGCGACCACGACAACAAGGCCTTCGACTACCTCCGCAAGCTGAAGACCGACAACACGGCCTTCTTCCACGCGGGCCCGACCCCCCTGGAGCTCACGGACGCGGAGCTCTACGACGGCGTGCTGATCGACTGGCGCCCGTAACCGCACAGCCGTAGGACACAGTCGTAGGACAACGTGCCGCCCGCTTCCCACCCCGTAAAACGGGAGGCGGGCGGCATACCCATGTCGGCTACGATTTCAAGGTTCGCGACAACAGCAGCACACCGACCTGGGAGCAGCCCTCCAATGGCTCGACACCTCATCACCAGCGCCCTTCCGTACATCAACGGGATCAAGCACCTGGGCAACATGGTGGGGTCCATGCTCCCGGCGGACGTGTACTCCCGCTACCTCCGCCAGCGCGGCCACGACGTCCTGTACATCTGCGCGACTGACGAACACGGCACCCCGGCCGAGCTGGCCGCGAAGGAACAGGGCATCCCCGTAGCCGAGTTCTGCGCGCAGGCGCACGACGCGCAGAAGGCGGTCTACGACGGCTTCGCGCTGGCCTTCGACTACTTCGGCCGCAGCTCCTCCCCGCAGAACCTGGAGATCACCCAGCACTTCGCCCGCCGCCTCAACGAGAACGGCTTCATCGAGGAGCGCGCGATCCGCCAGGTGTACTCGCCCGCCGACGGCCGCTTCCTCCCGGACCGCTACGTCGAGGGCACGTGCCCGCACTGCGGCTACGACAAGGCCCGCGGCGACCAGTGCGAGAACTGCACCCGGGTGCTCGACCCCACCGACCTGATCAACCCGCGCTCGGCGATCTCGGGCTCCACCGACCTGGAGGTGCGGGAGACCAAGCACCTCTTCCTCCTCCAGTCGAAGCTCCAGAACGAGGTCGAGGAGTGGGTCGCCGCCCACGAGGAGGAGTGGCCGCAGCTCGCCTCCTCCATCGCCCGCAAGTGGCTCACCGAAGGCCTGCACGACCGCGCGATCACCCGCGACCTGGACTGGGGCATCCCGGTCCCCGCCGACACCTGGCCCGAGCTCGCGGCGGAGGGCAAGGTCTTCTACGTCTGGTTCGACGCCCCCATCGAGTACATCGGCGCGACGAAGGAATGGTCGGACGCGGCCCCCGAGGGCGAGATCCGCGACTGGAAGTCCTGGTGGTACGAGGCGGACGCCGGTGAGAACCCGGTCCGCTACACGGAGTTCATGGCGAAGGACAACGTCCCGTTCCACACGGTGATGTTCCCGGCCACCCAGCTCGGCGTCCGCGAGCCGTGGAAGAAGGTCGACTACGTCAAGGCCTTCAACTGGCTGACGTACTACGGCGGCAAGTTCTCCACGTCCCAGAAGCGGGGCGTCTTCACCGACCAGGCCCTGAGCATCCTCCCGGCCGACTACTGGCGCTACTTCCTGATCGCCAACGCCCCCGAGTCCGACGACTCGTCCTTCACCTGGGAGCACTTCACCGCCACGGTGAACAAGGACCTCGCGGACACCCTCGGCAACTTCGTCAACCGCGTCCTGTCCTTCTCGAAGAAGCGCTTCGGCGACGAGGTCCCGGCGGGCGCGGCGGCGGGCGAGCCGGAGACGAGGCTCGGCGAGCAGACCGCCGCCCTGCTCGCCGAGTACGAGACCCAGATGGAGGCCCTCCAGTTCCGCAAGGCCGCCGCGGCGCTGCGCGCCCTGTGGTCGGCGGGCAACTCCTACCTGGAGGAGAAGGCCCCCTGGCTGGAGATCAAGACCGACCCGGAGGCCGCGGCCCTCACCCTGCGCACGGCGATGAACCTGATCCACCTCTACGCGGTGGTCTCGGAACCCTTCATCCCGTCCTCGTCGGCGGCGATGCGCGCGGCCTTCGCCCTGCCCGACGACACGGCAACATGGGTGTCTTCGGACGAGGCGAAGTCGCTGACCGCCATCCCCGCGGGCACCCCCTTCACGGTCCCCCCGGTCCTCTTCGCGAAGCTCACGGACGAGGACCTGGAGACGTACAAGGAGCGCTTCGGCGGCGACCAGGGCTGACCTGGTCGCCACTTCTCACCCGAGCACGTTGAAGGTCACCTCCGCCCGATCTCGCCGCGCCGCCAACTCCCAGGCGGCGTCGGCGATGTCGTCGGGGTTCAGGGTCCGCTCACCGATGTTCCCGTAGCGCTCCGGGTGAGCCGTCAGCAGTTGATGGATGTCACCGCGCTCGATGAGTCCGCCGATGACCAGGTTGCCGACGTAGATCTTCTGCTCGGCGAGCGCGGCGTTGAGGGTCAGGGCGTAGTTGCGCAGGGCGGCCGAGGACACGGCGAGCGCGCCGAGCATCGGCATCGGCACCACTGCGCTGAGCCCACCCGCGAACACCAGCACACCGTCACCACGCTCGACCATGCCGGGCAGCACCTTGTTCACGACGTCGACGGCCGGATACATCCAGCTCATCGCCTCCCGGACACCGGCGGAGTCGGTCTCGGTGATCGATTCGGGGCGCGCGTCGAGGTCGAGGGCGCCCGGCCCGTAGTAGACGGCGTCTATGTGCCCGTACCGCTCCGCGACGGCGTCGAGCACCGCCCCGAGCCGCTCACCGTCGCGCACATCGGCGACGTACGACCCGGCGTCGATCCCCGCCGCCGCGAGCGACGCGACGTAGTCCGCGTGCCGGGTGTCGCTGCGGGAGACCAGCGCCAGGGCGTACCCCTCGCGGCCGAAGCGGTGCGCGACGGACATGCCGAGGCCGGGTCCGACGCCGATGACGACGGCGACCTTGGGGTCTGACGAGGTGGGTGCGGACATGACGGTGCCCTTCGACGATGGAGAGGTACCCGGAACAGAGAACTTGAGGATTGCCTCAACTTCAGGCGACCGTAACACCTAACCTGAGGCTTGTCTCAGGTTCCGTATGATGGAGCCATGCCCAAACCCCTGCGGGCCGACGCCGCCCGCAACCGCGCGAAGCTGCTCACCGCCGCCACCCGGCTCTTCGGCGAACGTGGCCTGGACGCGCCGCTGGAGGAGATCGCCCGGCAGGCCGGGGTCAGCATCGGCACGCTGTACAACCACTTCCCCACCCGGGAGGCGTTCTGGGACGCGATCCTCCCGGAGCGGCTGGCCACGCTGGAACGGATCATGGATACGGCGCTGGCGGCTCCGGACCCCTGGGACGGGTTCGTCGGGTACATCGAGGGGCTCTTCGCGCTACAGGCCGAGGACCACGGCCTCAACGACGCGATGGCGCAACGGTTCCGGGCGGCGGGGGAGGTCGAACAGGCCTGTCACCGCGGCTTCCAGCGCGCGGAGCTGATCATCCAACGGGCCCGGGACAGCGGGCAGTTGCGCCCCGATTTCGAACCGGAGGACCTGGTCACCCTGATCTGGGCGATGTCCCAGGTGATCCGGGAGTCGATGGAGACCGCGCCCGACGCCTGGCGCCGCTGCCTGGCGTTCTTCCTCGACGGACTGCGGGCTGGTGCGGCGCATCCCATCGCGGTGCCACCATTGGCCCAGGGCCAACTCAGCGAGGTCATGCGGGCTCGGTGACGGACCCCGACGTAGACGTGTTCGCGCCAACCCGTAAGGTTCCGCCATGGCAGTCCCCGAGGTCATTCCGATCGCCTACGAGCCGAATCAGCGCAGCGGTGCCGTGGGCCGCTACGCGGACGGCCAGTTCCTGGCGTCGGTCACCTACGCGTTTCCCCAAGGCTTCCGTCCCGACGACGGCTGGGAAGAGCAGAAACGTCTCTACACGGTGCTCCACACCTTCGATACCGCGGGCCGGTACCGCGACTCGGAGATCTGGTGCGCCGGCACCTGGGCCGAGCAGCAGCGCGCCCCGCACGGCGACGACTCGGTCCTCTCGCAGGCCCGAATCCACCTGGCGAAACTGCTCCGCGCCCTCCCCCGCCGCAGCTACACCGACATCGCGGTCCGCCCCTTCCAACGCACCGTCGACGGCGTCCTGTTCGGCCTGCTGGTCGAGGAGGACGAGGACGGCAGCTGGGCCGAGCTGTATCCGGACCGGCACGCCTTCGGGCCGCCGTGGGACGGCACGTACGACGGCTGAGTCCTCACCCTCAACTCCCTTACAGCCAGGGGCTTCACACTGCACGCCTGGTGTCGGCGCACAGGGGGCGCGTCGGGGGTGGGAGGGGGACTCGCATGAGCAACTCGACGGTGTCCGGCGGAAGATGGCGGGCCGCGGCGGTCGTCGCCGCGGCCCTGGTCGGCGGGACACTGCTGCCCGCCGCGCCCGCGCTCGCCGTGCACGGAGCGGTCCCCGGCGACTTCAACGGTGACGGCTACCGCGACGCCGTCCTGCCCGCGCCGGGTGCGAACGTGGCCGGCAAGGAGGCGGCGGGCGCGATCGTCGTCCTGTACGGGTCCTCGTCGGGCCTCTCGGCGGCCCACCGCAAGACGATCACCCAGGACACCGTCGGGGTACCGGGCACGGCCGAGGCCTACGACGAGTTCGGCACCGCCACCGCGACGGCGGACCTCAACCGGGACGGCTACGCGGACCTCGTGGTCTCCACGCCGTACGACGACGAGTTCGGCGGCGCCCTGGCCGTGGCCGACCTCAACCGGGACGGGCTCGCCGACATCGTCGTCGGCGCCCCGTTCGAAGGCGTCGCCGGCCAGAGCCGGGCCGCTTCGGTGACCGTGATTCCCGGCCGCCGCACAGGTGCGCTCGGCACCGGCGCCTACTCATTCACCCAGGACACCGCCGGGGTCCCCGGCGCCTCCGAGACCGACGACTTCTTCGGTACGACGGTCTCGGTCGGGGACGTCGACAAGGACGGCAAGCCCGAACTGTTCGTGAGCTCGGAGCTCGGAGCACGAGAACGCGGACACGGGCGCGGGCGCGGTCTGGGTCTTCCCCGGCGGCACCTCCCGTCCGACGGCCACGGGCACCAAGCTGTTCACCGCACCGGCGGTCGGCCTCACCCAGCAGAGCGACACGGCCCTGGGCGGGTACGGGCTGCTCTGGCTGATCTGAGTCAACCGCCGCTCACTGGGGGCTACTTGAGGACGCCGGCCCCGGTCGTGCCGGCGAGCTCCGTCGGCAGGTTCTTGGCGGAGGTCTCCAGCCCGGCCGTGAGGGTCGGCGTCCAGTTCACGGTGGTCTTCAGCTTCTTGGAGTTGGCGGCGTTGTAGGCGGCGACGAGGTCGGTGGCGGTGCCGTTGACGAGGTTGCCGCCACCGGCGATGGACCCGGTGCCGTCCCCGCTGAACAGCTTGCCGACCTTCTGACTCGCGGGAATCTTCCAGTAGTTGTCCTCGGCGACGACCTGCGCCTTGGCCCGCGAGTTGACGCTGTACTGAAGGACGTACCCGTTGAGGTTCGTGGTGTCGTAGAAGTTGTTGTAGATGTGGATCTGCCCGATCCGGGCCAGCGGCGCCCGCTGCACGATGCCCTTCCACACGTTGTGGTGGATGGAGACGCGCAGCTTGCCGACGCTGTCGGTGTCGCTGCTGCCGATGAGCATCGTCTTGTCGTGGTTGGTGAACTGGTTGCGCTCGACGGTCACCAGGTCGGAGCCCTTGGTGATGTCGAGGTCGCCGTCGTGGATCTGGTACTGGCGCCCGTAGTACGTCGGGTCGGAGGTGTCGAGCCCCGGCGCGTCGGTGAACGTGTTGTGATCGGCCCAGACATGCGTGGCACCGCGCAGCGTCACGGCGTCGTACTGCGAGTTCCAGTTCCCGCTGTCTCCGTCCGTCGGGTCCCACTGCGGGAAGCAGTCCTGGGTGGCGGCGAAGGTCAGGTTCCGCACGATGACGTTGTCGACGCTCTGGATCTGGAGCATGCCGCCGGTGATCCCCGCGTTGGTGCCGGGCACGCCGACGACGCTGGTGTTGGCCGGCACCCGGAAGATGACGTTCTTCCCCTGCTTGGTCTGCGCCGCGGCCCGCGCCTTCTCCTGCGTACCGGAGGGCAGCTTGGAGGTGCCGTAGGCGGAGGGGGCGAAGGCCTTGAGGTAGGCGGACAGCGAGTAGCCCGTGCCGGATGAGTAGTCCGCGCAGGTCAGCTTCTTGCCGCTGTCGTCGGTGTTGGCGTCGATCGTGCCCTTGATCTTCACGATCCGGGGCGTGGTGTCACTTGCGGACCCGAGCGCCTTCACGAGCTGGGCGCGGGTGCTCACGGTGAAGGTGTGCGCGGCATCGGCCTTCGCCCCACCGGTGGTCCCGGTCCCGGACGAGGCCCAGCCGTCCTTGGCGGCGAGCGTCCGGTGGTACAGGTCGACGCTGGTACTGGCGGCGTTGGCGTTCAGCACGAGGAACCCGGCGCCGACGCCGGCGACAGCCACGGCGGCGGTGACGACGATCGTGCGGCGCTTGCGGAGGGAGCGGCGGTGGGAAGAGGTGGCCACGGGAAGTCCTTTGGTGCGGCGAGGGGTTACGACTCCTCAGTGGCCGTCAGGATCAAGAAGGTTGCCGCGGCCCGCCAACTTTCTTGGTCCTGCCCACAGTTACGGCCCGGGCGCTATGAGGACGCGGATGCCGAAGGTGTCGCCGACGCGCTCGGCTGGGGTCGATCACCTTGAGAGCAAGGGTGAGCGGAATACCCTCCTCGTCCTCGGTGATGTCCTGCCGGATCTTGTCGGCGTCGATGTAGTACGGCCCCTCGGTAGTCTCCGAGGTGAGCGTGTAGCACGCATCGCCACCGCTGGCCGTGCCCTTCGCGGCCCCGGGGGAGTTCACCCCGTCCGCGAACGCACTCGCGGCGAGCCCTCCCCCCACACCCACCGCGGCGACGGCGGCTCCGCCGGCGACGACGACCGTGCGTCGGGTCAAGTCCCGCTTGTGCGCGGGGATTGCTTACCCGATTGTTCCGGCGACTGGTTGGCTGTTTCGTTTCCCGGACTCATCTGGGCTGGGGCCACACTCAGCAGTCCCGCCGCTTCTCGGGACGACAGGCCAGCCGTCTCGCGTAGCTTCCTCAGCTCAGCACCGAGGCAGAGTTGGCGAGCGGTCGGCTGAATCCTCGCGGGCATGCGGCTCCAAATCCCCAGCATTGCGGGCTTCGAACAGTGATGCGACGCACACCCTGCGGAACACCGGGACCCCGGAAGCGCATCGCCCCGCCATGCCATGCCGGCCGCGACAAGCCACCGCCGACCCGCCAACTCCCCCTCCCTGACCAGGAGTCACGTATGCCCGAAACCGAAGAGCCGGCCGCGCCTTGGGAATACACCCTCACCATCCCCACGACCTCCGCGCCGTCACCGTCTGCCGCCGTACCCTCCGCCTGATCCTGACGATGCACGGACTCATCGGCCTGGTCGACACCGCCGAACTCCTGGCAACGGAGCTGGTCTCCAACGCCGTACGCCACACGAAGGGCCCCGTGATCCTCCGGGTCTCCTGGAAACCCGGCACCCTCCGCATCGGCGCCTGGGACGCCAACCCCGAACCCCCGCAACCACCAATGGAGTTGAACCAGTTCCTGGACCTGGAGGAGGGCCGCGGGCTCGCCCTCGTCAAAGCCTGCGCGAACCAATGGGGCTGGCAGCCGCTGTCCAGGAACGGTCACCGGGGCAAGTACGTCTGGCGCGAACTCGGCGGCGCGGCCTGAACGTTTCTCCGCCCCTCGAAAGAGTGAACGTCCCCAAATCCGCCGGACAGCCCGGTCCTTGATCCACCTAGGTTGCGCACATGGTCACATCAACCCACGAGGCGACCCACCGGCTCTTCCAGGAGCATCCGGAGGCCCTCACTCTCGTCTTCGAGTCACTGGGCATCCCACCGCCCGCGAAGTCGGACTTCGGCACGATCACACCCGACGCCACCGAAATCCGGCCCCTGGAACGCCGGGTGGACACGGTGCTCAAGTTCGAACCCGCCATGGGAGAGAGCTTCCTGCTCGCCATCGAGTCCCAGACCAAGAAGGACCCGGACAAGGCGAAGAGCTGGGCCTACTACGTGGCGCACCTCAGCGCGAGGTACGACATGCCGGTGCTGCTAGTGGCCGTATGCCGGGACCGGCCGACGGCGAAGTGGGCAGCCGGTCCCTTCGAGTGCGGCGTCGGTCCGTGGACGACCCAGGTCACACGCCCGTTCGTGCTGGGACCAGGCACCGTCCCGGTGATCACCGACGAGTCGACGGTGACCCAGCAGCCGGCGCTCTCCGTGCTCTCGGCGATCGTTCATAGCGATGACCGCAGAGCGCCCGCCATACTGGAAGCGATGGTCCGTGGACTCCTGTCCTTCGATCCAGACACCACGGCGTACTGGTTCGAGGTTTTGGAAGTAGGCCTGGAGAACACTCCGGCCAAGGAGAAATGGAGAGAGCTGATGTCGAACGTCATCACCCACTTCCCGGGCCACGGGACGATCTACGAGGAGAAGTACCTGGAGGGGAAGGCCGAAGGCAAGACCGAGGATCGCGCCTCGCTGATCCTGCGGGTGCTGGAGAAGCACGGCATCGACGTCCCCGACGACATCCGTGAGCGCATCACCTCCTGCACCGACCTCGACACCCTCACCCTCTGGTTCGACCGTTCCCTGACGGCGTCCACGGCGGAAGAACTGTTCGTCGAGACCCCCGAGGCTTCCCAGCCCCCATCCGTCACC
Source organism: Streptomyces sp. NPDC101776 (assembly GCF_044766845.1). Taxonomy (NCBI): domain Bacteria; kingdom Bacillati; phylum Actinomycetota; class Actinomycetes; order Kitasatosporales; family Streptomycetaceae; genus Streptomyces; species Streptomyces sp. NPDC101776. Next base: position 430,933 of record NZ_JBIWMV010000004.1, on the reverse strand, counting down.
GACCAGGTCTGACGACTCGAAGCAGCACAGCCCGACCAGGCCTACGCCGCCGAGTCCGCCAGTACCGGCCCGCTCCCCAGCGCCGCCCGTGCCGTGGCGATGTGGGCCAGGCCCTCCCGGGCGAGCCTCGTCGCCTGGGCGTATTCGTCCGCCGTGTGGGCCGCGGAGAGTTGGGTGCCTGCCGCCCGGTGGCATTCCGCGGCGGCCGTCAGCGCCCGCGTCGCCGTTTCGTCCGCTCCCGCCCAGATCCTCGCCTCGGGGACCGACAGGCTCGCGCCGAGCCGCAGTACCCAGCCGCTGGCCTCGACCTCCGCGTCCAGGTCGGACAGGTCGGACCCGCCCCGCGCCCCTTGCGCGCGCCGCAGGAGGACGACGGCGGACGCCGCCCCGGCGATCAACAGCAGTGCGAGCACGATGTATCCCATCGCTTCCTCCCGGCGTTCACGTGGTGCGCGGCCGGGCGGTTCCGACCTCGTACGTCCATGACACGCCCTGCCTCTGTGCAGGCACATCGATATTCCTGTGTGTCCGCTGCGAGGTTTCCATGGCGGGTGGGACGTACGAGGCCGGTGTGTTCGTCAGCCCGCCGTGGCCGACGGTGACGCCGAAGGCGAGGGGCCCGGGCCGCCCTCCCCCTCGTTCGTCTCGTCCGGTGCCACCGCCAGCGTCAGCCGCGCCCGCACCCCCCGCGCGATCCGCCGCCTGTCGTACTTGAGGTACAGCAGGCCGCCCTCGTGGCCGTTCTGGGGATAGATCCCGTCCTCGGTGAGCGTCGTGCGGGTCGCCGTGTTCGAGACGTACGGCTCCAGGACCGCCGTCGCCAGGACCGACTTCTCGTCGAAGAACAGCTGGCCCGTGTGGCAGGTGTGGCCGCCCTCGTAGCCCGCGTCCGTCCACTCGCCGTCGACGTGCACCTTGACGTGGATGTGAACGCAACGGCCCTGGTACCAGCCGGGGAACACCGTCCTGAAGGTGACCTGGCCATGGCGGTCCGTGTGCCAGGTGCCGCGCAGGAAGCGGTCGTCGTCGGTCGGTTCCTGGTGGCCTCCGCCGCCACCGGGCGGCGGGCCACCCGTCGGGGTGCCGGTGGGGGTATCGGTCGGGGTGCCCGACGGCGGCGCGCCCGTCGGGGCCGGGCCGCCGCCCCCGCCCGCCTCGTAGCCGGAGTAGACGCCGGTCGCGTTGCAGTGCCAGATGTCCACGGCCGCGTTGCGGAGCGGTCTGCACGTGTCCGCGTCGATCACCTTCAGGGACAGGGTGAGCGGGATGCCCTCCTGGTCCTCAGTGACGTCGCGGCGGATCTTGTCGGCGTCGATGTAGTAGGGGCCCTCGGTCAGCTCCGAGGTGAGTGTGTAGCAGGCCTCGGGCGACCCGGTCGCGCCGGCCGGGGCGCGCTCTTCCGCCGAGGCGCTCACCGACAGCGCTCCGGCCGCGCCCACCGCCGTCACCGCCACACCGCCGGCCACCAGGACCGTACGGCGCGCCAACTGTCCCCTGTCCTCGGGGACTTCAGAATCCATGGGGGGTACTCGGGAATCCGTCATGCCGGGGACGCTAGGGGCGCCCGACATGACATGAACATGAGAATGCGCTGTGAATCCTGTGCGTAAGCGAAAGGGCTCGAAACCGATGCCGGTTCCGAGCCCCAACTCCCTGACGTCTCAGCTGCCTGACGTCCCAACTACCGCCGTTCGCCCACTACTTCGGCTGCGGCTTCCGCACCGACAGATGCAGCTCCCGCAGACGCGTCTCGTCCAGCTCCGTCGGCGCGCCCATCATCAGGTCCTGCGCGTTGCCGTTGAGGGGGAACGCGATCGTCTCGCGGATGTTCGGCTCCTCCGCGAGCAGCATGACGATGCGGTCGACGCCGGGGGCGATCCCCCCGTGCGGCGGGGCGCCGAAGCGGAACGCGCGCAGCATGCCGGCGAACTGCTCCTCGACGGTGTCACGGTCGTAGCCCGCGATCTCGAAGGCCTTGAGCATGATCTCGGGCTCGTGGTTCCGGATCGCGCCGGAGGAGAGCTCGACGCCGTTGCAGACGATGTCGTACTGCCAGCCCAGGATGTCCAGCGGGTCCTGGGTCTCCAGGGCCTCCAGGCCGCCCTGCGGCATCGAGAACGGGTTGTGCGAGAAGTCGATCTTCCCGGTCTCCTCGTCCTTCTCGTACATCGGGAAGTCGACGATCCAGCAGAAGCGGAAGACGCCCTCTTCGAAGTGCCCGGCGCGCTTCGCGGCTTCCACCCGCACCGCGCCCATGATCTTCGAGACCTCTTCGAACTCGCCCGCGCCGAAGAACACCGCGTGGCCGGGGGCCAGCGACAGTCGCTTCGTCAGCTCCGCGATGTTCTCCTCCGTGAGGAACTTCGCGATCGGGCCCGTCAGCGAACCGTCCTCGGTCACGCGGACCCAGGCCAGGCCCTTCGCGCCGAGGGTGACCGCGAAGTCTCCGAGCTGGTCGAAGAACTTGCGGGACTGCGACGCCACGTCCGGTACCGGCAGCGCGCGCACGTGCTGGCCGGCGAAGGCCTTGAACTCCGAGCCCTCGAACACGTCCGTGATGTCGGTGAGTTCGAGCTTCGCGCGCAGGTCAGGCTTGTCGGAGCCGTACTTCACCATCGACTCGCGGAACGGGATGCGCGGGAAGGGCGAGGTGACCGGCTGGCCGCCGCCGAACTCCTCGAACAGCTCCGTCATGAGCTTCTCGATCGGCTGGAAGACGTCCTCCTGCTCTACGAAGCTCATCTCCACGTCGAGCTGGTAGAACTCGCCCGGCGAGCGGTCCGCGCGCGCGTCCTCGTCGCGGAAGCAGGGCGCGATCTGGAAGTAGCGGTCGAAGCCGGAGATCATCAGCAGCTGCTTGAACTGCTGCGGTGCCTGCGGAAGGGCGTAGAACTTGCCCGGGTTCAGGCGGGAGGGGACCACGAAGTCGCGCGCGCCCTCGGGGGAGGTCGCGGAGAGGATCGGGGTGGCCATCTCGTTGAAGCCGAGGGCGACCATCTTCGAGCGGATCGAGGCGATCACCGAGGACCGCAGCATGATGTTGCGGTGCATGCGCTCGCGGCGCAGGTCCAGGAAGCGGTACTCCAGGCGCCGCTCCTCGTTGACCCCGTCCTCGGTGTTGATCGTGAAGGGGAGCGGGGCGGCGGCACCGAGCAGCTCGACCTCGCCGACCTCGACCTCGACCTCACCGGTCGGCAGATCCGGGTTCACGTTGTCCGTGCCCCGGGAGACGACCTTGCCGTCGACGCGGACCGTCGACTCCTTGGTGACCTTGTCGAGGGCCTCGTACGCGGGCGTGCCGGGGCGGGCGACGAGCTGCGTGATGCCGTAGTGATCGCGCAGATCGATGAAGAGGATGCCGCCCAGGTCGCGCCGATTGTGCAGCCAGCCACTCAGCCGGACGTCGGTGCCGACGTCAGAGGCGCGGAGCTCGCCGCAGCTGTGGGACCTGTACCGATGCATCGTCGTTCATCCAGCCTTCGCGGATCGGGGAGTGTTTCACGTGAAACGTCCGGGGCCGGAGCCCGGACGTCCCAAGGGTACCGGCCACCCACAGATCGCCTCCCCACCATTAACTACGGGCTCCCTCGGTGGCACGGTTCGATCTCCTCTTCTTACAGTGGGGCCATGCGCACTGGTGAGCCCCTGCCCGCCGTGGGGGAGGTACTCGCCGCCCTCGCGACCGGTCTGTGGCATTGGGACACCGCCTCGGAGCTGGTCACGGTGGACGCCGAGGCCGCACGGCTCCTCGGGCTGCCCGCCGAGCCGACCACCCTCACGGAGGCTCAGACCCGGGCCCGACTCCACCCCGTCGACTGGAACGAGATCGCCGGGGTCGTCGGGCTGGCCGTCGCCGAGGACACCCTCGCCGAGGTCCGGGTCCGGATCATGGACGAGCGGGGCCGGGTGATCCGTACCGTCCGCAGCCGTTCCAAGCCGTCCTACGACCCCGAGACCCGGTCGTTCGAGCTGATCGGCACCCTCCAGGAGGTCGCCGAGCCCACACCCGGCACACCGGCCGGGCGGACGGCGGTCACCGGTGACTGGCGGCGCTCCCGCGAGGCGTTCCTGCTGGACGCGGGCCGCGCGCTGGCGGAGGCGCGGTCCACGGCGGAGGTGCTGCGGGTCGCGGCGGGCCTGTCGATGCCGGGCTTCTCACCGGACGGCCTCGCCGTGTTCGGCGTATCGGGCGACCGCCTCACGATCGTCGGCCATCACGGGCACCAGCCGGGCGACGAGGACCCGTTCTCGCACATGTCCACGGTGACCGACTACCCGGCCGCCGAGGTCGTCCGGACGGGCCGTGCCGTCTATCTGTCCACGCCCGACCAGTACAAGGACCGCTACCCGGTCACCTGGCCGCTCGCCCAGCACTTCCACCGGCAGTCCTGGGCGTTCCTGCCGCTGACCGTCGCCGGACGCACGATGGGCGCCTGGATGGCCGCCTTCACCCACCCGGTGGCCTTCACGCCCGACGAGCGGTCCGTCCTCACCACGGTCGCCCGGATGCTCGCACAGGCCCTGTCCCGCGCCGGGGTCGCCGAGTCCGAGCGCGAGCTGACGGACGGACTCCAGCGCTCGATGCTGCCCACGCTGGGCCCGGAGATCCCGGGCATGAGCGTCGCCGCCCGCTACATCCCGACCGGCGGCGGGCTCCAGGTCGGCGGCGACTGGTACGACATGATTCCGCTGCCCAACGGAAGGATCGCGCTGGTCATCGGGGACGTCCAGGGGCACGACGTGCGCGCCGCCGGGCTGATGGGGCAGCTCCGGATCGCCCTGCGTGCCTACGCCTCCGAGGGACACCGGCCCGACGCGGTACTGTCCCGCGCCTCGCGCTTCCTGCACGGCATCACCAACGGTGACGCGGAGAAGGCCGACCCGCGCTTCGCGACCTGCCTGTACGCCGAGGCCGATCCGGCGACGGGCGTCCTGGAGATCGCCCGGGCGGGCCATCCCGACCCGGCGATACGCATGGCGGACGGGACGGTGCTGACGCGGCCCACGGCGGGCGGTCTGCCGCTCGGCATCGACCCGGACGCCGACTATCCGACGACCATGTTCGCCCTGGAGCCCGGCGAGACCATGCTGATCTGCACGGACGGGCTGATCGAGACCGGCGGCCACGACCTGGAGACGGGCTGGCAGCGCATCCGGACGATCCTGGAGGGACACAAGGGCGACCTGGAAGAACTCGCCGACGCGCTCGTCCAGGCCGTCCACGGGCCCTCCTCGCACCACACCACCGGCCCGCTCGTGGACCGCCGCGAGGACGACATCGCCGTACTGCTGCTGTCCCGGGAGGGCGAGAGCTGCGGCTGCGGCGACACGACGAACGTCCCGCCGACGGTCCGCCGTACGGTGCTCACGGTCGCGCAGGCCGAGCCCGAGCGGATCGCGGTGGCCCGGCAGCAACTGCGCGAACTCCTCCACGACTGGACGACCGCCGACCAGGTCGACTCGGCGGTCCTGCTCGTCTCCGAGATGCTGACCAACGTCCTCGTGCACACCGACGCCGACGCCCTGCTGACCGCCGAAGTGACCGGCGACAGCGGTGAGCGGCGGATGCGGGTCGAGGTCACGGACGCAGGCGACGACCTCCCGCACAAGCGGCACCCCGGTGAACTGGCGTCCTCCGGGCGCGGGTTGCTCCTGATCGAGCTCCTCGCCGAGACCTGGGGCGTGGACCCGAGGGGCGAGGGCAAGAGCATCTGGTTCGAGCTCTACGAGTCCGACGGGGACGGCTCGGGGGACGCGAACGGTGACGGCCCGGGCGGGGTCTCGGAGTTCGGGTCCTGGGACGCGTAACGCTCCCGTAGTTCGTGCACGACACCGAAGGCGGCGGCGGTCAGCGGTACGGCGAGCAGCATGCCGAGGATGCCGGCCACGGACGCCCCAGCGGTGATCGCGATCATCACGACCGCCGGATGCATCTGCACGGTCCGGCTCTGGATCATCGGCTGGAGGACGTGCCCCTCCAGGACCTGTACGGCGAGGACGACCCCCAGAGCCCACAGTCCGATGACGACACCCCGGTCGGCGAGTGCGACCAGCACGGCGACGGCCCCGGAGAGGAACGCGCCGAGGTACGGGATGTACGCGCCGACGAAGACGAGTGCGGCCAGGCCGAACGCGCCCGGCACGTCCAGTACGAGCAGCCCGATGCCGATGCACAGCGCGTCGATGAGGGCGATGACGGTGGTCCCGCGCATGAAGCCCTCGACGCCCTCGAAGGCACGGCGGGCCATGGCCTCGACGAGGTCGCCGGTGCCGTGCGGGGCGAACGAGCGCAACAGTCCCGTGGCGAGGTGGGAGTCGCGGAGGAAGAAGAAGACGAGCAGCAGCGCCAGAACGGCCATGGCGATGGTCTCGCCGACGACACTGACCCCGCTGATGACGTTCGAGGCGGCCGTCCCGCCGAACTTGGTGAGCAGTTCCTTGGCGTTGGACGCGAGGTCGTCCAGTGAGGTGCCGGCGGCCCCGAAGTGGTCGGAGAGGGAGTTCGCCGCGTCCTTGAGCGAGGCCACGATCTGGTCCCCGGTGTCGATCAGCGCGGCGACCACGATGTACACGGCCCCGCCGACGACGGCGACGACCGCGACACAGGTGATCCCGGCGGCCACCGACCGGTTCACGTGCGCCGTCACCAGCCGCCGGTACAGCGGCCCGAGCAGCGCGGTGCCGAGCAGCGCGAGCAGCACGGGCGTCACGGCGGTCCGCAGTTCGGAGCAGAGCCGGATCCCGACGTAACCGACCCCGCAGACCAGCAGAATGACGGCACACCAGGCGGCGAGCCGTCGTACGGGAACGGGGAGGAGCTGCACGCTCCCACCCGATCACGCGACAGGCGGTCCGTCCCGTCGGGACGGACCGCCTGGGTGACGGCGGGTCAGGACTGCGGGCCGCCGCCGGTCATGCCGTGCACGGCGGGGATGGTGCCCAGCCGGCCCTTCTGGAAGTCCTCGAAGGCCTGCTGGAGTTCCTCGCGGGTGTTCATGACGAACGGGCCGTAGTGCGCCATCGGCTCGCGGATCGGCTGACCGCCGAGGATGGCGACCTCGAGGTCCGGGGTGTTCCCGTCCTGCTGCTCGTCCGCGCGGACGGTCAGGGACGAACCCGCGCCGAGGACGGCGGTCTGGCCCACGTGGATCGGGCGGCGGTCGGCGCCGACCGAACCCTTGCCCGCCAGGACGTAGACGAGGCTGTTGAAGTCCTCGCGCCAGGGCAGGTTGATCTCCGCGCCCGGCGCCACGGTGGCGTGGATCATCGTGATCGGGGTGTGTGTGATGCCGGGGCCCTGGTGGCCGTCCAGCTCACCGGCGATGACCCGCAGGAGCGCGCCCCCGTCGGGAGTCGTCAGCAACTGCACCTGGCCGCCGCGGATGTCCTGGTAGCGCGGGGCCATCATCTTGTCCTTGGCGGGCAGGTTGACCCAGAGCTGAAGCCCGTGGAAGAGACCGCCGGACACGACCAGCGACTCCGGCGGCGCCTCGATGTGCAGCAGGCCCGCGCCCGCCGTCATCCACTGGGTGTCGCCGTTGGTGATGGTGCCGCCACCGCCGTTGGAGTCCTGGTGGTCGAAGACGCCGTCGATGATGTAGGTGACGGTCTCGAAGCCGCGGTGGGGGTGCCAGGGGGTGCCCTTGGGCTCGCCCGGCGCGTACTCCACCTCGCCCATCTGGTCCATCATGATGAACGGGTCGAGGTGGCGGTAGTTGATCCCGGCGAACGCGCGGCGCACCGGGAAGCCCTCACCCTCGAAACCGCTCGGCGCGGTGCTGACGGCGAGCACGGGACGAGCCACGGCGTCTGCGGGCGCGGCCACGCGGGGCAGGGTCAGCGGGTTCTCTACGGTCACTGCAGGCATGTCGGGACCTCCTTGTGCGTCGAGTTTAGTTGAGCGTTGAACTTTCTGCTACCCCACAACAGAAGAAGCCCGGAGGACATTCCCTCCGGACTTCCGCCCGACTCACCCGCACAGCGGACGTATCAGGGGCTCACAGCACGGCGCCCCGAGCCTCCCACAACCGGGGGAAGAACCGTTCCTCGCTACGGCTCCGCAGGTACGCGGCACCCGAACTCCCCGCCGTACCCCGCTCCCCGCCGAGTTGCCGCTCCACGACCCGGACGTGCCGGGCCCGCCAGCGCGCCCACCCCTCGTCGTGGCCCAGCAGCGCGTCCGCGAGCTCGCCCAGGGGGCCCTCACCGCGGAAGGCCGCGGTCCGGACCACGCCCGGGTGGCCCGCCAGCGCCGCGAGGTAGCCGTCCCACAGGGTGGGTTCCAGCAGGCGGCGGTCCAGGCAGGCCCGTTCGGCGCGGGTCAGCCAGCGCATGCGGCGGGGGCGGTTCCGGTGGGCGGAGTGGGCGGGGTCGCGGTGGGCCGAGAGCGCCTCGATCTCGTGGAACTGGGCGGACTGGCCGCCGCTGGCGGTGCCGAGCGCGCCGCGGAACTCCCGGAAGTCGCGCGGCGCCATCGTGTCCAGCGGCTCCAGTGTGCCGAGCAGCGCCCGCTCGATCTCGTGGCAGCGGCGCAGTCGTCGTAGCGCTACGGCGTTCTCGCCCGTCAGCATCCGGTCGCGGGCGTCCGTGAGCTCGACGAGGAGCTGCTTGAACCAGAGTTCGTGGACCTGGTGCACGGTGATGAACAGATGCTCGTCGTGCGCGGCGGCGGCCTGCGGCAACTGCTGGCCGAGGAGCTGCGGCAGCCGCAGATACGTGCCGTAGGTGAGGCTCGTGGTGGTCGGGTTCACGGGGTCTCCTCGTGGCCGTCGCCGAGGCCGTGGCACTCGCCGAAGTCGTGGCCGCAGCCCAAGCCGTGACCGTCTCCGAAGTCGTGGCCGTCGCCGAGGCCGTGGGCGGCGAAGTGCTCGCGGGCGCCGGGGAGTTCGAAGACGCCGACGGTCGCGCAGAGCCGTAGCGTCGAGCGGGCGGTCTCGTTCAGGCGGCGGGGGTCGGGGCCGGCCGCGCAGCAGTCGGCGGCGACCCGGCGCGCGGTGTCCGGGTCGAGGCCGGCCAGCCGCAGGGAGGCGCGGACGGGGGCGAGGTCCCAGGTCAGGGCGGTGCGGATCAGTTCGGGCAGGGCGTGTGCGGCGGCGGTGCGGTCGGGGGCCGAGAGGTGGGTCCACACCTCTCGGAAGAGGGCGGAGAAGAAACGGTGATGGCGGCCCTCGTCGCGGGCGTGGTCGCGCAGCAGGTCGCGGACCACGCGGACGACGCTGTCGTCGCCCGGTACCTCGTTCAGCACGGCCGTGATCAGCGTCTCGAACACCACCGCCTGGAGGAGTCCGGCGAGCGCGGGCGCGGCGGGCAGCGCGCGGTGCGCGGCGCTGCGCAGCCGGTCGACGAAGCCGCCGTAGTCCTGGTCCGGTATCGCGATGCCCGTCACGGCGGCGATCTGGTCGGCGAGGTCGAGGCTGTAGAGGGCGTGGTAGCCCTCGTCGCAGTAGACCTTGAAGGCGTCCGGGCGGAGGTCGGCGGGCAGGTCGAGTCCGGTACGGCCGTTGGCCACGGCTTCGGCGGCCGTGTTGACGACCCGGGTCTCCAGGTGGGTCGTCGACAGCAGGAACTGGTAGAGGTGCCGCACGGTCAGCTCGCGCAGCCGCTCGGGCGGCAGTTCGCGTACGGCGTCATGTCCGGCGTACGGGACCAGGGCGACCGGGAAGAAGACCTTGCCGCGCTCGGTGTCCTCGTGGAACATCCGGCGGACGCCGGTGCGGACGCCTGCCTGCTCGTACCAGCGGTCGAGGGGGCCGGGCGGGTGTGGGTGGGGGGTGTTGGCGCTGTTGGGGGTTGTCACGGGGGGGGGCTCCCTTCTTGGTGAGCGGGTGGGGTGGGTTGGGGCGGGGGCTCTGCCGGGAAGGGGGTCGTGTCGGGCGGGGCTCGTGGGGGCAATCGGCGGCGTCCTGCGTCGGCAGACCGCGACTGAGCCGGTCGGAGTGGGGACTCCGCCGCGAGGGCGGTCGTGCCGGGCGGGTCCCCTGGGGTGCGGTCAGGGCATCGGTGGGGCGCACAAGGTGCGTGTGGTGTATGGGGTGTGTGTGGTGTACGGGGTGCGTGTGGTGCTCCCCTCCGGATGAGCAGCCGGGCCGGTTGGAGCGGGAACTCACTCACCAGGCCCCCCTTCACCACGGCTGTGTCCGGTGAGCCCCGCCGGTGCGATCGCGTGGCATCTCGTGTCGTCGTGAGGCTCACGGAGTGTGCGGAGTACATGAGGCGCATGGAACGCATGGGGTGTATGGGGTGTATGGGGTGTATGGGGTGCGCGGGGTGTTCCGCTCGGGTTGAGGAGGCGGCCGAGCCGGGCCAGGGCCTCCTCCACCAGGGCCGCGTCGAGTGAGTGGCAGATGCGGAACCAGCCGGGGCGCGGGGCGTGGAAGGCCTCGCCGGGCAGGATGCTGACGTGGGTGCGGTCGAGGATCTCCTGCCAGAGCGCGCGTTCTCCGGCGAAGCCGGGGCGGGGCAGCCAGGCGGCCAGGTCGGCCCAGACCGAGCAGCCGGCCTGCGCGGGGGCGTACGGGATGCCGTGGCCGTCCAGGAGCGCGGCGGCCCGGGTGTACGAGGTGCCGAGGCGGCGCCGGTTCTCGGCGAGGAAGGCGTGCACGCGCGCGGGGTCGGCCAGTAACCGGGTGAGGTGGGCCTGGGTGTGGGTGGAGACGGGCGCGAAGTAGGCGAGGGCGCGGGCCGCGTCCCGGATCTCCGGGTCGGTGGTGTGCAGCACGCCCGCCTTGAGCCCGGGCAGCCCGAAGTCCTTGGCGAAACCCCACACGGTGTGGACGCGGGCGGGGTCGGCGGCGACCGTCCGCAACCCGGTGAAGGGCAGCGGCCCGAACACCGACCCCGCGTAGATCTCGTCGGCGACGACGTCCACACCGTGATGGGCCGCCACCACGGCCAACTCCCTTAATTCGGCGGCCGGATGGACAGCTCCGGTCGGATTCGCGGGCGACGCGAGCGCTACGGCCCGTACGTCCACGCCGTCACGCCGCGCCTCGGCGAGCGTCCGGTCCACGGAGGCTACGGAGAGCCCGTGGCCGTCCGCTACGTCGGGCGGGGCGAGCAGCAGCCGAGCGCCGGAACGGCCGCCGAGGTCGGTGTCGAGGGCTCCGTAGCAGGGCGCGGGCACGACGATCGCCTCACCGGGGTCGCAGAGCGCGGTCGCGACCACGTCGAGGGCCGCGGTCGCCCCCGCCACGGCGACCAGATCCTCGGGGTCGACGGCCCGACCGCCCGTCGAGCTGAGATGCCGTGCGATGTGCTCACGCAGTTCGGGGGTCCCGTACAGGGGCGCGTAACGGGTCTCGCGCGCCGTCAGCGGCGGTGGCGGCAACTCGCCGTGCAGGTCCTGGACGAGCCGGTTCTCGGCGGTACCGAGATTGAGCCAACCGTCGGGACGCAGGCTGGGGTGGTAGGGCAGCGCCTCGGCACGGAAGTGGGCCTCGGCGATGGCGGGCGAACCGGAGACGAGGCGGGCGGCTTGGCGGGAGATCGAGGTCACCCCTCCACCCCCGCACCCTCCACCACCCCACCGAGCAACCCCGGCCGCACCCCCAGCCCCATCGACGCGTCGATCACCGCGCCGTGCAGCAGACCGGCACCCGGGCCCGCCAGCCACCACACCAGTTCCGCTATTTCCTCGGGGCGGATCAACCGGCCGCCGGGCAGGGCGGATTGGAGGGCGGTGCGGCGGGACGGGGTGAGGCCCGCGAGGGTGCTGGCCTCGAACATGGGGGTGTCCACGGCGCCGGGGCAGATCGCGAGGACGTCGACGGGGTCGTGGACCAGTTCCGCGGCGAGGTGGCGGGTGAGATACGCGAGGGCCGCCTTGCTCATGCCGTCCGCGACCCGGAAACCCGGGAACTGCGCGACGCCCCCGCCGACACTGGCGACGTTGACGATCGTGCCCCGGCCGCGCGCCCGCATGCCCGGCAGCAGCTGTTCACTGAGCCAGAGCGGTCCCACCGCGTTGATCTGGAGGAACGCGGCGTCCTGCGCGTGACCGGGCCCGGGGACGTACTGCTCGACCGTCTTCGAGCCGACCGCCGCGTTGTTGATCAGGATGTCGACCGGTCCCGGCAGTTCCGCGACCAGGCGTTCGTGATCGGACCACTCACCCTGCCGGAACTCGAAGGCCCTGGGTGCGTAGCGGCGGCCGTCCCCCGGTCCCGCAGGGCCTGCCGGTCCAGTCGGAACCGCAGACCCCGACGGGGCCGCAGATTCGGACGGTCCTCCCGAGCCTCCCGGTCCCGCCGATCCCGCCGGACCCGAAGAACCTCCCGGTCCCCTCAGTCCCGCCGAGCCCGCCAGACCTCCGGGCCCCCATGATCCGGCTGATTCCGCCAGACCCGCCGAGCCCGTCAACCCCGCAGACCGCGCCGATCCCTCCTGCCCCCGTGGCCCCGCCAACTCCCCCGATCCCGCAAGCTCCCCGGGTCCCCCCAGCCCCGCCAACTCCGCCACCAGCCGAGCCGCCCGCTCCCGCCCCGAGTGATACGTGAACCAGACATGATCACCCCCGCGCACGAACCGCCGCACGCACGCCTGCCCGATCCCCGCCGAGCCGCCTGTGATCAGTACGTTCCGTGTCGCCGCCATGCGGGCCCCCGTCGGTGTGCCGTGTCCGCTCTCTGACGGAACCGCACACTTCCAGCCACCCGGGGCACACCCCCGCCGCGCCGGTAACACCGCCGACTTCTCGTCGGATCGCGCCCCGCACTTCAGCGACTAGGCCATCGAGTCACTGATCGAGCTGATCAACCGATCAACCGAGCCGGGCTGCTCAGCCGTACATCCTGCGCATCGCGAACTCCACCATCTGCTCGACCGCCTTCGCGTCGAACACCATCCGGTGCTCGCCCTCCATGTCGACGACGAAGCCGTACCCCGTCGGCAGCAGGTCGATGACCTCGGCACCGGTGATCACGAAGTACTTGGACTCCTTGCCGGCGTAGCGGCGCAGCTCCTTCAGCGAGGTGAACATCGGGATCACCGGCTGCTGGGTGTTGTGGAGCGCGAGGAAGCCCGGGTTGTCGCCGCGCGGGCAGTACACCTTGGACGTCGCGAAGACCTGCTGGAAGTCCTCCGCGGCCATCTGCCCGGTGGTGAACGCGCGTACCGCGTCCGCCAGCGAGGGCGGGGACGGCTCGGGGTAGAGCGGCGGCTGCTGGCCGTAGCCGCCCACGCCACCGGCCATCTGCTGCTGGGGCGGGACATACCCCTGCTGGGCCGCGCCCCCATCCATGGTCGGGCCGTATCCATACATGCGAGCAAGAGTACTGAGTCACAGATGGACGGCTTGGGGTTGCTTCTTATTACCGACGGGTAGCATCATCGTAGTTATTGCTTGCTACTGCTTGGTACACATCTCGCGTACGCATCTCGTTGTACATATCTCTCTACGGAGTCGTCGCCATGGGGCACTACAAGTCGAATCTCCGCGACATCGAGTTCAACCTCTTCGAGGTCCTCGGGCGCGACAAGCTGTACGGCACCGGTCCCTTCGCGGAGATGGACACGGACACCGCCAAGAGCGTCCTGGAGGAGCTGACCCGGCTCGCGGAGAACGAGCTCGCGGAGTCCTTCGCCGACGCCGACCGCAACCCGCCGGTCTTCGACCCGAAGACGAACACCGCGCCCGTCCCGGCCTCCTTCAAGAAGAGCTACAAGGCCTTCATGGAGTCCGAGTACTGGCGGCTGGGCCTCCCCGAGGCCATCGGCGGTACGACGGCTCCGCCCTCCCTGATCTGGTCGTACGCGGAGCTGATCCTCGGCGCGAACCCGGCCGTGTGGATGTACTGCTCCGGTCCGGCCTTCGCCGGGATCCTCTACGACGAGGGCAACGACGTACAGAAGAAGATCGCGCAGCTCGCGGTGGAGCGGACCTGGGGGTCCACCATGGTGCTGACCGAGCCGGACGCCGGTTCCGATGTCGGCGCGGGGCGGACCAAGGCCGTCCAGCAGGACGACGGCTCCTGGCACATCGAAGGCGTCAAGCGCTTCATCACGTCCGGTGAGCACGACATGGAGGAGAACATCCTTCACTACGTGCTCGCGCGGCCGGAGGGCCACGGCCCCGGCACCAAGGGCCTCTCCCTCTTCCTCGTGCCGAAGTTCCTCTTCGACGTCGAGACCGGCGAGCTGGGCGAGCGCAACGGCGTCTACGCCACCAACGTCGAGCACAAGATGGGCCTCAAGGCGTCCAACACCTGCGAGATGACCTTCGGCGACCGCCACCCCGCCAAGGGCTGGCTGATCGGCGACAAGCACGACGGCATCCGCCAGATGTTCCGGATCATCGAGTTCGCTCGCATGATGGTCGGCACGAAGGCCATCTCGACGCTGTCGACCGGCTACCTCAACGCTCTTGAGTACGCCAAGGAGCGCGTCCAGGGTCCCGACCTCGCGCAGTTCATGGACAAGGCCGCGCCCAAGGTCACCATCACGCACCACCCGGACGTGCGCCGCTCGCTGATCACGCAGAAGGCGTACGCTGAGGGCATGCGCGCGCTCGTGCTGTACACCGCCTCGGTCCAGGACACGATCGCCGTCAAGGAGGCCGAGGGCGAGGACACGTCCACCGAGCACGCGCTCAACGACCTCCTCCTGCCGATCGTCAAGGGCTACGGCTCCGAGAAGGGCTACGAGCAGCTCGCCCAGTCGCTCCAGACCTTCGGCGGCTCCGGGTTCCTCCAGGAGTACCCGATCGAGCAGTACATCCGGGACGCCAAGATCGACACCCTGTACGAGGGCACGACCGCCATCCAGGGCCAGGACTTCTTCTTCCGGAAGATCGTCCGCAACCAGGGCAGCGCCCTCAACTCCCTCGCCGAGGACATCAAGGAGTTCCTCGCGCTGGGGACGGGCGGCGAGGACCTGGCCGGTGCCCGTGAGCACCTCGCCAAGGCGGCCGTCGAGCTGGAGGCCATCGTCGGCCTGATGCTGACCGACCTCGCGGCGACCGAAGAGGACGTCAAGAACATCTACAAGGTGGGCCTCAACACCACCCGCCTGCTGCTCGCCTCCGGCGACGTCGTCGTCGGCTACCTGCTCCTCAAGGGTGCCGCGGTCGCCGTCGAGAAACTGGAGACGGCCTCCGCCAAGGACCGTGCCTTCTACACCGGCAAGATCGCGGCCGCGAAGTTCTTCGCGGGCAACGTTCTGCCGGGCGTGACCCTGGCCCGCAAGGTCGCCGAGGGCGTAGAACTGGACCTGATGGAGCTGGACGAGGCAGCCTTCTAGACAAGCCCCCGACACGTTCCAGGACAACACCGGTACAGCTTCGCGAATCCCCACATCGCCCTTGTGAGGGCCCGCTCCCACCCCCGGGAGCGGGCCCTCGTACGTCGTTAAGGTGAACCCCATGAGCGCACCCATCCGCTTCGACCGCGGCCACACCGACGATCTGATGTCCTTCCTGGCGGCCAGTCCCACGCCGTACCACGCCGTGGCGAACACCGCCGAGCGGCTGGAGAAGGCCGGATTCAGGCAGGTCGCCGAGACGGACGCCTGGGAGGGGACGACCGGCGGCAAGTACGTGCTGCGCGGTGGCGCGATCGTGGCCTGGTACGTCCCCGAGGGCGCGGCCCCACACACCCCCTTCCGCATCGTCGGCGCGCACACCGACTCCCCGAACCTGCGGGTCAAGCCGCGCCCCGACACCGGCGGGCACGGCTGGCGCCAGGTCGCCGTCGAGATCTACGGCGGGCCGCTGCTCAACTCCTGGCTCGACCGCGACCTCGGTCTGGCCGGCCGGCTGACCCTGCGGGACGGTTCGACGCGGCTGGTGAACGTGGACCGGCCGCTGCTCCGGGTGCCCCAACTCGCCATCCACCTGGACCGTTCCGTGTCGGCGGACGGACTCAAGCTGGACAAGCAGCGCCACCTCCAGCCGATCTGGGGCCTGGGCGACGACGTCCGCGACGGCGATCTGATCGCCTTCCTGGAGGAGGAGTCGGAGCTCGCGCCGGGCGAGGTCACCGGCTGGGACCTGATGACCCACTCCGTGGAGGCGCCCGCCTACCTGGGCCGCGACCAGGAGCTGGTGGCCGCTCCGCGCATGGACAACCTGCTGTCCCTGCACTCCGGCGCCGCCGCGCTCGCCTCCGCCGCCGCCCGCGAGAACCTGCCGTACATCCCCGTGCTGGCCGGTTTCGACCACGAGGAGAACGGCTCGCAGTCCGACACGGGCGCGGACGGCCCGCTGCTCGGGGGGATCCTGGAGCGCTCGGTGTTCGCGCGCGGCGGCTCGTACGAGGACCGGGCCCGTGCCTTCGCCGGGACCGTCTGCCTGTCCTCCGACACGGGTCACGCGGTGCACCCCAACTACGCGGAGCGGCACGACCCGACGCACCATCCGCGCGTCAACGGCGGCCCGATCCTCAAGGTCAACGTCAACAACCGCTACGCCACGGACGGTTCGGGCCGCGCGGTGTTCGCCGCGGCCTGCGAGAAGGCCGGCGTGCCCTTCCAGACCTTCGTCTCCAACAACTCCATGCCCTGCGGCACGACGATCGGCCCGATCACCGCGGCCCGCCACGGAATCAAGACCGTCGACATCGGCGTGGCCATCCTCTCGATGCACAGCGCCCGCGAACTCTGCGGCGACCGCGACCCGTTCCTGCTGGCCAACGCGCTGGTGGCGTTCCTGGAGGGTTAGCCAACTCCCGCCTGGCTCATGGGTGTTGTCCCGCTCGGCGCATGGGTGTTGGTTCCCCGGGTACCCGGGGTGCGGACCGGGACGACCGGCCCGGACAGCACAGGGAGGCGACACTCATGGGCCTGGGCGGATGCATCATCCTCATCGCCGTCGGCGCGATTCTGACGTTCGCGACCGACTGGCACATGCAGGGGGTCAATCTCGACCTGGTCGGCGTGATCCTCATGGTCGTCGGGCTGATCGGCGTCGTGACGTTCAGCAGCATGGCCCGGCGCCGGCGCGTGGTGATACCGGGTCAGACGACCGTCGTCGAGGACGACGAGTCGCGCGGCTACCGCGGCGGATACGGCGCGTGAGCCACACCTTCGCAGGCGGATAGGTGGGCGTACCCCGCACACGCGCCGAATCGCCCGCACAGGACATACACAGTCAACCGTGAGCAATCCGTGACGCTGGGCGCATTGTGCGGTTGTGTGAACCTCGTGAAGACTTCGTGCAGTTGAGGGCCCGGGGAGAGGCAGCCCCGGGCCCGTCTCACGATCTTCGCGGGGGGCTGCTGCCGTGCTCGAACCACGGCTGGTGGTACTCATCCCGGCCCACAACGAAGCGGACCGCATCGGCGCCGCGATCGAGGGCCTGTGGCGCCAGACCCGCAAGCCCGACCTGATCGTCGTCGTCACCGACAACTGCACCGACGACACGGCCGAGGTCGCCGCCTCGCACGGCGCGGACATCTTCGCCACCCGGGGCAACACCCACAAGAAGGCCGGCGCCCTCAACCAGGCCATCGACTGGGTCCTGCCCCACCTCGACGAGCGCGACCTCCTCCTCGTCCAGGACGCCGACACGATCCTCAACCCCTGGTTCAGCGAGACCGCGATGGCCACCTTCAACCGCAAGGTCGGCGCCGTCGGCGGAGTCTTCTACGGCGAGAAGGGCGGCGGACTCCTCGGCCTGCTCCAGCGCATGGAGTTCCAGCGCTACGCCTGGGAACTGGACCGCACCGGCGGCAAGGCCCAGGTCCTCACCGGCACCGGCACCATGTTCCGGGCCCGCGTCCTGCGCGAGGTGCGGGACGCCCGCCACTCGGGCCGCATCGGCGGCGGCGACGGCTACTACAGCCTCGCCTCCCTCACCGAGGACGACGAGATGACCAAGGCGGTCAAGACCCTCGGCTACCGCGCCATGTCCCCGGCGGGCTGCGCGGTCACCACCGAGGTCATGACCAGCCTCCCCAAACTCTGGCACCAGCGCCTGCGCTGGCAGCGCGGCGCCCTGGAGAACCTCCGCGACTACGGCTGGACACGTGTCACCGCCCGCTACTTCCTCCAGCAGTTCCTGATGGGCTTCGGCGCCCTGTCCTTCCTGATCTACCTGACCTTCATGGCGACCTACACGACGGTCTACGGCTTCCCCGGCCTCTCCCCGTTCTGGACCGCCATCGGCCTGATCTTCGTGGTCGAGAAAACCGTCTCGGTCCGCCGCGCGGGCCCCGTCGCGGTCCTGGTCGCCGCGCTGATGATCCCCGAGATGCTCTACGACCTCTTCCAGCACGCCGTCTACTTCACCTCCCTGTGGGGCCTGGTCCGCCGCAGCGAGGAGAGGTGGGTGGCCACCTAGGCCCATCCCCCACATCACTTCACGTCCGCAAGGAGAAACGTTTATGTACGGAAGAGTTGTCGGCGCCGGCACGACCGGCGCCGGTGGTGCCACCCTGGCCGCGACGGGCCTGTGGCTGAACAGCATGGCGATGATGGTGGCGGCGACGACGCTGGTGGCGGCGGGGATGGCGGTGTACAAGCTGGCGCCGCGGGCGCGGCGACGGTAGCCCTTTGCTGTGCTGCTGATCCCTCGTTTCAGGCGTCCTGGTCGGGCTGGTCCTCCCGGTCGTCCATGCCGGCCAGGACGAGGGGGAGGCGGTCCGTCGCGCCCTCGGTGAGGCGGACCGGGACGCCCCAGTCCTGCTGGTGGACATGGCAGGCCGGGAACTCGTTGGACGGATCGTCGTCGCAGGACGCGGCCATCGCGGAGATGTGCAACACGCCTTCCGCGACAGCCTCGTTGAGGGTGAGGGTGCGGTTCAGGTCCGTGCCCGCGCCCTCGCCGGCGAGGAGCAGTTCGGGTGGGGTGGCGGAGACGAGGAGCCTGGTCGAGGGGCCGATGGGGGTCCCCCCGCGCGAGTCTGTTCGAGCGTGGGGGAGGATGTCGAGTTTCTGGCCCGCAGGGGCCTGGAAGATGACGTCCAACTTCAGCTCGCCTGGGGCGACTTCGGTGGCCGCGCGCCGGGTGCGATGGGCGACGGACTCGACGCGCACCGCCTCTTCCGGCAACCGTAGGCGGGTCAGTCGGTGCCGGGCCGACTCGACGACCAGGATCTCGTCACCGACGAGCACGGCGTCGCTCGGCTCCCTCAAGTCCGTGGCCAGCGTGGTGACTTCGCCGGTCGCGGGGTCGTAGCGGCGCAGTGCGTGGTTGTACGTGTCGCTGATCGCCACCGAGCCGTCCGGGAGCGCGGTGACGCCCAACGGGTGCTGGAGCAGCGCCTGTTCGGCGGTTCCGTCACGATGCCCGAAGTCGAAGAGTCCGGTGCCGACGGCGGTGTGGACGGCGCCGTCCAGGTCCACCCAGCGCAGGGCGGACGTCTCGGAGTCGGCCAGCCACAGCCGGTCGGCGGTCGCGGCGAGCCCCGAGGGCTGCGCGAACCAGGCCTCGGCGCCGGGCCCGTCGACGAGCCCCTCGTTGGTGGTGCCGGCGGTGACGGAGACCGTGTCCGTGACGGGGTCGTAGGCCCAGAGCTGATGCACACCGGCCATGGCGATCCACACCTTGCCCTGCCACCAGGCCACGTCCCAGGGGGAGGAGAGGCTGACCTCGCGGGCGGGACCCGAGGTGGGCTCGCCCTGCATCCACTGACGGCCGGTGCCCGCGAGGGTGGTCACGGCACCCGTGGTGAGGTCGAGGCGCCGCAGGGCGTGATTCACGGTGTCGGCGACAACGACGGACCCGTCCTCGCCGAGGGCGAGCCCCTGCGGTTCGTTGAAGGCCGCGGAGTCGGCGGTCCCGTCACCGAACCCCCGCGCCCCGGAACCGATCCGCCGTACGACGCTCTCCCCGTCGGCCGCCAGCTCGACGAGTTGATGCCGGGTGGTGTCGCTGACCAGGAAGGTGCCGCCGGGGAGGGCGATCGCCTTGCCGGGGAAGCGCAGCACGGTGGGCTCGGGCTCCGGGGCCACATAAGGCCCGTCCCCGCGCCGGAGCGTCCCCTTCGCCGCGTGCTCGGTCTCCAGCTCCGCCACCAGCCGCTCGATGGCGTGCGCGTGCCCCTCGCCCGCGTGCTGCGCGACGACGTACCCCTCGGGGTCGATCACGACGAGCGTCGGCCACGCGCGCACGGCGTACTGCTTCCAGGTGGCCAACTCCGGGTCGTCGAGCACCGGATGCTCCACCCCGTACCGCTCCACGGCGTCGACGACCGCCTGATGCTCGGCCTCGTGCACGAACTTCGGTGAGTGCACGCCGATGATCACCACCGTGTCCCGGTGCTTCTCCTCCAGCTCCCGCAGCTCGTCGAGAACATGCAGGCAGTTGATGCAGCAGAAGGTCCAGAAATCCAGAATGACGATGCGTCCCCGCAGGTCGGCGAGGGTGTACTGCTTGTCACCCGTGTTCAGCCAGCCGCCCTTGCCGGTGAGCTGGGGGGCGCGGATTCGGGCGCGGCGGGGAGTCGGGGCCGGGGATGCGTCGGTCATGAAACAAGAGTGCCACCCATCGCTGACAGTCACCTCGCCGGGCGTCGTACGGGCTTGTCCACGGGCAGGGCTGCGGGCAGGTCGAACCACACCGCCTTGCCCTCCGGGTGCGGCTGGCCGCCGTAGGGGATGTCCGGGCCGTGGCCCCAGTGGCCCTCGGTGACGTTGTCCACGAGATACAGGCCTCGACCGCCGGTGCGCTCCGTCGCGTCCGTCGTGAGTTCCCTTATCACCGGCGGGTTCTCGTCGCCGTCGTACACCACGACCCGCAGCCGTCCCTCCTCCACCGCCAGCCACAACACCGTGCCGTCACCGCCCTTCGCGTGGACGCAGGCGTTGGTGACGAGTTCGGAGGTGCACAGGATCGCGTCGTCGATCATGTTGCTGTCCAGGTCCAGGGTGCCCAGGACGGTGGCGACGAAGTCGCGGGCGATGTGCGGGGAGGTGTCGAGGGGTGGGCAGATGAGGGTGTACGAGGGCATGGGGCATCAACTCCGGTGGGGTGAGGGGGGTTTGTGCGAGCCCGGGCTCGTTGCTGTCCGGCGCCCCGGTGTCGATGGTCGGGGTGGCGCTTCCAACGAGCGGTGGGCGTGCGGGAGTTGCGGATGGGTGACCAGTTGGGCACCCTCCGTGAGATACGTTACGACCATAGCGGCTCAGCCTGATACGGCTCAAGCGGTATTGAATAATTGCCCTGAAGGAGGACGCCATGCCACCAAGGCCCACCCCCACCGCGCGTCAAGCGAGACTGGGCGCGGAGCTGCGTCGACTGCGGGAGGCCGCCGGCATCGAGTCGCGAGACGCCGCCGCGTTCCTGGGCGTGAACCAGACCCAGATCAGTCACATCGAGTCAGGCCGGTTCGGCATCAGCGAGGAGCGGTTGCGCAGGCTGGTCGAGTTCTACGAGTGCGGCGATCATCGACTCATCGATGCGCTGGCCGAGATGGCGAATCCGAGCAGTAAGGGCTGGTGGATGGAGTACCGAGGTGTTCTGGCACCCGGAGCGCTCGACATCGCCGAGTTGGAACACCACGCGTCGTACGTCCGCACCTTCCAGGTCGTACATATCCCGGGAATCCTCCAAACCGAGGATCACGTACGCGCGGCCTCGGTCTTCGTGCAACCAGACCTTCCGGACGCCGGGCGAGAGGCTCGCGTCATGTTCCGGATGCAGCGCCAGCAGGTGCTCGACTCAGAGACGCCGTATGACGTGATCATCCATGAAGCCGCTCTGCGCATGCGTGTTGGCGGCCCGAAGGTCACCCGCGCCCAGCTTGACCATCTCGCGCGAGCAACCGAGCGGACGAACGTCACGATCCGCGCGATCCCGTTCACCACGGACGGTTTCGCGGGCTCAGGACACTCCATGCAGTACGTCGGCGGAGCCGTCGCACAATTGAACACCGTGCAGCTCGACTCGGCGCACGGGTCCGTCTTCCTCGACGCTCCCGCTCAACTGGGTCGCTACCAGGCCCGTTTGGCACGCATCGAGGGCGCTGCCCTCACCCAGGGCGCCTCCCTCGACCTCATCCGCCGCATCGCCCAGGAACTGTGAAAGGCCACCGATGTCCCCCACTCTCCACTGGCACAAGTCGTCCTACTCGGGGGGCGGCGAGGACGAGGACTGCCTGGAGATAGCCGCCACCCTCACCACCCTCCACCTCCGCGAGAGCGACGAGCCCACCACGCTCCTCTCACCCACCCCCACCACCCTGAACTCCCTACTCACCGCCCTGAAGGGTCAGTTCAAGGTGTGACCCGTCGTCGCGTCCACATGCGCCGGGATCTCCTCATGCTGGTCGCCGACCGTGAGCGTGCCGGTCGGTTCGAGGAGGAGGATCTCCGTGGGGATCGGGGCGTACGGCTTGTGTTCCGTGCCGCGGGGGACCGTGAAGACGGAGCCCTTGGGGAGGACGACCGTGCGCTCCCCCGCCGACTCGCGAAGCGCGATGTGCAACTCGCCCTCCAGGACCAGGAAGAACTCGTCGGTGTGGTCGTGGGTGTGCCAGAGGTGTTCGCCCTCGACCTTCGCGACGCGTACGTCGTAGTCGTTGACGGTGGTGACGATGCGGGGGCTCCACCGGTCGGTGAAGGAGGCGAGGGCGGCAGCTAGCGCGATGGGTTCCATGAGGTCAGCGTGCGGGGTGTCGTAGCGGCCGTACGAGTGCTAGGAATCGCACATGCCGCAAGGATCCTCTCAGCGTCCGCCCACCCGTCCGCACCGGGTCGCCGTGATCGTCGACGAGGGCACCAACCCCTTCGAGGTCGGTGTCGCCACCGAGCTGTTCGGGCTGCCCCGGCCTGAACTCGGGCTCCCCGGGCCCCTGTACGAAGTCCTGGTGTGCGCGCCCACGCGTGAGGTGCGGATGAACCACGGGTTCTTCACCCTCACCGGAGCGCACGGTCTCGACGCGGTGGACTCGGCGGACACCCTCGTCGTGCCGGGCCGGCCCGACAACGTCGTACCGCGCGGTGGTGACGTCCTCGACGCGATTCGGCGTGCTCACGCGCGCGGGGCCCGTGTCATGAGCCTGTGCACCGGGAGTTTCGCGCTCGCCGAGGCCGGGCTGTTGGACGGGCGCCGGGCCACCACGCACTGGATGTGGGCCGACCGCTTCCGCATGCTGCACCCGCGCGTGCGGCTCGAACCGGACGTCCTCTTCGTGGACGACGGCGACATCCTCACCGCCTCCGGCAGCGCCGCCGCGCTCGACCTCGGGCTGCATGTCGTACGGCGGGACCACGGCGCCGAGATCGCCAACGCGGTGTCCAGGAGGCTCGTGTTCGCGGCCCATCGGGACGGTGGGCAACGGCAGTTCGTGGAACGGCCGCTGCCCGACGTGCCCGACGAGTCGCTCGCGCCGCTGCTCGCGTGGGCGCAGGAGCGGCTGGGGGAGCCGTTGACGGTGGCCGGACTGGCCGCCCGCGCGGCCGTCTCCCCCGCCACCCTGCACCGGCGCTTCAGGGCACAGCTCGGGACGACGCCGCTCGCGTGGCTCACCGGGGAGCGGGTGGCCCTGGCCTGCCGGCTGATCGAGCGCGGGGAGGAACGGCTGGACGTGGTGGCCGCGCGGTGCGGGCTCGGCACCGGTGCGAACCTGCGCGTACGGCTGCGGAAGGAGACCGGATTGAGCCCGTCGGCCTATCGGCGGCGTTTCGGACCGGCTGCCGGGGAAGCCGTAATGTCATGAGATTCCTCGTACGCGATCGGATCCTCGGCTTCGGTGAGGATTACTGGATCGAGGACCAGCACGGCAACAAGGTGTTCCTGGTCGACGGCAAGGCCATGCGCATCAGAGACACCTTCGAGCTCAAGGACACGCACGGGCGCGTGCTCATCGACATCCACAAGAAGATGCTCGCCCTGCGCGACACGATGGTCATCGAACGGGACGGTGAGCCCCTGGCGACCATCAAGCGCAAGCGGTTCTCCCTGCTGCGCAACCACTACCGGGTGTCCCTGGTGGACGGCACCGAACTCGACGTCAGCGGCAAGATCCTGGACCGCGAGTTCGGGGTGGACTACGACGGCGAGCTGCTCGCGCAGATCTCCCGGCGCTGGCTGCACGTCCGGGAGACCTACGGCGTCGACATCGTCCGGGAGGACGCGGACGCGGCGCTGCTGATCGCGGTGGCGGTGTGCGTGATCCACCTGGCGGAGAAGGAGCGGGAGGACTAGCCGACGTCCTGGTCGGCGGCTGTGCCGGCGCGGGTCCGGCGGCGTGCCTTGTCCCCGACGTAGCCGCCCGCGACGGCCAGCGCGCCGAAGACCGCGCTGGTCGTCCAGCCGTAGGGGTCGTCCTGCGTCCTGCCCACGAGCCAGATGAACACCGTCACGGGGACCCAGGCGACGAGCATCGTGGCAAGCACTCTGACGGGGCGGGCGGTCGACCAGGAGCCGGCCGACACGGTGTCGTAGCCGATGCGGGTGTAGAGGGCCTGGCGGCGGCGTTCGGCGTGCAGGATCGCCCAGAACAGCAGCCACGCGCACGTGCCGACGAGGACCGTCCGCAGCACCGAGAAGCCCCCGGCGAGCAGGGCGACGAGCAGCGCCGGAACCGTGGCGCAGCCCGCCGGGTATCGGGCGGCGAACGCCTGGGGTGCGGATGGGGGGTTCGCTCCGCCCATGCCGCGGTCCAGGGCCAGGAAGGCGCGTTCGAGCGCGGCCTGGGTGCGCCCGGTTCTGCCGGTCATCGCGCGCGTCCCGGCCGCTCCAGCCCCAGCACCCGGTCCTTCAGCGCCGGGAACTGATCCCGGGTCACCGCCACCTTCCCCGGGTCGAACTCCACCGTGAGGATCTCCTCACCCGCGCCCGCCTCCGCGAGGACCTCGCCCCAGGGATCGACCACGATCGAGTGACCGGCCTGGGGAACTCCGGCGTGCGTACCGGCCGTTCCACATGCGAGGACGAACGACTGGTTCTCGACCGCGCGGGCCTGGGCGAGGAGGGTCCAGTGGGAGCGGCGGCGCTCGGGCCAACCCGCGGAGAGGACGAGGGTCTCGGCGCCCGCGTCGACGAGACCGCGGAAGAGTTCGGGGAAACGGAGGTCGTAGCAGGTGGCAAGACCGAGGGTCGTCCCGGGCAGACGGACCGTCACCAGTTCGCCACCCGCGCCCATCAGCACGGCCTCGCCCTTGTCGAAGCCGAAGCGGTGGATCTTGCGGTAGGCGGCGGCCAGTTCACCGGAGGGGGAGAAGACGAGAGACGTGTTGTAGAGGGGGCCCTCTGGGTCTCGTTCGGGGATCGAGCCCGCGTGCAGCCATACCCCCGCGTCGCTCGCCGCCTTGGCCATCGCCTCGTAGGTCGGCCCTTCGAGCGGCTCGGCCTCCTCGGCGAACCGCTCGTAGGCGAACGCACCCGTGGTCCACAGCTCCGGCAGGACGACCAGGTCGGCCCCGGCCTGCTCGCGGACGAGCGAGGCCACTCGGCCCCGACGGGATTCGACCGATTCGTCCTCTTCTACGGCGATCTGAAGGAGAGAGGCGCGCACACTACCACCGTCCTGGCATTCGACCCGTTCACACGGGCCTACGATCGTCACACGAAAGCACTGCCGGGGTGCCTCACAGCAGCGTAACTTAGCGTTTCGAGACACCCGCCGACAGCCACCTCCCGCTGGCAACGCCGCCATCACCAGACCTGTACCGCCTGACCAGTACCGACCGCCGAGGGGTCCCGTTCCGTGAGTCTGCATCCCACTCTCCAGCCCTACGCCGACGCCTGGACCCACTCCATCGAAGCGATATCCGAGCTGGTGACCCCGCTCGCGGAGGGAGAGTGGAACCGGCGAACGCCGTGCCCGGGCTGGTCGGTGCGCGACGTGGTCTCCCATGTCATCGGGCTGGACAACGAGATGCTCGGCGACCCGCGCCCCATCCACACCCTCCCGCGCGACCTCTACCACGTCACCAACGAACACCAGCGGTACATGGAGATGCAGGTCGACGTCCGACGCCACCACACGGCGCCGGAGATGACGTCGGAGCTGGAGTACACGATCATCCGGCGCAACCGGCAACTGCGCAACGAGTCGCGGGAGCCCGGCCGGACGGTACGCGGCCATGTCAGCACCGAGGTCACGCTCGAAGAGTCCATGCGCACCCACGCGTTCAACATCTGGGTGCACGAGCAGGACCTGCGCGCCGCCCTCGGCCGCCCCGGCAACCTGGACTCGCCCGGCGCGCACATCGCCCGTGACGTGCTCCTCGCCGCGCTCCCGAAGGTGGTCGCCGAGGACTCGGGCGCCCCGCGCAGTTCGGCGGTCGTCTTCGACGTGCACGGCCCGGTCGAGTTCCTCCGTACGATCCGCGTCGACATCCAGGGCCGCGGCACCCTGGAGACGGTCCCCGCGCTCGGCCCCGCCGCGACGCTGATCCTCGACTGGGAGACGTACGTCCGGCTGGCCTGCGGGCGCGTCACCCCCGACGCGGTGGCGGACCGCGTCAAGGCGGACGGCGATCCGGAGCTGTCGGCGTCGATACTGCGGAACTTCGCGGTCACGCGCTAGCACAGCAGGGGGCGGGCGGAGCCGTAGAAATTCGTTGTCGGTGTTCGGGCGGGCGTCGCTAGCCTTCGCGCATGCCTGACATGAGCACCGAAGCCACAGCCCGAGCCGAGGCCGGACCCGACGCCGACGGTCCGCCCCGCCTCACCCGGCTCACCTTCCACGGTCCCCTCTCCGAGGAGCGGGCGACCCGGATCGTACGGCGGCTGGCCGGTGCGGGGCCGCGGACGGTGCTCGATCTGGGCTGCGGCTGGGGCGAGTTGATGCTCCGGGTGCTGACCGCCGTACCGGAGGCACGGGGTACCGGAGTCGACCTGAACGCGCGGGATCTGGAGCGCGGGCGGCGCGGGGCCGGGGCGCGGGGGCTCGCGGAGCGGGTCGCGTTCGTCGAGGAGTCGGCCGTGGGGACGGCGCGCGGGCCGGCCGATCTGGTGCTCTGTGTGGGTGCGAGCCAGGCCCTCAGCTCCGAACTCTCCGAGGCACTGGGTGCGTTGCGGCGGCTCGTCACCGACGGGGGACGGGTGCTGCTCGGCGAGGGGTTCTGGCAACGCCCGCCGACGGCGCCCGAGTTGGCGCGCATGTGGCCGGAGGCATCCGCCGACGACCATCTCGACCTCGCGACGCTCGTCGACCTCGCGGTGGCGGCCGGGTTCCGTCCCGAGTGGGTCGAGACGGCGAACGCGGACGAGTGGGAGGAGTTCGAGGCGGGGTACCAGGCGGACGCGGAGGTGTGGCTCGCCGGGCACGGCGATCACCCCCTGGCCGCCGGGACCCGCGAGCGCCTCGACCGGCACCGGGCCCAATGGATGAGTTACCGGGGCGTGTTGGGGATCGCCTACCTCACTCTCGTACCGGCGTAAGAAAGTCGTGTGAGAGCTGAGTGGGAGCCGTGTGAGAGCCGCGTGAGAGTCAGTGAGAAGGGGCGGGGTCACACGGGCACGTGGACCGTCTCCACCCGGCTCGCCACCAGGCGCTCGCGTTCGCGGCGGGCGGCCCGGCCCCGCAGCCGGAGGATCTGGCTGACGCCGATCGCCTGGAGCACGAAGACCACCGAGAAGGCGATCGAGTAGTTGTCGTGGGTCGCGTCGAGGAGGACGCCGACCGCGAACAGCGTCGTCATCGAGGCCGTGAAACCACCCATGTTGGTGATTCCGGAGGCGGTGCCCTGACGCTCCGGCGGGTTGGCCGGGCGGGCGAAGTCGAAGCCGAGCATCGAGGCGGGACCGCAGGAACCGAGCACGGCGCACAGCGCGATCAGCAGCCACATCGGCGCGTGCTCACCGGGGTAGACGAGGACGACCGCCCAGATGAACGCCGTAGCGCCGACCGTGCCCAGCGCGAGCGGCAGCCGCGCGGTGTGGTGCCGGGCGACGATCTGGCCGTAGACCAGACCCACCATCATGTTGGACAGGACGACGAGGGTGAGGAGTTCGCCGGCGGTGGCGCGGGACAGGCCCTGGGCCTGGACCAGGAACGGCAGGCCCCACAGGAGCAGGAACACCATCGCCGGGAACTGGGTGGTGAAGTGCACCCAGAGGCCGAGACGGGTGCCCGGTTCGCGCCAGGAGGCGGCGATCTGGCGGCGGACGTAGGCCGCGCCGCGGTGCGGGAAGGGCTCCGGTTCATGGCCCTCGGGGTGGTCCTTCAGGAACAGCAGCAGCAGGACGAGGACCACGACCCCCGCGAGCGCGCTGCCCGCGAAGGCGGCCGTCCAGCCGATGCCGTGCAGCAGACGGGCGATCACCAGGGTGGAGACGAGGTTTCCGGCCATTCCCGCGAGGCCCGCGAGCTGCGCGACCATCGGCCCGCGCCGCGCCGGGAACCAGCGGGTGCCGAGCCGCAGCACGCTGATGAACGTCATCGCGTCGCCGCAGCCGAGCAGCGCGCGGGAGGCGAGGGCGGTGCCGTAGGAGGGGGAGAAGGCGAAGCCCAACTGGCCCGCGGTGAACAGCACCACCCCGATGGTCAGCACCTTCTTGGTGCCGAGGCTGTCGACGAGCAGGCCGACGGGTATCTGCATGCCCGCGTAGACCAGCAGTTGGAGGATCGAGAAGGTGGAGAGGGCGGAGGCGTTGACGTGGAAGCGCTCGGCCGCGTCGAGGCCGGCGACCCCCAGGGACGTACGGAAGATGACGGCGACGAAGTAGACGGAGACGCCGATGCCCCACACGGCGAGGGCGCGGCGGCCGCCGGGCGGATCGCCGGGGAGGGAGAGGGACGCACTGGAACTGCTGCCGCTGCTGCCGCTCATCGGACCTCGCCCCGGGCCAGGTGGGAGAACCAGTCGACGTGCTGATGGACGATCTCCACGGCCGCCTCGGCGTCCCCGGTGCGCAGCGCGTCGAGGATCGCCGCGTGCTCGGTGAGCGTCTTGGCGATGCGGTCGGGGTGGGAGTGCATGATGGCGACGCCCATCCGCAGTTGCCGGTCGCGGAGTTGGTCGTAGAGGCGGGAGAGGATCTCGTTGCCGCCGCTGCGGACGATCTCGGCGTGGAAGCAGCGGTCGGTGACGGCGGCGCCGGCCAGGTCGCCCGCGGCGGCCTGCTCCCGCTGCCGCTCCAGGAGTTCCTCGAGCCGCGCGATGAGGGTCGGTGACGCCGGCACGACCTTGCGGACCGCGTGCTGCTCGACCAGCATCCGGGTCTCCACCACGTCCGCGATCTCCTGCGAGGAGACAGGCAGGACGAGAGCGCCCTTCTTCGGGTAGAGCCGGATCAGCCCCTCGACCTCCAGGCGCAGCAGCGCCTCGCGCACGGGTGTCCGTGACACTCCGACGGCCTCGGCCAGCTCGCCCTCGGTGAGGAGGGTGCCGCCCTCGTAACGCCGGTCCAGGACACCCTGTTTGACGTGGGTGTAGACGCGGTCGGCGGCGGGCGGTTGCTTGACGGCGAGTGCGGACGGACCGGGTGCGGCGAGGGACGGGGAGGGGGACGGGTACGGCATGAGGACAGCATAGATACAACACGTACGCATGAGGACGGTCGTCCAGGATGCGGACGGAACCAAGGGGGACCGGCTGGAACCGGGGACGGCCGGGGTTGCGTCTATGGGTGTGCGTTTCCGCGGCCGGGACCCGGACGGAAGTCGGCCGGAACCCGGGCGGAGCGCGGCCGGTTCTCGGGGGCGTTTCACACATTCGGGGAACCCGGCCCAGCAACCGCACAACCTTCTGTGCTACTTACGTGTCACACACGTGCGGCCCTCTTCTTTCCCCCCTCCAACTGGGCCGTTCCTCAGGGGCATTCAACGTATTCGGGGTACCTCAGTTGATTACTGCCATTACCGGCATCAAGGGCAGCCGCTTCCGCAGAGCCGCCGCGGTCACCGTGACCGCGGGCGCCGTGCTCGCGACCGGCGCCCTGACCGCGGCACCCGCGCAGGCCGTCACGAAGCCGACGATCGTGGCCGCGGGCGGTTTCGTGATGAACAACGCGACCGGCAAGGCGCTCTACACGAAGGCCGCGGACACCAAGCGGTCGACGGGCTCCACGACGAAGATCATGACCGCGAAGGTCGTTCTCTCCCAGTCGAACCTCAACCTCGACGCCAAGGTCACCATCGCCAAGGCGTACAGCGACTACATCGTCGCCAACACCGCCTCCTCCGCCCACCTGATCGTCGGCGACAAGGTCACCGTCCGTCAGCTCCTCTACGGCCTGATGCTGCCGTCGGGCTGCGACGCGGCGTACGCCCTGGCCGACAAGTTCGGCACGGGCACGACGCGGGCCGCGCGCGTGAAGTCGTTCATCGCGAAGATGAACTCGACGGCCAAGACGCTCGGCCTGACGAACACGAAGTTCGACTCGTTCGACGGCATCGGCAACGGCAACAACTACTCGACGCCGCGCGACCTGACGAAGCTCGCCAGCAACGTGATGAAGAACGCCACGTTCAAGACGGTCGTCAAGACGAAGTCGTACAAGGCCAAGACGATCACGAAGACCGGCAGCACCCGCACGATGGCTGCCTGGACCAACACGAACACCCTGCTCAGCAGCTACAGCGGCACCATCGGCGTGAAGACCGGCTCCGGCCCCGAGGCCAAGTACTGCCTCGTCTTCGCCGCCACCCGCAACGGCAAGACGGTCATCGGCACGGTCCTCGCGTCGTCCTCCGTCACCCAGCGCGCGACGGACGCGACGAAGCTCCTGAACTACGGCTTCGCGACGATCTGACGTTCGTTCAGCCTGCTTGTCAGTACAGAGGGGCCTGCCGCATGCCAGCGGCGGGCCCCTCGGTGCGTTCAGTGAGTTCAGTGCGTTCAGTGTTTTATGAACGCGGCCCAGGTGGCGGGGGTGAGCCGGAGTATGGGGCCGTCGGGTGACTTGGAGTCGCGGACGGCGATGGTGGTGGGGTTGTTGCGGGCGACTTCGACGCATTCCTGACCGGCGTTCCCGCCGCTGTAGCTGGACTTGACGAACTCGAATGCGGGCACGCCGGCTACGTCTCCTTCAGGATCGCGTCGATCAGTCTGACCGAGTTCTGCCCCGCGAGGCCCAACCGCGTGATCCGGTCGAAGAGCCCGTTGTGGTGGTCGGCATCAGTATCGCTCTCCAGCCAGACGGTCGACGAGGTGGTATCCACGTGGACCACGTCCAGTGCACCCGGCTCGGCGAACGACACGATGGTGAAGGCGCTCGTCATCCCCGGATGCGCACCTGCCAGGTAGGGCAGCACCTGGAGCTTCACGTTCGGTCGGCGTGCCATGTCCAGCAGATGCCCCAGCTGGGCCCGCATGACCTCACGCCCGCCCACGAGTTGACGCAGTGCGGCCTCGTGCACAACCGCCCACAGTTCCAGCGGGGCATCTCCGTGCAGCCGAGCCTGTCGCGCCATCCTGGACTCGACAAACGGCTCGATCTCGTCCGGATCCTCCCAGTGGCCGTTGCCGACCGCGAGTGCCCGTGCATAGTCCGGTGTCTGCAACAACCCAGGGACAACGGCCAGTTGCCATGTGCGGATGTTGGTGGCGATGTCCTCCAACGCCACGTACTCGACCATCGCCTCCAGTTGCGGGTACTGGTTCCACCAGCCGTGCGCTTTGCGCCGCTCACGGTCCGCCTTCGCGAGGGCAAACAGCTTGCCGATCACGACCTCGTCGCTCTCGCCATACAAGTGACACAGCGCCCTGACGTCGGGGTCGCGCATCGGCACCTGCCCACGCTCGATCTTCGCGACCTTGGTCACTGAGGCCGTCAACGCTTCGGCGGCATGCGACTGACGCAGGTCACGCGCCTCCCGCATCCGAAGCAGCTCGCCACCGAGCCTGCGGCCCAACACCGTGGTCACCGTCCGCCCGCGGTCAGGGTTGTTGCCCATAAAGCGTTCCTCCCCATGAGTCGCCCCAGTCTGTAGCCCTCCGGAAGCAACTCACAACCAAGGCAGGAAATTTTCTGCCTGATAGTAGTTGCTGCCGAATGCCGTGGAGCGCTACCGTCAGTGCACAACAAGCCACCCAGTGAAACCGGTTGGCGGAAGTGCACCGTGCTGCCCACACCCGGCACGGCAACGCCACCCCACCTGGCCCCCGTCCCCACATCGCTCACGGAGGTGCGTCCCGGTGACCGACTCCTGTCCTCCCGGACTCCCCAAGCCCAACGGCCCCTACGACCACTACGACGCCGTCACCTACACCCCGTACCCGAGCAGCATCCCCCGCGCCCGCAGACACGTCGCCCACCTCACCACCGCCTGGGGCCACCCCCGCTCCGCCGCCGACGCGGCCCTGCTGGCAAGCGAGTTGTGCACGAACGCCCTACTCCACGGGTGCCTACGGGACCGTCTGTTCCGCGTGGAGACGTCCCTCACCGGCAACGCCCTGCGCGTCGCGGTGACGGACCCGAGGGGCGAACGGCTCCCGTACCCCCAAACCTCCACCCCCGACGACCAGTTCGGTCGCGGCCTGCTCATCGTCCGTGCGCTCGCCGCCCGTTGGAACGTGGAGAAGCTCACCGTCGGCAAGACCGTGTGGGCCGAGCTGGACATCACTGCGAACCGTAGGATTATTGCAACAGCAAGTGACGTGTGAGGCAGACGCGATGGGGCGGGGATACGGCATGGCAGTGCCCGGAACCGGTGCGGGCCAGGGCGGCGGCCCCGACCTGCGCGTGACGTCCTCTGGCCTCACCAAGCTCGCCGGTGACCTCGACGACATGCAGGACCACCTCGACAAGCAGGTCAGACGGATGGACGCGATCGTCGACCGCATCGAGGCCGGCTGGCGCGGCCCCGCGGCGACGGCGTACCGCGAGTTCCACCGCGCGGCGACCGAGGACGCCGTACGCATCCGCGAAGTGATGAAGCTGCTGGAGCAGGCCGTGCGGATGAGCCGGGACGGTTTCTCCGCGCACGACATCGAGGTGCTGGAGCAGATGCGGAAGATCCAGGTGAACGTCACCAGCGAGGTCGACAAGCTGTCCACGCCGAACGCGGAGGCGACGGGCGGCGATACGCCGACTCCGCCCCGCAGCAGCCTCGACTCCTTCTGATCGTTCTGCACTCGAACCGCCAAGTACCCATCGCCCAGCCGTAGTTGCCAACCGACCGATATCCAGGGGGATCATGTCGACCGGGGCTTCAGCCGACGACGACCACATAGCCGTCTCCTTCGCCACCCTCCACGACCTCGCCACCGAGTTGGAGGACATCCTCAAGCAGCTCAACACCAAACTCGACGACCTCTACGACCGCGCCGAGCCGGTCGTCCTGTCGTGGAAGGGCGAGGCCCGCGAGGTCTTCGTCGAGAAGCTGGACGAGTGGGACCGCTCGGCAGAGGATCTGCAGGCCGCGCAGAAGTGGCTGCACGCGTACGTCACCACCGGTCACGCGAACTACTCGGCGGCGCATCGGGCGGTGCTGCGCGGCTGGGGGGCGGCCTGATGGCAGACCGGCCGAGTGACGCCGAACGCCAGGCGGAACGGGACCAGTTGAGAACGGCTGCCCCCGACGCGGGTGGTGGTTTCGATGTGCAGCCCGCGCACCTGTACTACACGTCGACGGTCGTACGAGACGGGCAGTTCGACTACGACAAGGGCGCGACCACACTCGTCGGCGCCCTCAATGCCTACAGCCAGTCGGCGGGCACCGGATGGGGCCCGGACTCCTTCGCCAAGCTCTACATGCAGATCGCCGAGAAATTCGTCAAGGTCTGGGCGGCGAGCGTGGTGAGCGTCGGTGGCGTCGCGGTCGGTCTGACCATGACGGCCAACAACTACCAGCAGGCGGACTGGTCCTCGCGCGGCATGTACGGCCCGTCGCCCCGCCGCACTCCACCCGCCGTCATCGACAAAGAGCCCGACTACGGGAAGATCAACGACATCAAGTGGAGCGGTACCGGCGAGGACGCCGACTCCTGGGCGATCTCCGGCGCGCTCGGTGAGATCCCGGACTTCCTCGCGGACATCGCACGGCCGGCTATCGAGTACGGGCTCAACCTCGGCAAGACCCACGAGATCACCCCGGGCGCACGCGACGACGACCTCAAGGGGATGGCCACCGCATGGCGGGAGGCGGCGGGTACCGCGCTGAAGGCGGGCGACAACTTCACCGCCACGATCGACTACTTGACCTCCCCACAGGGCAACAGCGAATGGCAAGGCGCGATGAAGTCGTTCTGCCAGTCGCTCTGGGGGACCACCGCCTGGGGCCGCAACCGTGACGCGCAGGGCAACATCGCGCAGCAGGGTGGCCGAAGTTGGAAGACATCGGGAACGGTGGCACCCACGCAACGCCGACCGATCCTGGAGGTGCTGCACCACACCGCCGACACCATCCAAAAGACCTGCGACGACCTGGCCCAGGTCGTGCGTGCCTGCCGGACGACCACCGAGAACCTCGCCAAGACGGCGGCCAAGGGGATGGTCGTGGATCTGACGACCGGACTCGACCCGCTGGAACTGTTCAAACTCGCGGCCACCGACATGTTCGGCGAGTTGGTGATGGCGTTCCGCAGGCACATGGACCGGCAGGCCGCGGACAAGGCCGTCGAGATCTACCAGCAGGCTTTCAGCGACGCCGCTGCCAAACTCCTCCAACTGGACTGGGAGTTGGACGAGGCGCTCAGGAGCGCGCCCACGTTCGACGCGGAGGAGGCCAGGGCCGAGGCCTTCGGCGCACGGGCCCTCAACGATTTCAAGAACGAACACAAGTGGACCGTGCCGAACGACTCGGCGGGAAACCACAGGTACCCCCTCGATCTGGCGAACCAGGAATACATCGAGAACTCGCACGGCGTTGACAAGCACATCGGGAAATCCGACGCACAGCTCGTGCAGCGGTTGCGCGACCAGAGCAATATCCCCGCGGCATCCACCTTCAAGAATCTGACTGATGCCCAGAAGTTCACCCAGCTGGCCATCGACAAGAACCAGGACGCGATCAGCGACTACCTGGACGACGGGCCTCCATATCAGCCGCCGAACAAGACCTTCACCTATCTTGATCCTCAGGGCCCGTTGACCGGTAGCAGCATTACCAAGAACGAGTACCAACAAGCACTCGCTGCGCACCGGGAACCGAACGTGGTCCAGTCGCACGGCGTGCAGATCCGAGTGAAACCCGCCCCAGGTATGGACCCTCCGTTCACGCTCATCACCTCCACGCCCACTGACACCTGAGGAACGACAGAACAGCATGCTTGAGGAAGAGACGATCAACCACTTCCGCTTCGCGGGAGCGAGGACGCTGCTGTCGGTGTTCCGTTATCGCACCCCCGATCCGGTCGAGGAACACACGGCCGCACTGGAGCCGACGCTGCGGTCCCTGTGGCTCGCGGCCAAGAGAGGCGGAAGAAACCTCTACGAGGTCGCCGCCGAGGTACGCCTGATGGCCGATGCCTTGGAGCCGAGCTTCGCAGGCACCGCGGTGGTACCCGACGACCTGAGAGAGATGACGGCGGGGTGGGAGACGGACGAACCATGGACGGTACTGCGGGACATCGCCATGCACACCGAGTCCTGGAAGTCGGGCTTCGTCACCAAGCTTTCCCGAGCCGTCCCCACAAGCCAGGAACTCGCCTTCCGTTTCCCTCAATTGACCGAATTCCTGTCGAACTACTACGGTCAGGACGGAATCGCCACCGAGGACGACATGACCGAGTCCGAGGGACTCCACCTCTTCATGGAGGAATGCCACCGCCATCCCATCTGCCTGTGGTATCTCCCCCCTCTCGTGGCAGAGTGCACGGAAGCACTGACCATCTTCCACAGCGAGGAATCACTGCACCGGTTCTTCGAGGTCGAACACGGCCTGGGATCAGGAACCCTTGACTGGTCGGACTGGCTACCGCTCATCGTCGAGACTTTCACCACCCACATGCGCGAAGAGCACCCGCTTCACTGGGTTTCCGCGTAGGTCACCCATGCACCGATCCCGGAAGAGCCGATGACAACAGCGCCGGATGCCGAGGCCTGGGCCGCGGCGCTCACCATGTACGAGCGACGGTACTCGTACGTCCTGGTGGGACCTCGGACACACCAGCACTGGGTGCAGGACGTGGCGGCGGTCATGCGGCGGGAGCCGACGGATCCCCGGTCCTGGAAGTGGATCGACGCCGATGAAGGCGCCGAGGAACGCCTGGAGGACCCGTTCTTCCCCTTCGTCCTGCCGCCTTCCGACCCGCAAGGCGTCGCGGCTTGGCAGGTCGCCCTGTCGACGGTGCCCCGGATGTCGGTGGAGCGGCTGCTCGTCATGCTGGCCACCACCTGGCTGGATGTTCCCAGCGAACGCGCCCGCAATCACTTCGAGACCCGCCGACCGAAACTCGAACACAACGCCCGGACGATCCTCGCCCACTTCCCGGAAGAGGCATCCTTTTACACGAACAGCGGTTACCCGGGCTCGCACGGCGAGCGCCCGGCCGACGCCCCGGACTTCTACGACGCGACCACCGGCTGCACTCCTTTCTCCCGCTACGACTGGGATCTCGGAATGATCGCGGTGTCCGAGCACGAAGTCGGTATCTTCTGGTCCTTCGACGCAACCTGAGGGGACTTTCATGACCGACCGGGACGACACAGGGCTCACCACGTCCGCCGCGGTCCGGACCCGCTCCGCCACCTACCCCGACCACGAAACCGCCCAATGGGCCACCCAACAGGTCGTCACCACCAACGAGCAGTCAATCCACCGCTGGCTCGCCCAGTCCACCCGCCCCCGCCTGACCATCGAAGCCTCCTGGCCCTCCCGCCCCGAACCGGTCGGACGGGTCCTCCTCCAAGCGATGATGCTGGCCGGACGGGACCCGGTGGACGTCCGCGCGGCCCGGGTGATCCTGAAGCGGGACGCGTCCCGGCCGCACGGCTTCGCCGTCCACGCCACGTTCCCCGTCTACCTGTAACCCCATAACGATCCACCCGTAGCGACCCGATCCGTAGAGGCTGATCCCCGTGCCCCTGAGCCCCCTCGAACACGACCGCCGCTACGGCGAGTTGGACCAGGTGGTCCGTGCCTACGCCGGTCAGCCGGCCGACGACACCCCGGACAAGCCGAGCCAGGCCCTGACCGCCTACCTCCGCCACACCTGGCACAGCCGGCCGTGGGCCCTCGCCACCGCCGAACGGCAACTCCGGGAGTACGCCGACAACCCGCCGGGCCGACTCCGCCTGCACCTCGGCGAGTTCTACGCCATCCCGGACGTGGGGCTCCCCGAGGGCGAGATCCAGCGGTGGCTGTACTGCCTCGCCGATCACATCAAGCACAGCGTCGAGGAAGGCGAGGTCCCGCCACCGGCCGGCCCCGCCACCCACTGGGAATGGCACGCCCGCTTCCCGGAACTCGGCCAGTTCCTCGGCGGCTGGTTCTCGCAGGACATGCCGGACGAGTTCGACGACCACGACTCGGCGGTCGACGACTACCGGAGCGCCACCGACCCACAGCTCATCGCCCGCTTCAGCGGCGAACTGCACGAACTGCTCGCCCTGGACCTCGACGAGTCCGACTACGCCCTCGCCGTCGCCGAGTTGGGCATGGAGGTCGATCCGCCGGCGCCGTACTCACCGAGCGGTTGGCTCGCGCTGGTCGCCGACCGGTTGACCGTGCCGCGCGCCGACTACGGGACCCCGACCCCGGCGCAAGAGGACTGAGCCGCGCACCCCTCACGGAGATGCGCGGCCCTGACCGCTACCGCTACCCCCAGGTGATCAACCGCTTCGGCTGCTCCAGAATCGCCGCCACATCCGCCAGCACCTTCGACCCCAACTCCCCGTCCACCAACCGGTGATCGAAGGACAACGCCAGGGTCGTCACCTGACGGGGCTTCACCTTGCCCTTGTGGACCCACGGTTGGAGTTTGATCGTGCCGATCGCGAGGATCGCGGACTCGCCGGGGTTCAGGATCGGTGTGCCGGTGTCGATGCCGAAGACGCCGACGTTGGTGATGGTGACCGTGCCGCCCTGCATCGCCGCCGGGGACGTCTTGCCGTCCCTCGCCGTGGATACCAACTCGCCCAAGGAATCCGCCAGTTGCGGCAGCGTCTTCGCGTGGGCGTCCTTGATGTTCGGGACGATCAGGCCGCGCGGGGTCGCCGCCGCGATGCCGAGGTTGACGTAGTGCTTGAGGACGATCTCCTGGGCGGCCTCGTCCCAGGACGCGTTGATGTCCGGGTTGCGCTTGATGGCCACCAGCAATGCCTTGGCGATCAGGAGCAACGGGTTCACCCGTAGGCCCTGAAGGTCCTTGTCCTCCTTCAGTTCCTCTACCAGCTTCATCGTCCGCGTCACGTCCACCGTCACGAACTCCGTGACATGCGGTGCCGTGAACGCAGAGCCGACCATCGCCGCCGCCGTCGCCTTGCGGACACCCTTCACCGGGACACGGGTCTCCCGGGCCGCGGTGTCGTACGTCGCGGAAGGCACCGGAGCAACCAAAGGCGCGACCGGCTCGGGGGCCTGAACCGCCACCGGTGCCACCGCCGCGTGCACATCCTCGCGCGTGATGACCCCGTCCGGGCCCGACGGGGTCACCGTCGCCAGGTCGACCCCCAGGTCCTTCGCCAGCTTGCGCACCGGCGGCTTGGCCAGCGGGCGGGATGCCACAACTGCCCCAGCCACATGGCCGTTCAGCTCCGCCTGGACCGCCGCCTTCTCCGTCGACGCCTCCTGGGCCGGGATCTCCGCACCCTTGCGGGGCCGGCGCTTCGTCACGGACGTGGAGACTCCGTAGCCCACCAGCACCGGCGTCCGGGCAACCGGCTTCGCCTCCTCCACCGGAGTCACCGGAGCCACCGGGGTTACCGGCGTCTCAGTGGCCGCCTCGGCCGGAGCCTCGGTGGCCGAACCCGCCACCGCCACCGCGATGATGGACATGCCCACCGCCACCGTCGTCCCCTCGGGGAAGCGGAGTTCGTGGACCACACCGTCGTACGGGATGGGGAGTTCCACCGCCGCCTTCGCCGTCTCCACCTCGCAGACGATCTGGCCGTCGGTGACGGTGTCGCCGGGCTGGACGTACCACTTGAGGATCTCGGCCTCGGTGAGGCCCTCGCCCACGTCCGGCATCTTGAACTCGCGTACGGACGCTTCAGCTTCAGTCATCGTCGTCACGACCCTCTCCTCAGTACGCCAGAGCGCGGTCGACGGCGTCGAGCACCCGGTCCAGGCTCGGCAGGTACTCCTCCTCCAGGCGGGCCGGCGGGTACGGGGCGTGATAGCCGCCGACCCTGAGCACCGGGGCCTCCAGGTGGTAGAAGCAGCGCTCCGTGATGCGGGCCGCGATCTCGCCGCCGGAGCCGAAGAACACCGGTGCCTCGTGGACCACGACCAGGCGGCGGGTCTTCTCGACCGAGGTCTGGATCGCGTCGAAGTCCAGCGGGGACACCGAGCGCAGGTCGAGAATCTCCAAGGACCTGCCCTCCTCGGCGGCCGCGTCGGCGACCTCCTGGCAGAGCTTCACCATCGGGCCGTAGGCGGCGAGAGTGAGGTCCGTGCCCTCGCGGACCACGCGGGCCTTGTGGAGGGGGTCGGGGATGGCCTCCGTGTTGACCTCGCCCTTGTCCCAGTAGCGCCGCTTCGGCTCGAAGAAGATCACCGGGTCGTCGCTCTGGATGGCCTGCTGCATCATCCAGTAGGCGTCCGACGAGTTCGACGGGCTGACGATCTTCAGGCCCGGGACGTGGGCGAACAGCGCCTCGGGGGACTCCGAGTGGTGTTCGACCGCGCCGATGCCGCCGCCGTAGGGGATGCGTACGACGACCGGCATCTTCACCTTGCCCAGGGAGCGGGCGTGCATCTTGGCGAGCTGGGTGACGATCTGGTCGTAGGCCGGGAAGACGAAGCCGTCGAACTGGATCTCCACGACCGGGCGGTAGCCGCGGAGGGCGAGGCCGATGGCGGTGCCGACGATCCCGGATTCGGCGAGGGGGGTGTCGACCACCCTGCGTTCGCCGAAGTCCTTCTGGAGGCCGTCCGTGACGCGGAAGACGCCGCCGAGTTTGCCGACGTCCTCGCCCATGATGAGGACCTTGGGGTCGGACTCCAGGGCGGCGCGCAGCGATTCGTTGATCGCCTTGGCCAGCGGCAGGTTCTTGAACGTCGTGGTCTCCGCCATGTCACTTACCCCCCTCTTCGTCCGCGAACGACGCCTGGTAGGCGGCGAACTGGGCCCTCTCCTCGTCGACGAGCGCGTGCCCGTCCGCGTACACGTGCTCGAAGAGTGCGAACCGGTCCGGGTCCGGCATGGCACGGACCGCTTCGCGCACTCGCCTGCCCAACGCCTCGCTCTCCGCTTCGAGTTCCGCGAAAAATCCCTCATTCGCGTGGTTTGCGGCTTCGAGATACCGGTGCAGGCGCAGGATCGGGTCCTTCGCCTCCCAGGCCTCGCGCTCCTCGTCGGCGCGGTACTTGGTCGGGTCGTCGGAGGTGGTGTGCGCGCCCATGCGGTACGTGTACGCCTCGACGAGCGTCGGACCCTCGCCGTTGCGGGCCCGCTCCAGCGCCCACTTGGTGACGGCGAGACAGGCCAGGACGTCGTTGCCGTCGACGCGGACGCCCGGGAAGCCGTAGCCCTGTGCGCGCTGGTAGAGCGGGACGCGGGTCTGCTTCTCGGTGGGCTCGGAGATGGCCCACTGGTTGTTCTGGCAGAAGAACACGACCGGGGCGTTGTAGACGGCCGAGAAGGTGAACGACTCGGCCACGTCGCCCTGGCTGGAGGCGCCGTCCCCGAAGTACGCGATGACGGCGCTGTCGGCGCCGTCCATGGTCACGCCCATCGCGTAGCCCGTGGCGTGCAGCGTCTGCGAGCCGATGACGATCGTGTACAGGTGGAAGTTGTTCGTGTTCGGGTCCCAGCCGCCGTGGTTGACGCCCCGGAACATGCCGAGCAGGTTGGTCGGGTCGACCCCGCGGCACCAGGCGACGCCGTGCTCGCGGTAGGTCGGGAAGACGTAGTCGTCCTCGCGGGTGGCCCGCCCGGAGCCGATCTGGGCGGCCTCCTGGCCGAGCAGCGACGCCCACAGGCCCAGCTCGCCCTGGCGTTGCAGGGCGGTGGCCTCGGCGTCGAAGCGGCGGGTGAGCACCATGTCGCGGTACAGGCCGCGGAGCTCATCGGGGGTGATGCCGGCGACGTACTTGTCGTACGGGGCGGTCTTCGCGTTCTTGACTCGCTTGCCCTCGGGCGTCAGCAGCTGGACGAGGTCCGGGTCGGCGCCCTTGGCCTTGCTTCCGGCGCTGCGTCGCGGCTTGCGCGGGGCAGTGCTCTCCACGGTCACGTGTGCTCCTCCGTCGGTCCGGCTCCCCGGGTTCGCCGGGTGCCAGTGCGGCTCACCTGCGCCCCACGGACGCACAGGGTGGGTGCGGTTCGTCGGGAGCAGGCGTGACAGGTGCCCCGGCGAGCGCCCTGCAACAGGCACGTTACCCAGTGCTCCACAATTCTGTGAAACCCCTCCTGACCTGCGATTTTGCTTGGATTTCCAAGTAAATCGGCAAAGTCGGGAACAAGTCCTGGTCACAGCCTTGCAGGGGGCCGGAACAACGGCACGTTATCCCGCTCACCTCGGGCACGGGAAGAGGCTGTATGTGAGACTTCCCGCGTGAGCGAAAACGGAAAAATCAGCGTTTTTCTCCTCGATGACCATGAAGTCGTCCGGCGTGGCGTCCACGACCTGCTCTCCTTCGAGGACGACATCGAGGTGGTCGGCGAGGCCGGTACGGCGGCCGACGCGCTGGTGCGGATCCCGGCCGTGCGCCCCGATGTCGCGATCCTCGACGTACGGCTCCCGGACGGCAGCGGGGTCGAGGTGTGCCGGGAGATCCGCGCCCGGGACGACTCCGTGAAGTGCCTGATGCTCACCTCCTACGCGGACGACGAGGCCCTCTTCGACGCGATCATGGCGGGTGCCTCCGGGTACGTCCTCAAGGCCATCCGGGGGACCGAACTGCTGAGCGCCGTTAGGGATGTCGCGGCCGGCAAGTCGCTGCTCGACCCGGTGGCGACCGCCCGGGTGCTGGAGCGGCTGCGCAACGGCGGCGCCAAGCCGGACGACAAGTTCGACGGGCTCACCGACCAGGAGCGCCGGATCCTCGACCTGATCGGGGAGGGGCTCACCAACAGGGCGATCGGCGAGCGGCTGCACCTCGCGGAGAAGACCATCAAGAACTACGTGTCGAGTCTGCTTTCCAAACTCGGTATGGAGCGGCGTTCGCAGGCGGCTGCCTATGTGGCACGGAGACAGGGACAGGCACAGGGACAGGCACAGAGTCAGGCACGGAGTCAGGTCGAGCAGCAGCGGCATTAGGGACCAAAGACCCTCCTCCAGGAGGCCGTGGACACGGACAGTGGTCACATGCCCGAGGACGCACAGCTCGCCGTCGACCTGCTCGCACGTACCGACCACGGCAGGGTGGCCACCACCCTGCGGGCGCTGCCCTTCCTGGCCTTCGCCAGCCACATCGTGCAGGACGGCCGGCTGCTGCTGCGCATGCCCCGGAGCCACGGCTACCACCACGCGTGCGTGGGCAGCGTCGTCGCCTACGGGGCCGACAACCTGGGCTCGGCCGGGCCGGGCGAGGGCCTGTGGTCCGCGCAGGTCGTGGGCGCGTGCGAGACGTACGAGCCGACGGCCGACCAGGTCGAACGTTTCGGCGCCGCTCCGGACACGGTGGACGGCGAGTCGTACGAGCCGGTCTATCTGTGCGTCGAGCCGCGACTGGGCACCGTGCACTCGACGGACGGCGGCCTCGAAAGGCACTTCGGGCGCACCCTGTGACCGAAAGCGACCATCGGCGACCGAGCGGTGACTTTCTGTGACAAATCGCAGCTCACGGGCCCGTCCCGTGCCCTAGCATCGGCCGCGTGCCGCCCTTACGTGTACCACCCCCCGTGCCCCACGCGCCCCCGCTGGGCGCCCTCCTCCGCCAGTACGCCGCCGGGTCCGCCGTCACCTGCGAACCTGTCGAACAGGGCCTGCTGAACCGCGGCTACCGGCTCCGCACGACCCGCGGACGCTACTTCCTCAAGCACCACTTCGACCCCGAGACCGCGGACCCGGCGGCGATCGCCCGCCAGCACACCGCGACCCGGCGCCTGGCCGACCTCGGCGTGCCCGTGGCACCCCCGCTTCCGGCCCGCGACGGCCGTACGGTCGCCGTCGTGGGTGGGCACGCCTACGCCCTGCACCCCTGGATCGACGGCCGGCACCGCCACGGCGGCCAGTTGACCACCGCCCAGTGCGGACGCCTCGGCGCGCTGCTGGGGGTCGTCCACGCGAGCCTGGAGCGGGTCATGCCGGGGCGGCGGGAGGAGTGCGCGCCGGGGGCCGACCCCGCCGACACCTTCGCCCTCATCGACGACCTGCTCGGGCACGTCCGCAGGCACCGGCCCGCCGACGCCTTCGACGAACTGGCCCGCCACCGGCTGCTGGAGCGGCGCGAGTTGCTGGAACGGCACGCGGACCGACGGCCGCCGCGCGGGGCCTCCGTGGGGTGGGTGCACGGCGACTTCCACCCGTTCAACCTGCTCTACAAGGGCGACGCCCCCGCCGCGATCGTCGACTGGGACCGGCTCGGCGTACAGCCCCGCGCCGAGGAGGCCGTACGCGCCGCCGCGATCTTCTTCGTACGGCCCGACGGGACCCTGGACCTGCCGAAGGTGCGGGCGTACGCACACGCGTACCGGCGTTCGGCGCGTGCCACGCCCTCCGAACTCGCCGCCGCCGTGCACCGGGTGTGGTGGGAGCGGCTCAACGACTTCTGGATGCTGCGCTGGCACTACGAACGCGGCGACACCCGCGCGGACCCCCAGTTCCCGGCCGCCTCGGCACTCGCCGTGTGGTGGACGCGGGAGTACGACGCGGTGCGCGAGTCGTTCGCGGATGCGCTCCCCAGGGGCACTGCTGAAGCTCCCTAGAGGCACTGCTCAAACGGCACGCGCGCGCGGACCCCCATTTCGAGAGCCCCTCTACAGGGGCCCTTTTTCAGGGGTGCACGCGCGCGTGAAGTGCTGTTCGGCCGGCCCGGTCAGCCGCCGCCGAGGGCACCGGCGACAGTGTTGCCACCGTCGTCGCCGCCGTCGTCACCGGTGCCGCTCGTGTCCGACGGGTCCGACGAGACGGTCGGGGACGGGCTGTTCGAGGGCTCCCTGGAGACCGTCGGGGTCGGCGAGCTCGACGGCTTCTCGGTGGCCGTCTCCGACTGGGTGTACGAGGG
Source organism: Streptomyces sp. NPDC101776 (assembly GCF_044766845.1). Lineage (NCBI taxonomy): Bacteria > Bacillati > Actinomycetota > Actinomycetes > Kitasatosporales > Streptomycetaceae > Streptomyces > Streptomyces sp. NPDC101776. Next base: position 386,891 of record NZ_JBIWMV010000004.1, on the reverse strand, counting down.
CGTGGCCGACTGCGTGTACTGCGAACCGGAACTCGTACCGCTGTCGTCCGTGTCCGATTCCGTCGGCGAAGCGGTCGTGTCGTCGCTCGGCGTCTCGCTGGACTGGTCGTCGGTCGCCGACTGCGAGGTGGTCGGCGACTGCGAGGTGCCCGAACCTCCGGTGCCGTTACCAGTGTTGTTCACCGCCAACGCCACACCCGCCGCGATGGCGATCACCGCGAGCACGGCCAGGATCCACAGCTTGCCCCGGCCGCTGCCGTGGTTGCCGTGCCCCTCGAAACCGCCGTCGTCGCCGTTGCCGTAACCGCCCGGCAGGATCGGCTGCGGGATCTGCGTGGTCCCGGAGGCGTCGCCCTGGGGCATCGCGGTCGTCCCGCCGAAGCCCCCGGGCGGGGTCTGCTGACCGTTCGCCACGGTCACCGGGCCGGTGTTCCAGGTGCCGGTGTGGCCGCCCTGGTCGTAGAGCATCTGGAGGCCGTACTGGACGAGCCCGCGCATCTCCTCGGCCGTCTGGAAGCGGTCGTCCGGGTCCTTGGCGAGGGAGCGCATGACGAGGCCGTCGAGCTCCGGCGGGCAGACGCCGTTCGAGGTCTGGGACGGCGGGACCGGGATGTCCTGGACGTGCTGGTAGACCACCGACAGGGGCGTCTCGCCGGTGAACGGGGGCCGCAGCGCGAGGAGTTCGTAGAGGAGGCAGCCCGTCGCGTACAGGTCGGAGCGGTGGTCGACGGCCTTGCCGAGCGCCTGCTCCGGGGAGAGGTACTGGGGCGTGCCCATGACCATGCCGGTCTGCGTCATCGTCGTGGACGCGCCGTGCAGGGCGCGCGCGATGCCGAAGTCCATGACCTTGACCGCGCCGTTGTGCGTGATGATCACGTTCGCGGGCTTGATGTCGCGGTGCACGATGCCGTGCTGGTGCGAGTAGGCGAGCGCCTCCAGGACACCGGAGACGATGATCAGGGCCTGCTCGGGCCCGGGCGCCTCGGCGTTCAGGAGCAGGTCGCGGATCGTGCGGCCCTCGACGATCTCCATCACGATGTACGGGACCGACAGGCCCGCGGAGTAGCCGCTGGTGGCCACCGCGTCCTCGCCGGAGTCGTACACGGCGACGATCGCGTGGTGGTTGAGTCCGGCCACCGACTGGGCCTCGCGCGTGAAGCGGGCCTTCGAGGTCGGGTCCTCGGCCAGGTCCGAGCGGAGCAGCTTGACCGCCACCGTGCGCCCGAGCCGTACGTCCTCGGCCGCGAAGACCTCGGCCATACCGCCGCGACCCAGCCGGTGGGTCAACCGGTACCGGCCGTCGCCGACCAGTCCGCCGTTGCCCCACAGCTCCGGTGCGTCCGACATTCCGCCGCCAGCCGCCTCGGGGTCGGACGGGCCCTGAGCGTGCTGCTGTGCCATCAGTCCTCGCCGTCGTTTCTGCCCGCGGTGCGCGCGGTGTTGTTACGGTCTCCGTCGGCCACGCTACAGGCTCGGCGCAAGCCGTCGGTCCGGGATCAGTGCCGGAATCGTCCGGAGACGGACCGGTCATCAAATCGGTATCACGTGCCGTCGTGCAAGTTCCGTGTACCGCCTGTACAGCACCTGTAACGCTTCCGCGGCTCTTCTTTCGCGTACGGTCACGGATCGGGCACCGCGCTTGACGTGTCAGTGCCCTCCGGCAGACTTGGCCGGGAATCGCACGTTCGATCACTGAGCCGGCGCCGATGGGGGACACGGAAGATGAGTCAGGACGGCGCACAGGGCCGGTACGCGGGGCGCGCGCTGGCAGGTGGCCGGTATCAACTGCGTGATCTGCTCGGCGAGGGCGGCATGGCCTCGGTGCACCTGGCCTACGACTCGGTGCTCGACCGCCAGGTCGCGATCAAGACACTGCATACCGAACTCGGCCGGGAACAGGCCTTCCGCGAGCGTTTCCGCCGCGAGGCCCAGGCCGTGGCCAAGCTCACCCACACCAACATCGTCTCGGTCTTCGACACCGGCGAGGACGCCCTCGACGGCACGACGATGCCGTACATCGTCATGGAGTACGTCGAGGGCCGCCCGCTCGGCTCCGTGCTCGACGAGGACGTACGGCAGGTGGGCGCGATGCCCGCCGACAAGGCGCTGCGGATCACCGCGGACGTGCTGGCCGCGCTCGACATCAGTCACGAGATGGGCCTGGTGCACCGGGACATCAAGCCGGGCAACGTGATGATGACCAAGCGCGGGGTCGTCAAGGTCATGGACTTCGGCATCGCCCGCGCCATGCAGTCCGGGGTCACGTCGATGACCCAGACCGGCATGGTCGTCGGCACCCCGCAGTACCTCTCGCCGGAGCAGGCGCTCGGCCGGGGCGTGGACGCGCGCAGCGACCTGTACTCGGTCGGCATCATGCTGTTCCAACTGGTCACCGGGCGACTGCCGTTCGACGCGGACTCGCCGCTGGCCATCGCGTACGCGCATGTTCAGGAGGAGCCGGTCGCGCCCTCCTCGATCAACCGTTCCCTGCCGCCGGCCGTGGACGCGCTCGTCGCCCGCGCGCTGAAGAAGAACCCGAACGAGCGCTTCCCCAGCGCCGAGACCATGCGCGACGAGTGTCTGCGGGTCGCGAACTCGCTGCACACGGCTGCCCCGAGCATCGTCCCGGGCACGCCCGCGCAGAGCGGCGCCGGCGTCGGCGCCGCGGTGTTCCCGCCGGTCGACCAGGCGGCCCCGGCGCCCTCCGGCCCCGTACAGACGCCGTACCAGCCGGGTCCCTACGGCGGCGCACCCGCGCACGCGCCCGCACCGGCCTACGGCTATCCGCAGCCGGCCGGCTATCAGACGCCGCCCTCGGCCGGGTTCGGGCAGCAGGGCATCGCGACCCCGCCGCCGTACAACCTGGCACCCCAGCCGGGGGATGGCGGCAGGAGCAACAGACCGGTGATCATCGGCTCCGCCGTTGTCGCCGTCCTCGCGATCGGCGCCCTGATCGTCGCCCTGTCGCTGAACGGCGGCGGCGATGACGACGCGAAGGGCGGCGACAGCAGCGCGAGTGCGAGCACCTCGGTGACGGCGGTCGAGGGCCACCGCGACGGCGACACGTCCAAGACCGTCGAGACGACCGCGTGCACGGAGCCCGAGGAGTCGTACAACGACCCCGGCAAGATCCAGGTCCCGGACTTCCAGTTCAAGTACATCGACTCGGTCAAGACCTGCCTCCAGGCCGCGGGCTGGAAGGTGAAGGTCAAGTCCCAGGACGAGAACACCTACGGCCAGGGCACGGTCATGGAACAGTTCCCGGCGGCCGGCACGGACGTGGACCCCAAGGACATGCCCCAGATCCAGCTGGGTGTGTCGACGGGCAACCCGTCCTGACCCGGTGATCCCGTCCTGACCCCGTGATGTGGAAGGGCCCGGCAGCGAGTGCTGCCGGGCCCTTTGGGCAAGTGAGGGTGTTTACAGGTACGGGCCGCTCACGCGCCCGGCGCCCGGCTGCCCCTCCTCGGCACCGTCGCCGACACCCGGCGGCAGCGCCCGGCGCATCTGCTCCAACTGCGCCCGCGCGGCCATCTGCTGGGCGAACAGCGTGGTCTGGATCCCATGGAACAGCCCCTCCAGCCAGCCCACCAACTGGGCCTGCGAGATGCGCAGTTCCGCGTCGCTCGGCGTCACGTCGTCCGTGAACGGCAGCGACAGCCGCTCCAGCTCGTCCACCAGCTCGGGCGCCAGACCGTCCTCCAGCTCCTTCACGGAGCTGCGATGGATCTCCTTGAGCCGGACCCGGCTGGCTTCGTCGAGGGGAGCCGCACGCACCTCCTCGAGAAGCTGCTTGATCATGCTGCCGATCCGCATGACCTTGGCAGGCTGTTCCACCATCTCCGTCACCGGGATCTCGCGGGAGTCCTCGTCCCCGGTGCCACCGAGCGCCATTCCGTCCTGTCCCACGACCAGGATCTGAGGCTTCTCCGGTGACCTTTCGTTCCTCGGCATCTCCATGCAGCCATTCTCTCGCACTCGTACACCTCACCACCCTGGTGCCCCCCTCGAAGGGTGATCCACCGTCTCCGCATGGCCGAACCCGGAGTGCCGGAGCGCCCACCCGATGTGACGCTGATTCCGTCGATCTTGCCGCCTCGGCTTCGGGAGGGGGTCACGCACGTGACTCCATCACTGCGCACACCGCCCTTGCTCCGCGCGACCGGACTCCTGCTCGCCCTGAGCGCGGGGCCGGTGGTCGGTCCGTACGGGGGTGCTCTGGCGTACGGCAGGGAGGTGGGGGGTGCGGTGAGGGGTGGTCCGGGTGTGGTTGCCGTCCGGAGCGACGGGGCTACGGCTGCCGCCGCGTCCGAGCCCGGCTCGCACCCCGGCCCCAGTGCCCGTCCCGGCTCCGATGCCAGCCACCTCTCCGCCCATGAGCAGCCCCATCCGCATTCCGCGACCCATGCACCGGGCCCAGGCGATGCCCTCGCCCCTGCCTCCCCGGATCCCTCCAGGGCCGGAAGCCGGGCGGGCGAAGGACGGCAACGGCCGGGCCGTACCGCCGAGCCGACCGCCGAGGAGGACGAGGACGAGAGCGGCGGAGGAGATGGGGGCGAGGGTGACGGCGATGACACGAGCGCGCCGAAAGTGGACGAGGACAGTCCCGCGCCCGCCGACTCCGCGTCTCAGGAGGCGGCACCCGTGCCCTCCTCGTCGCCGCTTCAGCCCCTGCACCAGACGGTCACCCACGCCGAGGACCCCGCCGGGTCCGTGCTGCGGATCCTGCCGCTGGGCAGCGGTCTGATCCTCATCGGACTCGGCCTGGGACTCGCCTTCATCGGCCTGCGGGTACGCCGGAGCTAGGGTCTGCGCGGATCTACGGCGCGACGAGCAGCACCTTCCCGATGTGCCCGCTGTCCTCCAGCACCTGGTGCGCGGCCGGGGCCTCGCTCATCGCCAGCTCCCGGTCGACGACCGGTCGGATCTGACCGGACTCGATCAGCGGCCACACATGCTCGCGCACGGCGGCGACGATGGCCGCCTTCTCGCCGAGCGGGCGGGCCCGCAGCGAGGTCGCGCTGATCGCGGCCCGCTTGCCGAGGAGGGCGGCGATGTTGAGTTCGGCCTTGATGCCGCCCTGCAATCCGATGATCGCGAGCCGCCCGTTGACCGCGAGGGCCTGGACGTTGCGGTCCAGGTACTTGGCGCCCATGTTGTCGAGGATGACGTCGGCGCCCGCACCGCCGGTGGCCTGCGCGATCTCGGCGACGAAGTCCTGCTCGCGGTAGTTGATCAGGATGTCGGCGCCCAGCTCGGCGCAGTAGTCGAGCTTCTCCTTGGTACCGGCGGTGACGGCGACCTTCGCGCCGACGGCCTTGGCGAGCTGGATCGCCATGGTGCCGATGCCGCTGGAACCGCCGTGCACGAGGAGCGTCTCGGTGGGGCGGAGGTGGGCGACCATGAAGACGTTGGACCAGACCGTGCAGACCACCTCGGGCAGCGCCGCGGCCTGCTTCAGGTCGATGCCCGCGGGCACGGGCAGCAACTGCCCGGCCGGAACGGCGACCTTCTCGGCGTAACCCCCGCCCGCGAGCAGCGCGCACACCTCGTCGCCGACCGACCATCCGGAGACGCCGGGACCGATCTCGGTGATCCGGCCGGAGCATTCGAGGCCGGGGTAGGGGGACGCGCCGGGCGGCGGGTTGTAGAAGCCCTGGCGTTGCATGATGTCGGCCCGGTTGACCGCGCTGGCCACCACCTCGACCAGTACCTCGCCCTCGCTGGCCACCGGATCCGGGACCTCGTCCCACACCAGCGCCTCGGGCCCACCAGGTTCGGAAATCGTGATCGCATGCATGAGCCCGACGCTACTCCTCGTCGTACGGCCGACCGCCGAAGGTGGGTCGTCGGTGCGACAACAGCCGCAGGTGGCGGGTCACGGCGGCAGCGGCCGAGAGTGGATCATTGCGGCAACGGCCGGGTGTCCGGCGCGACCTGTGAACCCGGCGAGACCCGCACGATGGTGATGAGCCGGTCGGTGAGTTGCAACGTCCCGATGGCCGGGTCGTCGTAGCCGAGCACCCGATGTCCCCGTACGACGCTCACCACCAGGTCGTCCGTGTCGCGCGGCAACTTGCCCACCTCGGCCTTTATGACCGGGCGTTCGGTCATGTCGAGCCCGCTGCCCTGCTGGATGAGGTCCTCCATGACCATGCCGGCGGCGGGGCTGAGCACGGACAGGCCGAGCAGCCGGCCGGCCGCGCTGGCGCTGGTGATGACGGCGTCGGCGCCGGACTGCTTGAGCAGCGGCGCGTTCTCCTCCTCGCGGACGGCGGCCACGATCTTCGCGCCGCGGTTGAGCTGCCGGGCCGTGAGGGTCACCAGCACGGCCGTGTCGTCGCGCTGTGTCGCGATGATGATCTGCCGTGCCTTGTGCACCTCGGCCCGCTTCAGGACCTCGCTGCGGGTGGCGTCCCCGACGACCCCGACGTATCCCTCGCTGCTCGCCGCCTCGATCGCCTTCCCGCTGGGGTCGACCACGACGACCTGTTCCTTCTTCAGCCCCGTCGCGCACACGGTCTGGATCGCCGACCGCCCCTTCGTACCGAAGCCGATGACGACGGTGTGATCCCGCAAGGTGGACCTCCAGCGGTTGAGGCGCCATTCCTCCCGGGTGCGTTCGGTGAGGACTTCGAGGGTGGTGCCGACCAGGACGATCAGGAACAGCACCCGCAGCGGCGTGACGACGAGGATGTTGGTGAGCCGGGCGCCGTCGCTGACCGGGGTGATGTCTCCGTAGCCGGTGGTCGAGAGCGTGACCGTGGCGTAGTAGAAGGCATCGAGGAGATCGACCGAGCCGTCCGAGTTGTCGTTGTAGCCCTCGTGATCGACATAGACGATCAACGCGGTCGCGACCAGCAGCAACAGCGCGATGGACAGCCGTTTGGCGACCTGCTGGAAGGGGTGCTCGACCACTTTCTTCGGGAGTTCCACCCGATGGGTCACGAGATGCTCGTCCGCCTGGCGGGCGATCGCATCATGGCCCGATTGTTTCACGTGAAACACACCCCGATCCCGGCGGCCGCCCAGGGCAGATCGATGAGTTCCGCCTGCTGCCCCTGCCGCGCGCCACCGGGCGGTACGACCGCGAGCGCGTCGGCCGCCGCGATCCCGCGCAGCATGGCCGGGCCGTTGAAGTGCAGCGGAACGGCCCGGTCGCCGCGCAGTACGGCGGGGACGAGCCGGGTGTCGTACGGGTGCCCGTGCACCGCGTCCTGGAGGGGCAGCGCGTAGGGCTCCGGGGCGGGGTGTGCCGACAGGGTCCGCAGCAGCGGTTCGGCGAGGGTGAGCAGGCCGGAGATCGCGGCCAGCGGGTTGCCGGGCAGGCCGACGAGGTGCTGGTCGTCCTTGATGCGGGCCAGCAGCATGGGGTGGCCGGGGCGTACCTTCACGCCGTCCACGAGGAGTTCGGCGCCGATGCGATGCAGGGTGGCGTGGACGTGGTCGACCGGGCCGGAGGCGGTGCCGCCTGTGGTGACGACAAGGTCGGCGGTGCTGCCCGTGACGGCCTTGTGCAGCGCCTTCGCGTCGTCGCCGAGCCGACGGACCGCGGTCACCTCGGCGCCGAGTGCGCGCAGCCAGGACGGCAGCATCGGGCCGAGAGCGTCCCGGATGAACCCGTCGTGGGGCAGTCCAGCCGTGAGCAACTCGTCGCCCAGGATGAGCACTTCGACCCTGGGGCGGGGTACGGCGGTGAGCGTGTCGTAGCCGGCGGCCGCGGCGAGACCGAGCACCGCCGGGGTCACCAGGGTGCCGCCGGGCAGCAGATGGTCGCCGCTACGGCACTCCTGGCCGCGCGGGCGGATGTCCTGGCCGTGTCCGACGTCCCGGGCCGCGTGCAGGCGGCCCTTGTCGTCGGTGCGGCCGTGTTCGCTGCGGATGACGCCGGTGGCGTCGGCGGGGACCCGGGCGCCGGTCGCGATCCGCACGGCCTCGCCGTCGCTCAACGGCTCGGGCTGCGCGTGCCCGGCGAGCACCCCGTCCTCGCGTACGGCCCAGGGGCCGGGGCCCGCGACCGCCCAGCCGTCCATCGCGGAGGTGTCGAACGACGGCAGGTCGCTCAGCGCGACGAGCGGCGCGGCCAGGACCAGGCCGAGAGCGGAGTCGAGGGCCACGGAGACGGGGGCACGGCGGGTACCAGGACGGGCGGCGCGGGCCGCGATCCTGCGGGCCTCGGGCCAGGGGGTGGCTCGGTGCCGGGACTCCGGTGTGTGGGGTGCGCCGGGAGGTTGGGGCGTGTCCCGCGGTGGGGGCGGAGGCTCGGCGGCGTCTCCGCTACTGCCTGCGTTCACGAGGGCGAGGACCTCCTCGACGTCGAGATCCTCGACGTCCTGGGTGTGCCCGCCGGTGTGCGTGTGCGTGCCGCGCGCGGTCATGCGGTGGAGTCCGGGTGCGGGGTGGACGGGGCGTCGGGGTTCGACTCGGATGCGGCCTGCTGCGCGGCGCCGGGCTTTGTCGGGTGCTCGGAGTCGGGGGTGGCGTCGGTCGCGCCGGGCGCGGCACCGGGCTTTGCACGGAGCTCGGAGTCGGCGCCGGGCTTCGCTCCGGGCGCGGACTTGTAGGCGGCCTCGGGCGTGGGATCGGACGTCGTGTCGGGGCCGGGGGCGGGCTCCTTCGTCTCCGGGACTGCTTCGGATGGGGCGACGGGCGTGGCCCCGGAAGCCCCCTCGTCCGCCCAGCGCAGCGCGAGGGCGACGGCCTTGCGGGCGGCCTCGGCGACCGCTTCGGGTCCGCCCTTGCCCTGCGCCGCCGCATAACCGACCAGGAAGGTGGTCAGCGGGGCGGCGGGCCTGGCCACTCCGTGGGCCGCGTCGCGGGCGAGGTCGAGCAGAATGCCGGTGTCGACTTCCAGGTCGATGCCCAGTTCGTCCTTGACTGCGGAAATCCATTCATCCAACACGTGCCCATGCTCCCTGATGCGTGCCCTGGCGGTGACGAGGTCGTCCCAGGTGTCGCAATCGAAGGACGCGACGGGGTCGGGGACGCGGGTGAGATCGAGCGCGGCGGTCAGCCTGCGCAGGGGCAGCCCGGTGAGGCCGCCGTGCGCTTCTGTGAGTGCGGTCAGCTCTCGGCGGAGCGGCGCCGCCCTGTACGCGGCCACGAGCGGCTGATCACGCCCGTCGGCGTCGGTGAGCAGCGCCCCTTCGGCACCGCTGCTCAGCAACGTGGTCAACAGCCGCCGTACGGTGGCCACTTCGAGGAACGGCAGATCGGCCGAGAGGACCACGACGGCGTCAACGGTGGTGTGGCGCAGACCGGCGTCGAGCGCGGCGACCGGGCCCGCGCCGGGCGGGTCCTCGCGCGCCCAGCGCACCGGCCGGAGAGTGGGCCTCGGATCGGCCACGACGACCGTGGTCACGGCGTCGGCACAGGCGCCGAGCACCCGGTCGAGCAGCGCCCGGCCACCGACCCGCAGCCCGGGCTTGTCGGCACCACCGAGCCGCCGGGCGGCACCACCGGCGAGCACGATCGCGTCGTGGGGGGTGTCGGGCACGGCATCGGCGGTGCTCGGCGCGGGGCCGAGGGCGTCGGATGGCTCGTACGCGGTCACCCCCCGAGTATGCGTGCCGCCCTGATCACAGGGAACGTGTCCGCGCCGCCGTGATCACAGGGTGCGCAACAGCACAGCCGGCTGTTCCACACAGTCCGCCACATACCGCAGGAAACCGCCCGCCGTGCCGCCGTCGCACACCCGGTGGTCGAAGGTGAGCGAGAGCTGGACGACCTGCCGGACCGCCAACTCGCCCTCGTGCACCCAGGGTTTGGGGACGATACGGCCGACGCCGAGCATGGCCGCCTCGGGGTGGTTGATGATCGGCGTGGAACCGTCGACGCCGAACACCCCGTAGTTGTTGAGCGTGAAGGTGCCGCCGGTGAGGTCCCCGGGCGTCAGCGTCCCGGTCCGGGCAGCGTCGGTGAGCCGGGCGAACTCCGTGCTCAGTGCCTCCGCGTCCCGCGTGTGCGCGTCCCGTACGACGGGCACGACGAGCCCGCGTTCGGTCTGCGCGGCGAAGCCGAGGTGGATCCGGTCGAACCGGACGACCTCCCTCGCGGCCGTGTCCACACTGGAGTTGAGCTCAGGGAACCGGGCCAGCGCGGCCGTGCAGATCCGGGCGAGGAGCGCCAGTACGGAGATCTTGGGCCCGGCGCCGGCGTTCATGGCCGCGCGGGCACGCATCAGCTCCGTCGCGTCGGCGTCCACCCAGCAGGTCGCGTCGGGGATCTCCCGGCGGCTGCGGGAGAGCTTGTCGGCCACGACGCCCCGGATGCCGCGGAGGGGGGTGCGGGTGACTCCGTCGGTCGTCGTGGGGGTGGGAGTGGGGAGTGTGGCCGGGGCGGTGGGAGGTGTGGCCGGGGGGAGGAGCGTCGCTTCCTGCGCTGTCGCCTCCTGGGCCGCCGCCGCGCGGAGCGCCTTCTCGACGTCCGCCCGCAGGATCAGCCCGTCCCGTCCGGAACCCGTCAACTCCCGCAGTTCCAGGCCGTTCTCGCGCGCGAGCCGTCGTACGAGGGGCGAGATCACGGGTACGGGCCCGTCGTCCGGAGCGGCGGGCGCGTCCTCGACCGAGGTGACGACACCGGGCCCCATCCGCCGTACCCGTCGCCGCCGCGCCGGAGGCGCCCCCGTGCCGTAGCCCACCAGCACGTTCCCCGAGCCCTCGGTCTCGGCGCCGGTTTCGCCCGTCGGCGAACCCACCGCGACCGTCAACAGCGGGGCGCCCACGGGCAGTTCGGCACCCTCCTCGCCGAAGCGGGCCGTGACGACGCCGCCGTAGGGGCAGGGGACCTCGACCATCGCCTTGGCCGTCTCGACCTCGACGACCGGTTGGTCGATGGCGACGACGTCGCCGACCTGGACCAGCCAGCGCACGATCTCCGCCTCGGTGAGGCCCTCGCCGAGGTCGGGGAGCTTGAACTCCAGTACCTGTGCCATCAGTTCTCCGCCTCCCACTGCAAGCGGCCCACGGCGTCCAGGATCCGGTCGACGCCGGGCAGGTGGTGCCGCTCCAGCATCGGCGGCGGGTACGGGATGTCGAACCCCGCGACGCGCAGCACCGGCGCCTCCAGGTGGTGGAAGCAGCGCTCGGTGACGCGGGCCGCGATCTCGCCGCCCGGGCCGCCGTAGCCGCCCGACTCGTGCACGACGAGGGCGCGGCCGGTGCGCCGTACGGACGCGCAGACCGTCTCGTCGTCGAAGGGCACCAGGGAGCGCAGGTCGACGACTTCGAGGTCCCAGCCCTCGGCCCGGGCCGCCTCGGCGGCTTCGAGGCAGACGGGCAGGGAGGGGCCGTAGGTGATGAGGGTGGCGCTGCGGCCGGGGCGGCGGACGACCGCGCGGCCGATCGGGTCGACGGGGGTCGGCTCGTCGGGGTTCCAGGTGTCCTTCGACCAGTAGAGGCGCTTGGGCTCCAGGAAGACGACCGGGTCGTCGGAGGCGATGGCGGCGCGCAGCAGGCCGTAGGCGTCGGCGACCGTGGCGGGGGTGACGACGTGCAGGCCCGGGGTGGCCATGTAGTAGGCCTCGGAGGAGTCGCTGTGGTGCTCGACGCCGCCGATGCCGCCGCCGTAGGGGACGCGGACAGTGATCGGGAGGGGCATGGCGCCGCGGGTGCGGTTGCGCATGCGGGAGACGTGGCTGATCAGTTGCTCGAACGCCGGGTAGGCGAAGGCGTCGAACTGCATCTCGACGACCGGGCGCAGGCCGTACATCGCCATGCCGACGGCCGTGCCGAGGATGCCGGCCTCGGCGAGGGGGGTGTCCGTGCAGCGGTCCTCGCCGAACTCCTTGGCGAGGCCGTCGGTGACGCGGAAGACGCCGCCGAGGGTGCCGACGTCCTCGCCCATGACGTGCACGGTGGGGTCGGCGGCCATGGCGTCACGCAACGCGCGCGTGAGGGCCTGCGCCATGGTGGCGGGCTTGAGGGCGACGGTGGTCATGAGTGCGTCCCCTCCCGCTCGGCCGCGAGCTCGGCCGCCAACTGTTCGCGCTGTTCGCGCAGTTGGGGGGTGGGCTCGGCATACACGTCGGCGAACAGGTCCATGGGGTCGAGCACCGGGTCCTGGTTCATGTGCGCGCGCAGCTCGGCCGCCATGGTCTCGGCAGCGTCGCGCGCGGCCTGGATGCCGGCCTCGTCGATGAGCCCGCGCTCGGTCAGCTCGTGCTCCAGGAGGGCGATCGGGTCGTGTGCCCGCCAGGCCTCGACCTCGGCGTCGCCCCGGTATCGGGTCGCGTCGTCGGCGTTGGTGTGGGCCTCGATGCGGTACGTGATCGCCTCGACGAGCGTGGGACCGCCGCCCTCGCGCGCGTGCCGTACGGCGTCGCTCAGCACCTCGTGCACGGCGACCGCGTCGTTGCCGTCGACCAGGCGGCCGGGCATGCCGTAGCCGACGGCCTTGTGGGCCAGGGAGGGGGCCGCGGTCTGCTTGGCGAGGGGGACGGAGATCGCGAAGCCGTTGTTCTGGACCAGGAAGACGACCGGGGCCTGCCAGACGGCGGCGAAGTTCAGCGCCTCGTGGAAGTCGCCCTCACTGGTGCCGCCGTCGCCGACCATGGCGAGCGCGACCACGTCGTCGCCCTTGAGGCGGGCCGCGTGGGCGAGGCCCACCGCGTGCGGGAGCTGGGTGGCGAGGGGGGTGCTCAGCGGGGCGATGCGGTGCTCGCGCGGGTCGTAGCCGGTGTGCCAGTCGCCGCGCAGCAGGGTGAGGGCCTGCACGGGGTCGAGGCCGCGGGCGACGGCCGCGAGGGTGTCGCGATAGCTGGGGAAGAGCCAGTCCTGCTCCTGGAGGACCAGCGCGGCGGCGACCTCGCAGGCCTCCTGCCCGGTGGTGGAGGGGTACACGGCGAGCCGGCCCTGCTTGGTGAGGGCGGTGGCCTGCGCGTTGTACCGGCGGCCACGCACCAGCTCGGCGTAGAGCCGGCGCAGCAGCCCGGGGTCGGCCTGCGCGGCGGCCCCGGTGCCGAGGACGCGGTAGGGCGCGGCGTCGGGCAGCAGCGGCGCGGGGTCCGTGCGCGGCTGCCAGGCGGGCGGCGGTGTGGGCCGGTACGCGCCCCGCTGCTCCATGACCGTCATGACGGCACCTCCTCGGGGGAGTGGCTCGGAGAGGCGCGTCGGACGTGCCGCGCCTCCCTACCGATTGTTCGGTCGTCGGCACATTTTGGCTACAGGCACCTCCAGGCTGTGGACAAACGGTTCTCCACAACCTGAAATGAACGCAGTACGTCCATGGTAGGGAGGCGGGGGGACATGGCACCTGAACAAATGGCCGAAGGCCCGGACGACAGCAGTGCCCTGCCGCCCCCGCGTCCGCTGGACGCCATCGACCAGGACATCCTGAAGATGCTCCAGGCGGACGGCCGCGCGTCGATAAGGTCGGTCGCCGAACGGGTGCACGTCTCGCGCGCCAACGCCTACGCGCGGATCAACCGGCTCATCGAGGACGGCGTCATCCGCGGCTTCGGCGCCCGGGTCGACCATGAACGCGCGGGGCAGGGCACCTCGGCGTACATCACCCTGAAGATCGTGCAGAACTCCTGGCGCACGGTCCGCGAACAGCTCAGACTCCTGCCGGGCGCCTCGCACATCGCGCAGGTGGGCGGCGACTTCGACGTGCTGCTCCTGGTGCACACCCTGGACAACCGGGCGCTGCGCGACCTGGTCCTCAACCGGCTCCAGGCGATCCCCGAGGTGCTCAGCACGCGCACGCTGCTGGTGTTCGAGGAGGAGGACCTGGAGCCCCAGGGCTGACCCGCACCCCTAGGGGCTCAGTTCTGCGCGCGCAGCCCGGAGAACACCAACTCGGCCACCGCGTCGGTCACTTCGCGCTCGCCCATGCCCCGCCCGTCGGGCCGGTACCACTCCACGATGGAGTTGATCATCCCGAAGACGAGCCGGGTCGCGAGCCGTACCTCCACGTCACCGCGCACATCGCCGTCGGCCGCCGCGGCCTTCAGCAGATCGGCCACCCGGTGGTCGAAGTCCCGGCGCCGCTCCAGGGCCCACCGCTCGGCGTCGGTGTTGCCCCGCACCCGCAGCAGCAGCGTCACGTACGGCAGCTCGGAGGTCAGCACCTCGACCATCCGCCGTACGACGTACTCCAGCCGCTCGACGGCGCGTCCCACGCGTGCGTGCTCCTCGTCGAGGATCCCGAAGAGACCGTCCAGGGCGCGGCTGACGGCGCGGCGCAGCAGTTCCTCCTTGCCGGTGACGTGGTGGTAGATCGACGACTTGGAGATACCGGCCGCCTTGGCGAGGTGCTCCATGGAGGTGCCGTCGTAGCCGCGCTCGATGAAGACCTGCACGGCTACGGAGAGCAGCGTCTCCGGGGTGTACGTGTCGCGCTTGGCGGTGGTCATGGGGTGCCCTCCCGCTTCTCGGTGGCGTACGCGTGGCGGTAGAGCGCGAGGGACGGCGCGTACCGTCCCGACGGGTCACGCAGGTGCAGGTCGTCCAGGAGGTCGTAGGCCCAGCTCCGGCCGAGCCTGCGGCTCCATTCGAACGGACCCAGAGGGTAGTTGACACCCAGCCGCATCGCGGTGTCGATGTCCTCCTCGGTGGCGACGCCCTTGGCCACGGCGTCGTGCGCGAGGTCGACGATCCGGGCCACCGTGCGGGCGACGATCATCCCGGGGGCGTCCCCTACGACGCTGACGTTCTTGCCGAGCGCCTGGAAGAGGCCGGTCGCCTCGGTGAGGGTCTGGGAGGCGGTGTCCTGGGAGGCGGACAGGGCGATACGGCCGGCCCTGCGGTAGTCGAGGGCGAGGTCGAAGTAGACGACGTCACGGAACTCGACGGAGGTCTGCCCGTCCGCGAGCGCCAGTTGACCGCCGCCGGGCAGCACCATCCGGGTGCCGTGGTCCTCTTCCTCCTCGCGGACGACGATGCCCGCCTCGCGGATCAGCGCGACCAGGTCGGCCGCGGGGCCCAGGTCGCCCTCCACGACGACGTACGCGGGCGCCTGGGCCGGTTCCGCGGTGTGCGGCTCGGGCTGCTCGGCGTCGTCACCGTGGTCGTACCAACCGTGCCCGGTCTTGCGGCCGAGGCGGCCGGACTCGATCAGCCGGCGCTGCGCGAGCGAGGGCGTGAAGCGCACGTCCTGGAAGAAGGCCTGCCACACGGAGTGCGTGACGGACTCGTTGACGTCCTGCCCGATGAGGTCGGTCAGTTCGAAGGCGCCCATCTTGAAGCCGCCGGCCTCGCGCAGGACCGCGTCGATGGTGGCCGGGTCGGCGGCCTGAGCCTCGTAGACCGCGAAGGCCTCGGCGTAGAAAGGCCGGGCGATGCGGTTGACGATGAATCCGGGGGTGTCGGCGCAGGCGACGGGGGTCTTGCCCCAGGCGCGGGACATCTCGTACGCGCGCGTGGCCGACGTGACGTCGGTGGCGAACCCGGAGACGACCTCGACGAGCGGCATCACGGGCGCCGGGTTGAAGAAGTGCAGCCCGACGAAGCGGCCGGGGTTGCGCAGTGCGCCGCCGATGGCCGTCACCGACAGCGACGAGGTGTTGGTGGCGAGCAGACAGTCCTCGCCGACGATGTCCTCCAGGTCCCGCATCAGCTGCTGTTTGACGTCCAGCCGCTCCAGTACGGCCTCGACGACCAGGGTGCAGTCCGCGAGGTCGGCGAGCGCCTCGGCGGGCAGCAGCCGGGCGTGCGCGGCGTCCCGGTCGGCGGCGGTGAGCCGGTCCTTCTCGACGAGCCGGTCGAGCCGGGCGCCGATGGCGGCGGTCGCCTCCCTGGCCCGTCCCGGTACGGCGTCGTACAGCCGTACGACGTGGCCCGCGGTCAGCGCGACCTGGGCGATGCCCTGGCCCATGGTGCCGGTGCCGACGACGGCCACGGGGCTGCTGAGGTCGAGTGCTGTCATGTGCGCGATCCTCCCGCACGGGGTTTTCCACAGATGCGGCGGACCCCCTTGTCCCGACCGATCGTTCGGTTACTCTAACTCTGACCGCCTGTTCCCGCCCCTGATCCCTTCCCTGTTCCCGCCCAGGTCATGAGCTCGCAGACGAGTTCTTGAAACGAGGAGTTGGTCCCGCATGGCCGCCGAACCGTCCACGCACGAGCTGATCGCCCGGCACCGGCCGACACTCGACCAGGCGCTGGAAGCGATCAGTACGCGCGCGTACTGGTCCCCTCACCCCGAACACCCGAAGGCCTACGGCGAGCACGGCAGCCTGGACGCGGCGGCGGGCAAGGCCGCCTTCGACGCCCTCCTGGGCACCCGCCTCGACCTCGGCCAGCCCGGTACGGACGACTGGGTGGGCGGCGAAGTGTCGCCGTACGGGATCGAGTTGGGCGTGACGTACCCCCACGCGGATCTCGACGTCCTGCTGCCGGCCATGCGCGCCGGACAGCGGGCCTGGCGGGACGCGGGCCCGGAGACGCGTGCCGTGGTCTCCATCGAGATCCTCAAGCGGATCAGCGACCGGACCCACGAGTTCGCGCACGCGGTCATGCACACCAGCGGCCAGGCCTTCATGATGGCGTTCCAGGCGGGCGGCCCGCACGCGCAGGACCGCGGTCTGGAGGCGGTGGCGTACGCGTACGCGGAGCAGGTCCGCACGCCCGCCGTCGCGGAGTGGACCAAGCCCCAGGGCAAGCGCGACCCGCTCGTGATGAACAAGGAGTTCACGCCGGTCCCGCGCGGCACCGCCCTGGTCATCGGCTGCAACACCTTCCCTACGTGGAACGGCTATCCGGGCCTGTTCGCCTCCCTCGCCACCGGCAACGCGGTCCTGGTGAAGCCCCACCCGCGCGCGGTACTGCCGCTCGCGCTCACGGTGCGGGTCGCGCGCGAGGTGCTCACCGAGGCCGGCTTCGACCCGAACCTGGTGGCGCTGGCCGCCGAGCGTCCCGGTGAGGGCATCGCCAAGACGCTGGCCACCCGCCCCGAGATCCGGATCATCGACTACACCGGGTCGACCGGCTTCGGCGACTGGCTGGAGGCCAACGCCCGCCAGGCGCAGGTCTACACGGAGAAGGCCGGCGTCAACACGGTGGTCGTGGAGTCGACCGACGACTACAAGGGGATGCTGTCCAACCTGGCGTTCTCGCTGTCCCTCTACAGCGGCCAGATGTGCACGACCCCGCAGAACCTGCTGATCCCCCGGGACGGCATCACCACCGACCAGGGGCCCAAGTCCTACGACGAGGTCGTCGCCGACCTCGCGCGGTCCGTGGGCGGCCTCCTGGGTGACGACGCGCGCGCGAACGGTCTGCTCGGCGCGCTCGTCAACCCGGACGTGAAGGCCCGCCTGGAGGCAGCCGCCGGGCTCGGTGAAGTCGCCCTCGCCTCACGGGAGATCAGCAACCCGGAGTTCCCTGACGCGGTCGTCCGGACGCCGGTGATCGTGAAGCTGGACGGGGCGCGGAAATATTGGGAGGGGGCGGATGACGAAGCCGCGTACATGAGCGAGTGCTTCGGGCCCGTCTCCTTCGCCGTCGCGGTCGACTCCGTCGGGGACGCGGTGGAGTTGCTGCGGCGGACGGTGCGGGAGAAGGGGGCGATGACTGTGGGGGCGTACACGACCGACGCCGGGGTCGAGGCTGCGGTTGAGGAGGTCTGCCTGGAGGAGGCCGCCCAGTTGTCGTTGAACCTGACCGGTGGGGTGTTCGTGAACCAGACTGCCGCGTTCTCTGACTTCCACGGGTCTGGTGGCAACCCGGCGGCGAACGCTGCGCTGTGTGATGGGGCGTTTGTCGCTAACCGGTTCCGGGTTGTTGAGGTTCGTCGGGACGCCTGAGAGCTCGGGGGTGCGGTTTCTGCGCGGCTGACGGTTCGTTGTGGCTTGTCGCGCAGTTCCCCGCGCCCCTAAAGGGGCGCTCCAGTGGACCAGTGGAACAAGGTCATCGCCACGCTTGTCGCCAGGTTGTAGCTGGAGACCTGGGGGCGCATCGGCAAGGACACCAAGTGGTCGGTGCGGGCGCGTAGTTCGGTCGAGAGGCCGCTTCGTTCGGAGCCGAAGGCCAGGACTGCGTCGTCCGGGAGTTTCAGGGTCCGGATGTCGTCGCCCTCCGGGTCCAGGGCGAACACCGGGCCGGGAGGAAGCTCTTCGACGGTCAAGCGCTCCACGGCGGTCGCGTAGTGCAGGCCCGCTCCGGCGCGTACGACCGTGGGGTGCCAGGGGTCGAGTGTTCCGGTGGTGACCACGCCGGTCGCTCCGAAGCCGGCGGCGAGTCGGATCACGGCGCCGGCGTTGCCCAGGTTGCGTGGGTTGTCGAGGACCACGACGGGTGTGCTGCGGGGTGTATGCCCCAGCTTCTGGAGGTTGACGTCGCGCGCGGGGCGTACGGCCAGGGCGGCCACCGCCGTGGGGTGGGGGCGCGGGACGAAGGACCGGTACGTGTCCTCGGGGACCTCCGTCAGCAGGGCGTCCAGGGTGTCCCGTACGTCGGGGGCGAGGTCGGCGGCGAGGGCGAGGGCCGCCTGCCGGTCCGTGGTGACCGCCACCGGGACCTCGGCCCCGAAGCGCAGCGCGTGCTTGAGGACGTGGAAACCGTCGAGCAGTACGGAGGTGTCGGCGAGCCGGTGCCAGACGGTCGCTGCGGGGTCGGTCATGCGGGGAAGCCTACGTGGCTGGGCTCGGGGTTCTCCGGGGCACGCGGCTCCCCCTGATCCCCGTCCGGCACCGTAGGGCCGCCCCGCGCGAACCACCGTCCACGCGCGCCTGCCGCCCAGCCACCGAGCCTGCGCAGGAACGGCGTCGGCAGGAAGACCGCGTCCGTCGCGATCATCGCCAGGGAGAAGAACGGCAGTCCCAGGAGCACGGCGATCACGGCGTGCTCGGTCATCATCAGGGCCAGCAGGACGTTCTTGACGCGTCGGTTGAAGAGCGTGAACGGGAAGGCGACCTGCACGATCACGGTCCCGTAGGTCACGAGCATGACCATCGTGCCGCTGCCCGCCAGCAGGTCGGCGAGGGCGGGCCAGGGCGAGAAGTAGTCGAGGTGGAGCGGGTAGTAGACGGCGGTGCCGTCCTGCCAGCGGGAACCCTGGATCTTGTACCAGCCGGCCGTCGCGTAGATCAGACAGGCCTCGCACGCGATCACGAACAGGGCGCCGTTGTGGATCACGTTCGCGACGACGTCGAGCAGCACCCGGGGCTCGTAGGACTTCGCGTACCGTCCGATCACCCACCACAGGGCCTGCGCCAGCCAGACGCCCCAGAGGAGCGCGGGCACGAACCAGCCGCTGTCGAAGCGGCCGGAAGCGGTCACCGCGACGAGCGCCGCGCCGAGCACGATCCACAGGACGGGACCGACCCGGTCGGGAATCCGTTCCCCACGCGTGCGTGCGTCCCGCGTGCGCAGGGCCCGGCGCGCGTCGAGGGACCAGACCTGGCCGCAGCGGGTGAACACCAGGTACAGGGACATCAGGTGCAGGACGTTGTCGCCGCCGTCGCCCATGAAGACGCTGCGGTTCTGGAGCGAGAGGACGCCGACCATGAAGAGCACGGACATCGTGCGGGTGCGCCAGCCCAGCAGCAGCAGGACGCTCGCCAGTACGGCCAGCGCGTACACCGTCTCGAACCAGAACTGCCCGTCCGACCACATCAGGGCCGTGAACGCGCCGTTGTCCGCGATCAGTTGGCGGGCGAGGTCCCAGCTCCACGGTCCGTCGGGGCCGTAGAGCTCCTGGCGGTGGGGCAGTTCGCGGAGCAGGAACAGCAGCCACGTCCCGGCGAAGCCGATGCGGATCACGGCGCTCTGGTACGGGCCGAGGGCCGACTCGGTGACGCGGGCGATGCCTCGGGAGACCGCGGGGGCGAGATCGCTCACCGGACGCCTCCCGCGGCCTCGTCCGCCGGGACCGCCCACCAGGGCAGCAGGCGGTACTGGGGGGTGGTCGACACCTGCTCGTCACTCCACTCGGGCGGGGGCACGTTGGTGGTGCGGGAGCGGACCTGGACGCGCTCGACGACACCGCCCTGACCGCCGGCCGCGCCGTCCCGGTCCAGGCGCAGCACGACGATGCGCCGCAGATACGTCTCCGCGAGAGTGCCGCGCAGGCCCACCGGGCGGTTGGCGCCGTCGTGCGTGGCGGTGAGGAAGTCCCAGGCGCGGCGCAGCTCGTTCTGCTCGGTGTGGCTCGGCAGCAGATTGCCGTCGATGGCGGCGCCGTCCTCGGCCGACAGGTCGTACCAGCCGGTCGTACGGGTCGCGCCGTCCGCGGTACGGACATCCGCGCGCACCTGGACCTCGATGTTCTGCTGCAAGGGGTTCGGCGCGAAGAGCTTCCAGTTCTGCTCGAACTCGGGGTAGATCCACTCGTCGATCGCCTTGCCGTGCTGCTTCGTCACCGTGTTCGACGGCGCGACGTGCAGGAACACCATCCCGAGGTGGACGAGCGCGGCCACCGCGACGACCGCGACCGCCAGCGCGGCACCGATCTGATAGGGCAGGGACAGCGCGGCGACTCCGACGCGGGCGTCCGCGGGATCGTGGGGTGGTTGTGGGCGCGGTTGCGCCTGTGGCTCGGGCGGAGGTGGGTGCGGGGGCTGCTGGGCGGGCACGTGCGGCCCTTCGGGGGCGGCGGGTATGCGCGGGCCCTCGGCGGAGGAGGCAGACGCCCGCTCCCCCTCGGGGGCGTTCGAGCCTCCGTCGTTCGCGTCCATTCCGCCCCGTTTCCGATTCCTGTCCGTCGCACGGAACGGTACTCAGACGCACGCTCCGGGCACAGTCCTGATGCCCACGGGCCATGCACCTTGTCATGTTGTCCACAGCGGCCGCCCACAGGTTATCCACAGCCGTTGACGCCCCACCCCGGCGCATTCGACCATGGAACGGACAAACCGAACGATCGGCAGACAGGGGGCGACCGGCCGGGCCGTTCCCTTCTTGTAGAACGTGTTCTATCTTGACGCTCCGTCAGATCAGGTCTTGCGGAAGGACGGGAACCGTGGACTTCACCTTCAGCGAGGAGCAGCAGGCGGCGGCCGAGGCGGCGGCGGGGGTGTTCGCCGATGTCGCGCCGGACGGTGTGCCCAGTCCGGCCGACACGACGGGCGCCGTGGCCGACGACTTCGACCGTGCGCTGTGGGCCAGGCTCGCCGAGGCGGACCTGCTGAGCCTGCTGCTCGACGAGGCGTACGGCGGCGCGGGCCTGGACGCGATCGCCCTGTGCCTGGTGCTGCGGGAGTCGGCGAAGGTGCTGGCCAGGGTGCCGCTCCTGGAGAGCAGCGCGGCGGCGGCGACCGTACAGGCCTACGGCGGCGAGGAGTTGAGGTCCGCCCTGCTCACCCGGGCCGGCCGCGGCGACCTCGTGCTGACCGTCGCCGCGCACGGCCGCACCGGCCACGACCCGGCCGAACTCGCCGTGACGGCACGGCGGGACGGCGACCGGTGGGTGCTGGACGGGGTGCAGACGGCGGTGCCGTGGGCGCACAACGCGGACCTGGTCGTCGTACCGGCGCACACGGACGCCGGCCGGACCGTCCTCGCGCTGGTCGCCCCGGACCGCGAGGGCGTCGTCCTCGCCGAGCAGATCTCCACCACGGGTGAGCGGCTCGCCGAACTGCGCCTGGAATCCGTGCCGATAGCGCGGGTCGACGTCATCGACGCCGACGGCGCCTGGGAGTGGCTGCGCGATCTGCTGACCGCCGGCACCTGCGCGCTGGCTCTCGGACTCGGCACCGCCGTCCTGCGCATGACCGCCGAATACACCGGCAAGCGCGAGCAGTTCGGGTTCCCCGTCGCGACCTTCCAGGCCGTCGCCGTGCAGGCCGCCGACCGCTACATCGACCTGCGCGCGATGGAGGCCACGCTGTGGCAGGCCGCGTGGCGGATCGCCTCGGGGGCACAGGGCGCGCTGCCCGCCGCCGGGGACCTGGCCGTGGCCAAGATCTGGGCGGCGGAGGGGGTACGACGGGTCGTGCAGACCGCGCAGCATCTGCACGGAGGGTTCGGCGCCGACACCGAGTACCCCCTGCACCGGTACCACGCCTGGGCCAAGCACCTGGAGCTGTCGCTCGGCCCGGCGGCGGCACACGAGGAGGCGTTGGGGGATCTGCTGGCGACGCATCCGTTGGGCTAAGACCCGTCGGGTGGGCTAGGACCCATCCGACGGCTACGACCCATCCGGTGGGCTACGCCCTCGGACAGACCCCGAAGCTCCGAACTCCCACGCTCGCGAAGCCCCGGACTCCCGGCCCTCGAAGCCCCGAACTCCTAGAGCACGAAGCCCGGTTGGCCCTCGTTCGTGACGACGGGTCGGCCGGTGGCGGCCCACACCTGCATGCCGCCGTCGACGTTCACGGCGTCGATACCCTGCTGGGTCAGATACGTCGTGACCTGGGCCGAACGTCCGCCGGAGCGGCAGATCACGTGGACCCGCCCGTCCTGCGGCGCCGCCTCGGTCAACTCGCCGTACCGGGCCACGAATTCACTGATGGGGATGTGCAGCGCCCCCGTGGCGTGACCCGCCTGCCACTCGTCGTCCTCGCGGACGTCCAACAGGAAGTCGCCGTCCTTGAGGTCGCCGACCTCGACCGTGGGCACACCAGCTCCGAAACTCATGCCTCGACGCTACCCGACGGACCTTCGGAACTGCCCGCCGGATCTTCGGACGCATTCTGCTGCCCGAGCAGCGACGCCAACTCCGCTTCCCGCTCGGCGACTTGAGTGAGCAACTGCTCGGCGATCTCGTCGAGCAGTCGGTCGGGGTCGTCCGGGGCGATCCGGAGCATGGAGCCGATGGCGCCCTCCTCCAGCTCCCGGGCGACGAGCGTGAGGAGTTCCTTGCGGTGGGCGAGCCACTCGAGGCGGGCGTAGAGCTCCTCGCTGGGGCTCGGGCCGCGCTCCACCGGGGCCGGTCCCGCCGCCCACTCCTCGCCCAACTCGCGCAGCAGGGGCGCGTCGCCGCGGCTGTAGGCGGCGTTGACCCGGGTGATGAACTCCTCGCGCCGCTTGCGCTCGTCGTCGTCCTGCGCCAGGTCGGGGTGGGCCTTGCGGGCCAGCTCGCGGTAGAGCTTGCGGGCCTCCTCGCTGGGGCGCACCCGCTGCGGGGGGCGTACCGGCTGGTCCGTGAGCATGGCGGCGGCCTCCGGGAACAGGCCGTCGCCGTCCATCCAGCCGTGGAACAGCTCCTCGACCGCGGGCATCGGCATCACCCGGGCGCGGGCCTCGTCCGCCTTGCGGATGTCCTCGGGGTCGCCGGTGCGGGCGGCGACGGCCTCGGCGATCTGCGCGTCGAGTTCGTCGAGCCGGGAGTACATAGGGCCGAGTTTCTGGTGGTGCAGCCGGGAGAAGTTCTCGACCTCGATGCGGAAGGTGTCCACCGCGATCTCGTACTCGATCAACGCCTGCTCGGCGGCGCGTACCGCCCGCTCCAACCGCTCCTCGGGCCGGGGCGCCGTGCTCTCCGCCGGGACGGCATCGGCCGCACCGCTCGCCGTGCCCTCGGGCACCGGCACCGTGGCGTCCGCACCGGCTCCGGTGCCCTCGCTCGCGGAACCGTCACCTTCCACGGCTCCGGCGGCAGACGGCACCTCGGCACCCGCCTGCTCCGGCACCGGTTCACCAACGGGCGCGGACTGGGACTGCTCAGCTTCCGGGGTCGTCACCCGACCAGCGTAGGCCACGGGGCGATGGGCTATGGGGGATCGGGGGTGGGGGGGCTGGTGGAGGGGAGCTGGTGGAGGGGACTTGCTGCCGCGGGGTGGGGTCTGGCGGGGGGCGGGGTCCGACTTGGGGCGAGGTCCGGCTTGGGAACGGGGTCCGGCTTGGGGCAAGGGCCCGCTCGGGGCGAGGTCCGACTCGGGGGGAGGTCCGCCCAGGGACTGGCGGGTTAAGCGCCGGGGACTGGCGGGTCCAGCTCCCGTCGTCGCGATCAGCTCCCCCCGACCTCGATCGCGGTCGGCCTCACGCCCGTCTCCCCGCCCCTCTCCCAACCGCCCGCCCGACTGCCCGACCGACCGACCGCCCGACTGACCGCCCGACCGACCGCTTGCCCTTCCACCCCCACGGACACCACCTACACCCCCATCTCCGCCGCGATCCGCCCCGCCCGCACCGCCCCCACCAACTCCGCGTGGTCCGCCTCGGTCCGGTCGGCGTAGGTCACGGCGAACGTCGCTATCGCCTCGTCCAGTTCGTCCTTCTTGCCGCAGTAGCCGGCGACCAGGCGCGGGTCGGCGCTGTGGGCGTGGGCGCGGGCCAGGAGGGCGCCGGTCATCCGGCCGTAGTCGTCGATCTGGTCGGCGGCGAGGGCGGCCGGGTCGACGCTGCCCTTGCGGTTGCGGAACTGCCGTACCTGGAACGGCAGTCCGTCGACCGTCGTCCAGCCCAGCAGGATGTCGCTGACGACCTGCATCCGCTTCTGCCCGAGCACCACGCGCCGGCCCTCGTGCGCGACGGGCGGCGCCTCGAACCCGGCGGTCAGCAGATGCGGCACCAGCGCCGAGGGGCGGGTCTCCTTCACCTGGAGGACGAGCGGTTCGCCGCGGTGGTCCAGGAGCAGCACGACGTACGACCGCGTGCCCACGCTGCCCGTGCCGACGACGCGGAAGGCGACGTCGTGCACCGTGTGCCGGGCGAGCAGCGGGAGGCGGTCCTCGGAGAGCGTGTCCAGATAGTCCTCCAGGGACGCCGCCACCGCCGCGGCCTCCGCGTCCGGGATCCGGCGCAGTACCGGCGAGGCGTCGACGAAACGGCGCCCGCCGTCCTCGGCGGCCTCGGTCGACCTGGCCGCGAACCGTCCACTGGTGTTGCCCCGCGCCTTCTCGGAGACCCGCTCCAGCGTGCCGAGCAGGTCACGGGCGTCGGCGTGGGAGACCAACTCCTCGTCCGCGATGGCGTTCCACGCGTCCAGGACCGGGAGCTTCGCCAGCAGCCGCATGGTGCGGCGGTAGGAACCCACCGCGCCGTGCGCCGCCGTACGGCAGGTGTCCTCGTCCGCGCCCGCCTCCCGGCCCGCGAGCACCAGTGAGGCGGCGAGTCGCTTGAGGTCCCACTCCCAGGGGCCGTGCACGGTCTCGTCGAAGTCGTTGAGGTCGATGACCAGGCCGCCGCGGGCGTCGCCGTACAGGCCGAAATTGGCCGCGTGGGCGTCACCGCAGATCTGGGCGCCGATCCGGGTCATGGGGGTGCGGGCGAGGTCGTAGGCCATGAGGCCGGCCGAACCGCGCAGGAACGCGAAGGGCGTGGCCGCCATCCTGCCCACCCGTATCGGCGTGAGCCCGGGGATACGGCCGCGACCGGACTCCTCGACGGCGGTCACCGCGTCGGGGCGGGAACCGTCCAGGTCGAGAGCGGCGTGCGCGCTGTGCGGGACGCTCTCCCGCAGCGCCTTCCCCTCTTCCTTGGGCGACCCCTCCACGGGCCACGTGGCGAAGCCCCGCACCCCGGGCAGCCTGCGCCCCACACCGATACCGGCCTCGGTCATACCGACCGCCTCCCCCGTACACCCATCGCGCTCACCTGCGCTCGCCCGAACATCAACTCGCGACGACCGTACAGCCGGTGGCGAAAACACGTCAGACCCTGTGGACAACTCCACAGCTGTGGAAAACCCGGGACGCACCGCAGACCCGGACCCCACCCGTCAGGCTTCGCACCGGACAGACCCGCATCCGCCCACCGTGCCTCGCACCGGACAGACCCGCACCAGCCCGTCGGGCCTGGCACCGAACAGAGGCACACCCACAGAGCCTCGCCCCCGACAACCCCGCATGCACCGGGCCTCGCGCCGGACAGGCCTCAGCACGCGCCCGACTGCCACCCCTCGGGCAGATGCACCTTGGCCCACTCGCCGAGTTCGCGAAGGGCCGGGGCCAGGGCCTTGCCCGCGTCCGTCAGCCGGTAGGAGACCCGCAGGGGCGGCCCCTCGTCGACCTCGCGGACGAGCAGCCCCGCCGCGCCGAGCTCCGTGAGCCGGTCGGAGAGCATGCGCTCGCTGATGCCCGGGATCGCGCGGCGCAGGTCGGAGAAGTGCATGGGCTGCGCCATCAGGACGGCCACGATCGGCCCGGTCCAGCGCTTTCCGAACAGCAGGAAGACACGGGTGATGCCCTTGTCGACCTGCTTGCACAGGTCCGCGCCGTGTTCCTGCTCGACCGTCATGGCTTCAGGGTACTGCCCTCCCGTATAGGGGTGAAAAAAAGTAAGTACCTGTGTTATCCATAGTCGAGTACGAAACTTCAGCTACTGAGATTTCTGCTCAGTGCGCGCCTCCCAGTGCGCGCTCAACCCCCGGAGACCCCCATGGCCACGCTCCTGCACATCGACTCCTCCGTGTTCCCCTCCGGCGCCTCCGCGTCCCGCGCCGTGGCGGACGCCTTCCGCACGTCCTGGGAGGAGCAGCACCCGGAGGGCACGGTGATCCACCGCGACCTCGCCTCGAACCCCGTCCCGCACATCACCGCCGACGCCCACACCGCCGGCTTCGCCGACCCGGCCACGCACACGCCCGCGCAGGCGGCGGCCTTCGCCGAGCGCGTGAAGCTCATAGAGGAGCTGGAGCGGGCGGACGCGGTGCTGATCGGCGCCCCGATGTACAACTTCGCCATCCCCTCGACCCTGAAGGCCTGGCTGGACAACGTGATCCTGATGGGCCGGACCGCGGGCACCGAGAACTCGAAGGTCAAGGGCACCCCGGTCACCGTGATCGCCAGCCGCGGCGGCGCCTACGGGCCCGGTACGCCGCGCGAGGGGTTCGAGTACGTGCAGAACTATCTGAGCGCGGTGTTCGCCGACGCCCTCGGTACGGACCTCGAGTTCATCGTCCCGGAGCTCACCATGGCCCCGCAGAACCCGGCGATGTCCGACCTGGTCCCGCTCTACGAGGCCTCCCGCGAGCGCGCCCTCGGCGACGCGGCAACGAAGGCCAAGGCCCTTGCGGAACGCCTCGTGGCCTGACCCCGCACCGGGCACCCGATACCCGGCGCCCCGCACCCGGCCTCCGTCTCAGGTGAGAACAGCGCGTGATTGTCCTCACCTGAGACGGGATCACCGACGCATCAGCTGAGCCAACGCCCAGACCACTTCCCGCACCGCCGCTACCGCTGCCGCTGCCGCTGCCGCAACACGGTGCCCGAACTCACTCGCCCTCTCCGCTCCGCTTCCCCATCCAGGACTGGCAGATCCATCGGGCGAGCGCCCCCACCAGAACGGCGACGACGATCGCCCCCCAGTCGATGACATGCGGCAACCCGGGAAAGGAGGCGAAGAAGGCGAGCGTCCCCACCAGTCCCACCACGAATGCGGCAACCCCGACCGACCGCCGTCGCGCCTCCCCGGACTGCTCCCGCCCCTGCTGCTGATCGATCATGAACGACTCACTTCGTGACGTGATGGCACTGACTAACCCGCCGCACCCCGTTCACGTAGAGATGCGCGCACGCCTTTCCATAACGAGGCAACGTCTGGGGAGAGTTGTTCCTCATCGGATCGATCTTGCACTCGGGGTGCGTTCGCCCTCGGGACGTCCGATAGGTCCTGTTGCTGGTGTCGGCACACGTGAAGTCGATGCGCCAGTTGCAGAACCCGCTGCTCAGCGCGCCGACAAAGGCACAGTCGACGCCCGCGTTCCGATAGGTGATCTTCCTCCCGCCACCTCGGACGATGTGCGTGAACGGGCAGCCGGTCGGAATCTTCACCGTCATACCGCCGACGCTGTACTCGAAGGTCCGGACAGGAGTCGACCCGACTGCACCGGCCTGAGCCACCGAGGAACTCGTCAGCACGAGAGCGCAGGCGGCAGCAAGAGCCGCAACGAGCCTGGATCAATACAGCGCAGCCATGAACATCCCCTTCCAGCGGAGCATCTCTTCCGACCGAAAAGGACTCCACCGGCGCGATCATGTTTCTGGCCGATGGGATGGTTCACCGACTTGAGTGATCAAGAGGTAGTGCGCTGACCTGGTGATTCGTTTCCTCGACGCGACCCGCGCCGCCTGCGAAACCGGGGATCGCCTGCGGAGGCGTCGCGGGCGGACTGCTGCTCGGCGGTTTCGGGATCTCCTGACCGGCCCGGGGAACCCTGGCGCTTCTCGTCGCCTCGCTCATCATCAAGATCACCGGACACCGGAGCGCCTTCCCGCTCACCGGGAGCAA
This sequence comes from Streptomyces sp. NPDC101776, assembly GCF_044766845.1. NCBI lineage: Bacteria > Bacillati > Actinomycetota > Actinomycetes > Kitasatosporales > Streptomycetaceae > Streptomyces > Streptomyces sp. NPDC101776. The sequence continues at coordinate 358,842 of NZ_JBIWMV010000004.1, read as the reverse complement.
GGGACACGAGAGCACGGGAGCACGAAGGTGCCCGGAGCGCTGTGCGTTCCGGGCAGTCTGCGTGGGCGGCAGCGGCGAAGCTCCCATGGAGCCCGCCGGGCTCAGCCGTCCACGGCGGTGGTCGTCGGGTTCGCTGCTTCGGCGGTGCGGCGGTATTCGGCGTTGATGCGCTGGGCTTCTTCGAGCTGGTCTTCGAGGATGATGATGCGGCAGGCAGCCTCGACAGATGTGCCGTGGTCGACGAGTTCGCGGGCGCGGGCGGCGATGCGCAGCTGGTAGCGGGAGTAGCGGCGGTGCCCGCCCTCGGAGCGGAGCGGGGTGATGAGGCGCGCTTCGCCGATGGCGCGCAGGAAGCCCTGGGTGGTGCCGAGAAGTTCGGCGGCTCCGCCCATCGTGTAGGCGGGGTAGTCGTCGTCGTCGATACGGCCGAACGAGTCGTCTGCTGTCATCTGCACCTCTCTGTGGAACGCGTCGAGGGGCCCTGGTGCTCATCGCACCAGGGCCCCGAAGGAACTCCTACACCATCTGCCGGCCCCGTTACCGCGCCGGCCTTCTGTTTCCGCAGCCCCGGCCTGAATGCCGTCGGGGATGCTGGGATCGCGGTTGCTTGACCGGAGACCACCTCACTATCGATGTCCTGCGGTACCCGGGTTCAAGATGTCGGCCCGGGCGATCCTGATGGCGCTCGGCTCCTCCGTTCTTCCCTCTGGGATCAACTGCTTACACGTGGGGTACTGCGTACTGCTCGTGCTACGTACTTCCGGTGATGCGAACTGCCCTTGCGGTCCTGCTCACGGCGGCCCCTCATCACTGCGGGCCACCCGGTCCGGCCGTCAGCCCCGTCGCCGTCCTGCAACCGCTCTGGCTTCGGAACTCCACCACCGCACCGTCCTGCGCACTGCACCTGCGGGTACTGCTCCGCCCGGCAGTTCGTGTCTGCCAGGCCCTGCTGTTTCTCTGGGCTACGAGAGAACCATAACCACGACCCAACCCCAATGTCTACTTCAACAAACATAGATTTTCGCGCGTTCGACGACGAGGCAATCCACCTCCAAGGGCGCCGGGGCCAGAGGTCACCCCGATCCGGCCCGACCCTGACACGTATGACCACCCTCCATGAGCAAGACAACCGACACCCGCCCCGCGGCCGCTTCCGGCACCTTCCGCCTCGGCGACGACCTGGAGATCAACCGCCTCGGCTACGGGACGATGCAGCTGACCGGCAAGGGCGTCTGGGGCGATCCGAAGGACCGTGACGAAGCCGTCCGCGTGCTGAAGCGTTCCGTCGAACTCGGCGTGAACTTCTTCGACACCGCCGACAGTTACGGCCCCGAGGTCGCCGAGAACCTCCTGCACGAGGCCCTGCCCCCACACACACGGCGACGACATCGTCATCGCGACGAAGGCCGGCCTCACCCGCCAGGGCCCCGACCTCTGGACACCCGTCGGCCGCCCCGCCCTACCTCCGTCAGCAGGCCGAACTGAGCCTCTGCCGGCTCGGCGGCGGAAGAGCTGCTCGACTGATCGACCGAGCAGGGCATCAGCTTCATCCCCTGGTTGCCGCTCGCCACCGGCCGGCTCACCGACGAGGCAGCCCGCTCACCGAACTCGCCAAGCAGTACGACGCCTCACCCTCGCGACTCGCCCTGGATATACCGCTGCACCTGTTCGCGGCTCAGTTCGTGGTCGCCCTCGGCACGCAGCAGCGCGATGCCCCACGGTCGGCTGCCATCGGCGTGCCGGGTGAGGGACGCCGAGAGTGGAGCTCTTTGTTCGGCCAGGCCGGTCTGCTGGTGGTAGCGCAGTCCGTACGGCTGGAAGGCGGCTTCCACCTCGGGGTAGAAGCGCGCGGCGCGTCCGAAGACGAGCCGGCGGGCGCAGGCGTTGACGTCGACGGACAGCGTGCGATCACGGCACTGGTCGAGCCTCTGATCCAGGAGATCGCACACCGGAGCCTCGGATTCAGGGAGCGCGACCGACACGATTGGGGATTCGCCTCGTCATCGGCTCGGGCCCCGTCGGTCGCGCCCCCCCACCCTCTGGACCACCCCTGCCCCGCTGAAGCCGCTGTTCTTCGTCGGCGCGGCCACGGGCAGGGCGTACTCGACTTCGCGGTCCGCGAAGCGGGGCCCTCCACGCCTATGGATGGCCCCGCTTCATGTCGTTCAGAGCGTTTACGGAGCGGTTGCGCTGTCTTCGTCGGCCATGCCGGCGCGGAGCTTGCGCAGGATTTTCGACAGGAGCCGGGAGACGTGCATCTGGGAGACGTCGAGTTCGGCGCCGATCTGGGCCTGGGTCATCTCCAGGCCGAAGCGCATGTCGATGATGAGGCGCTCGCGCTCGTCCAGGGTGCGCATCAGCGGTGCGAGCGCGTGCAGGTTCTCGACCTTCTCGAGCTCAGGGTCCTCGGAGCCGAGGAAGTCGGCGAGGCCGGCGCTCTCCGAACTCCCGGTGTTTTCGGCCGTGTTGGTGGGTGTGTCGAGTGAGCCCGCGGTGTAGCCGTTGGACGCGATCAGCCCCTCGACAACCTCTTCCTCGCTCAGTTCCAGTCGCTCGGCGAGTTCCTTCACCGTGGGTTCGCGGTCCGCGTCGAGGGCGAACGTCTCCTTGCACCTGGCTATCTCGGTACGCAGTTCCTGCAGTCGGCGCGGGACGTGGACGGCCCAGCTGGTGTCGCGGAAGAAGCGCTTGATCTCGCCGACGATGTACGGGATGGCGAAGGAGGTGAACTCGACCTCGCGGGACAGGTCGAACCGGTCGATCGCCTTGATCAGCCCTATGGTGCCGACCTGGACGATGTCCTCCATGTCACCGTTGCCCCGGTTGCGGAAGCGGCGTGCTGCGAACTTCACCAGGGAGAGGTTCATCTCGATCAGGGTGTTGCGCGCGTACTGGTACTCCCGCGTCCCCTCCTCCAGAACCTGCAACTGGTCGAAGAACACCTTGGAGAGAGCCCGAGCGTCACGCGGCGCGACATCTCCGGCGTCCTCGATCCACGGCAGTTCCTCCGCTTCCGTGGCTGTCGGCGAACCCGCCAGTTCCACCGTCTCCGTCATTGCGATCTCCCCTTCCGCCGTATTCAGATGCGGTGCGAGCAGCGCATTCCCCGGGTTGCGCAGATCATGCAAAGTTCTTGGGCAGGTCTCTTGTGGCTTGTTTCACTCTGACGCTGCGAAGCCGGAGTGAACACGGCCCGGCGGCCGGTGATTTCGGAATGGGCTGGTTGCCAGGGGGTAGGGGATGGGAGATGGTTGCCGGACGGCAACGTTTCCTATGAGGGTATGAGGTGAGGGGTTCGCCCAGCGGATCCTCGACATTTGGTGACTCCCACCAACGCGGAAAGCGACATCGGCGAACAGTCCGGATCCCTGTGGAGCAAGGCCCCCTATCCGGTACTGGTGGCTGATCTCCAGGGCACGCTCGTCCTGGTCAACGAGGCGGCCGGGGCGCTTCTGCCCCGGGCGCGGCCCGGGGCCGTGATGGCGGATGCCGTCCCGGCATGGCTGTCGTCGGCGCACGCGGCCTTGCGTGTTCCCCGCCAGGCCGGCGGGGACCGGTCCCTCGCGGTGTCGGGCGAGGTGGACGAGCGGGTCTTCGAGGCGTGTCCCACGGTTCAGGACGGCGGCACGGTGCTGTGGTGGCTGGTCGATGCCACCGATCACCGCCTGGTCCAGGAAGCCCTGCGGGTGGAGCGTGAGCGGACCGCGTTCCTGGGCAGGGCGTCCAACCTGTTGCTCTCCTCCCTGAACCTGGACCGGTGCATGGACGTCGCCGCGCAGTTGGCGGCCGAACACCTCGCCGACGCGGCCCTCGTCGTCGCCCCGCTCCGCGGAACCCGGTTGCCGGTCGTGACCTGCCTGCGCGGTGAGAGTCCGGCCGCCTCGTACCAGAGCGTCGATCCGAACGACGTGCCGGGCCTCGGAGAGGCGTTACAGGGTTTCCCTCCCGTCCCCACCCGCTGGGTCGACCCGTCCGCGGCGCCGGACTGGGTCGTGCCGGAGAACTTCGGACTCGTCGGTTCGATGGTGATCACACCCTTGCCCGGGCACGGTGTACCGGCCGGAGCGCTGATTCTCCTGCGCCGTTCGAGCAGCGCCGTGTTCACCGAGGAGGAGGAGATCTTCGCCCGGCTGTTCGCCGCACGGGCCGGGGCCGCGATGTCGGCGGCCCGGCTGTACGCGGACCAGTCGGCCATCGCCGATGTCCTGATGCGCGAGTTGCTCCCACCCCCGCTCCACCAGGTGTCCGGGGTGGACTTCGCGGGCGGCTACCGTCCCTCGGAGGACCACCAGAGAATCGGCGGGGACTTCTACGACGTCCACCCGGCGATCACCGAGGGCGACCCGTCACTTGTCGTGCTGGGAGACGTGTGCGGCAAGGGGCTGGAAGCCGCCGTGCTGACCGGAAAGATCCGCAACACCCTGCACGCTCTGCTTCCCCTCGCCGACGACCACCAGCGCATGCTCAGACTGCTGAACATGGCGCTGCTGAACTCCCACCACACCCGCTTCGCCACCATGGTTCTGGCCTCCGCCGTACGGGAGGGCCGTTCGGTGCGGATGCGGGTGACGAGCGCGGGCCACCCGCCTCCGCTGATCGTCCGCAGCGACGGCACGGTGGAGGAGGCCGACACCAGGGGCACCCTGGTGGGGGCCATTCCCGACGTCCATGCCGAGACCGCCGATCTCGTCCTCGCGCCGGGCGAGACGTGCGTGCTGTACACGGACGGGATCACCGAGGCCCGCGGCGGCCCGCTGGGCGACACCATGTTCAGCGAGGAACGTCTGCGGCGCGCCCTTGCCGGGTGCGCAGGCATGCCCGCCGAGAGCATCGTCGACCACATCCAGATGCTCGCCGCGCAGTGGGTCGGCAGGGGGCAGCACGACGACATGGCCGTCGTGGTGGTCTCCGCGCCGCGCAGCCACCATCTCAGTGCGGTGAACGGCCGTACTCGGGGCAGGTTCACCGCATGAGCACCGATTTCCTCACCACGCCCTCGGACATGACGTGTCTGGTGACGGGACTGTGGGAAGCCGTCTTCGCCGGGGACGAGTACACGGCAACCGGGCTTGTCCTGCGGGCTGTTGACGACGGGCTCGCGCCGGAGAGCGTGCTGCTCGACGTGATCGCCCCGGTCCAGGCCAGGGTCGGTGAGGAATGGGCCGCCAACCGGATGAGCGTCGCGCAGGAGCACGCGGCGACCGCCATCAACGACCGTGCCGTCGCGGCGCTCTCCGTCCACCCGGCCGCGCGCACGACCACCGGCCGCGGGCGGATCACGGTGGCCTGTGTGGACGGGGAATGGCACGCGCTGCCCGCTCGTCTGCTGGCCGAGGTGCTGAAACTGCGCGGCTGGCAGGTCGACTACCTGGGTGCCCAGGTCCCCACACCGCACCTCATCGCGCATCTGCACCGCACCGGACCCGAACTGGTCGCGCTCTCCAGCTCCATCGCGACCAGGCTGCCCACCGCGCACGCCACGATCACCGCCTGTCAGGCCGTGGGAGTGCCCGTCCTGGTCGGCGGTGCCGCCTTCGGACCCGACGGCCGCTACGCCCGGCTGCTGGGCGCGGATGCCTGGGGCGCCGACGCGCGCTCGGCGGCCGACCGGATCCAGAACGACCCGCTGCCGCGGCCGGGGAGCGGCCACCAGACGATCGACGACCTGCCGCACCTGGACGACCAGGAATACACGATGGTCACCCGCACGGGCACCCGTCTCGTGCGATCGGTGCTGCACGGGCTGGAAGCGGCTTTCCCCGCGATGCGGCAGTACAGCGACCCGGAGCGCGAACACACCGCCGAGGACCTGGCGCACATCGTGGACTTCCTCGCCACCGCCCTCTACCTCGACGACGTCGACCTGTTCACCGGGTTCATCACCTGGACCGCCTCCATCCTCACCGCACGCGGCGTGCCCGCGAACAGCCTGCCGCCCGCATTGCACCTCCTGGCCGGCGAGCTCAAGGACTTCGCGCGGGCCACCCGCATGCTCCACGACGCCACCAGCCGGCTCGCCGCCACAAACTCCGTCCCCTCCGCCTCCGCCAGGAACCACCCGTGAACAATCTCCCCTCAAGTCACCTGCGCCTGACGGCCGTCGACACCGAGACCACGGTGCGCATAGACCTGCACGGCGACCTCGACTACGACAACGCCGACGCCTTCCTTGAGACCGTCACCGGTAGGTTGGCCGCCCGTCCGGGCCTGCGTGACCTGCACCTGGGCTGTGCGGGACTGGGCTGCGTCGACTCGATGGGGCTCTCGACCCTGCTGATGATCCGGCGCCGTACCGACGAAGCGGGGGTGCTCCTCCACCTCGAAGAGCGCACCCCGGAGTTGAACCGGCTCCTCACGATCACGGGTAGCTTGGAATACCTCACGGCCTTCCCCGACAGGGCCGAGCGTGAGACCTCCGGCTCGGGAGACTCGCGGGCGGACACGGAGGAAGCCATACCGGCCCGCCCCACCGGACCGGACAGCAGCGCCTGACCCGGACCGCGCTCACCATCGCGGAACAGGGGCGGGGCACGCCGACGGGGAGGCCATGCCACCACGAGACTTCGACACCCAGCGGCTCGCAGGGGACGCGACGCCCTCGGCGAGTGACGTCGCCGAACTGCTCGACCTGCTGTGGGAACACGCACGCGGCACCGTCACCACGACCTCGGTGTCCACATCTCAGCTGCGCCTGATGTACCTCGTGGACCGCGACGACGGCATACGCATGCGGGCGCTCGGCAAACTCCTGCGTGCCGCCCCGCCCTCCGTCAGCCGGCTCTGCGACCGCCTTCAGGCCGCCGGATTCATCGAGCGCCTGCCCAGCCCCGACAGCGGGCGCGAAGTCACTCTGCGTCTGACCACAGCCGGCAAGCACCACCTGGAACAGATTCGCACCGAGCGCGAAGCGATGCTGACCTCGGCCATCGAGGCAATGCCCCAGGACGACCGCCTGGCGCTGGTCACCGGGCTTGCCGGACTGCACAACGTCCTGACCCCGGCAGGCCGAAGCGGACTCGGGCGAAGCCCCGCGGCCTGAGATATCGCGGTATCCGGGGACTCGGTAATTCGGGCCGTTCCAAGGCTGCGGCCTCGCGCACAGGTGGGGGCCGACCGCGATGTTCTGCGGTCGGCCCCCACTCGTGCGGGTTCGGGCTGAGGTGTCAGATGCCGCGGTGGTCGGTGTAGTAGCCACCCACCTGCTCGTGGTAGCCCGCGTCACCGACATGCTTGTCCTTGTCGAACTCCGGGGAGTTCTTGATCTGGTCCTTGGTGAGGCTGACGTAGATCTTCTGTTCGGCCTGATCGATGGAGCTCACGGTGCCGGCCGGCAGCAGAACGTGCTTGCCGAAGATCCAGACGCCGGTGTCGACCACCAGATACGAGGAGTCGACGTCGTCCGAGTGCTTGTCGACCTTGCCGATGCCGCCGTCCGTGGCCTCAACCTTGTAGCCGGTCAGATCGGCCCCCGCGGTGTGACCGGAGGTCGGCTGGTAGCCCCAGATGTTGTCACTCATAAAACTGCTCCTTCATAGAGATATATTTCACGCTCAACAGCTGCGACTGCGCAGGGAATTGGCGCCCATTAACATTCGTATACGGTCTCTCGGAAAGGCGTGTGCCCGTCATCCGAAATCCCACACATCAACACAGGAAGGGAATTCGACAGTCGGTCGGCTCACGCGAGGGGGACCAGCGCGGTAATGTGTTTGCCCCTGGAGTGGAAAGCCACGGAGACCTTCGAGGCAAGGCGGCGCACCAGGCGCCAGCCGTAGCCGCCCACCCGCATCGTTTGTGTTTCTTCTTTGTCAGGGATCACTGGTGGGCGCGTGCTCGCGTCACCGACGGCGATGTACAGTCCCTCGTCAGTGATTTCAGCTGCGAATTCGGTGATGCCACCGCCGTGGCGAATCGCGTTGGTCACCAGCTCGGAAGTCACCAGCAGGGCGTCGGTCACCGCTGTGTCCGCCGGTCTCTGTCCCTCCGGACCGCAGCAGCGTGATGTCAGCAGCTCGGCGATCACATCACGTGCCGCGGCCGCGTTGGGCGGCACGGGTGACACGGGTGACACGGGTGACACGGATCGAGCCACCGCCCCGTCGACCGGTGCAGCGACCGTCTCGGCCTCGTCCGGAGCGATTTCCGGACGGGCGCCCTGGCCAGATACCTCGCGTTTGATATCCATCGCTTTGACCGTCTGCCCTCCGAGCCTTCGCCCACACACTCCACGCGGCTGGGGAGCCGCACAGCGTGCGCGATCAGGGTGTGCTCCTCGTCCGATGCTGTCCGCGGACCGGTGTGGCGAGCGCCCGGTCGGGGTGAGGTGGGAAAGCGGAAGCGCCCGGGTTTTCGACAAGGCGTCCAGTGCAGTCGTCCTGCTGTGGTGGGTGTGCCGCGTTCTTCCCTCGGTCAGACGTCGCGCCAGCGCGCGTTGGCCCAGGAGAAGATTCCGAAGGCGATGAGGCCGACGGCTATCAGCGCCAGCAGCCAGGGGCCCGCGGGGGTGTCGGCGAACGTCCGCAGGGTGTTGTCCATGCCCTTGGCCTTGCCGGGCTTGTGCTGGACGGCCGCCGCGATGGCGAAGCCGCCCGCCGTGGCGAAGACGACGCCGCGGGCCGTACCGCCGAACACACCGAAGAAGGCGACGACTTGACGCGTCCTCTGGGACATCTCCGCCATCTTGAGGTGCTTCTCGAACTTGCGCATGATGGCCCGGACGGCGATCCATACGCCGGCCCCGGTCACCGCGGCACCGGCGATGCCTACGATCCACTGCCCACCGGGCCAGTCCAGCGCCTTCGCCGTGACGTCCTGGGAGTTCTTGTCGGAGCTGCCGCTGCCGCTGCTCTTGTCCCCGGCCGCGTAGGAGAGCACGGAGTACGCGACGAAGCCGTAGAAGACGGAACGGCCCGCGGCCATCGCCCTCTTGCCCGGCTTGTCGCCGTCGGGGCCCGCCTGTCCGAAGGCGGCCTCGGACAGCCGCCACAGGGCCATCCCGGCCAGGGCGATCCCGAGCAGCCACAACAGGACGGTTCCGAAGGGCTTTTGGGCGATCTCCGCGATCGCACCGCCCCGGTCGGCCTGCTCGCCCCCTCCGGAGAAGGCGATCCGCAGGGAGAGGACACCGATCAGTACGTAGATGACCCCGCGGGCGACGAAGCCCGCACGGGCCGCCGCCGCGACCGCTTTGCTGTTTGCCGCACGTTGGGCCTGGCCGCGTCCGCGTGCCGTTGCCGATCCAGTAGCCATGCCGTACCGAATGCCCCCGAAGGACGGGGCCATCCCGACACCGGCTCTGCTTTGTCTTCCGACCCGCTGTCCAGGAAGGTGCAGCCATGGCACACACGCAGAACGCACCCGAAGCATCCAACGGGACGACCGGGACCGCCGGTTCATTCGGTTTGCCCGGGTCCGGTGGCGCGGAGGACCGCAGCGGGGTCCTCGACGAACGGGCCCGCCGTACGAGACGCAAGTTGGAGCGGCTGATAGGGATCGCTGCGACGGAAGGCAACGCGCTGCTCCCGTTGCGCAACGGGGACGAGATCTTCGGCGCCATGCTGGGCCGGATCCGGTCCGCACGGCACACCGTCGACATGATGACGTTCGTGTACTGGACGGGGGAGATCGCCCAGCGGTTCGCCGACGCGCTGGCGGAGCGCGCGCGTGAAGGAGTGCGCGTACGGCTGCTGTTGGACGGCTTCGGGAGCCGGCTCATCGAGAAGGACCAGCTGGAGGCGATGGAGCGGGCCGGTGTGCAGGTGGCCTGGTTCCGCAAGCCGCTGTATCTGTCTCCGCTGAAGCAGAACCACCGCTGTCACCGCAAGGTCCTCGTCGTCGACGAGGAGACGGCCTTCACCGGCGGTGTCGGAATCGCCCAGGAATGGTGCGGCGACGCCCGCAACCCGGACGAGTGGCGCGACACGCATGTCGAGGTACGCGGGCCCGCCGTGGACGGGCTGGCCGCCGCCTTCGCCCAGAACTGGGCCGAGTGCCATGACGAACTCTTCGACGACCGCGACCGGTTCACCGACCACACCCCGCAGGGCGATGCCGTGGTGCAGGTTGTGCGGGGCTCGGCCAGTTTCGGCTGGCAGGACATGCAGACCCTGTTCCGCGTGGTGATCGAGACGGCGGAGGAGAGACTCCGGCTGGCCACCGCCTACTTCGCCCCCGACGCCTACTTCATCGAGCTGTTGTGCGCGGCGGCCCGCCGCGGGGTCGACGTGCAGATCCTGCTGCCGGGCCCGCACACCGACAAGCGGGTCTGCCAACTCGCGGGCCAGCGCTACTACGAGGACCTCACCGCGTGCGGGGTGAAGATCTTCCAGTACCAGCCGACCATGCTCCACACCAAGGTCGTCACCGTCGACGGAGCCACGGCGCTCATCGGCTCGACGAACTTCAACCGCCGCTCCCTCGATCACGACGAAGAGGTCATGCTCGCCGTACTGGATCCCGCGTTCACCGCGACGCTGGACCGTCACTTCACGGAAGACCTCGAACACAGCGAACTCATCAGCCCCGGACGGTGGAAGCGGCGCGCACTGCTCCAGCGCGCCAAGGAGACGGCCGTCGTGCCGATCCGACGCTTCCTCTGACCTGCGGTCCCAGGCCGTGGCGTCGATGAACCTGACGGACCTGATGGATCGGCTCCTGACCTGCGTCGTCGTCACCGTGCACAGCGGACATCGGTCGGGCTCCAGGTGCGCGGCCGGCGTTGAACGAGAGGTTGAACGAGAGAAGGTGCCGAACCGGGCGGCCGGCAGGCGACGTCGGTTCCCCTCCGTTCTGGATGCGAGGTGGGGGTGGCGACCTGGGTGGGCGTGGGCGGCGGAAACCGGGGCACTCGGAGGTGACACGAGAGAGATCCGGCAGCCGCCGACAACGCGGTCGACCGGGCTCTCACCCAAACCGAAGAACCTGAAGATCGGAACCGAAATGATTGTCCTTGGCGCCATCCTGCTCATCATCGGCCTGCTGGTCGGTATATCGCTGTTGACCACCGTGGGCGGTGTACTCGTCGTGGTCGGCGCGGTCCTCTGGATCCTCGGGGCGAGCGGTCGCAAGATCGGTGGCCGCAGGCACTATTTCTAAGCCCGCTGCCTGATTGCCATGGTCCCCCGGACCAGCGAGAAGAGCATCGAGGGCCGACTGTCGCCACTGTTCTCACGCACGGGCCACGGCTCACGGGTCGAACTCTTCATGGAGATCCTTTCCGGCCGACTCCACCCATAAGACGGTGCCTTACGTGGTGATCATTCGTGGACTGGTCATGGGGTGAGGTACGTGGAGTTGGATTGTTCCGGACGGACTGTGAGAGATCGCGAAGCCTCTGGTCCCGCCGTCGAGAGTGCGGCCGCAGGGCGACGAAACGCCGAACACGTCTGATGAGACGCCGCTCGCCGCCATCGTCTACGTCCTGTTCGGCGACCGCGCCTGGCGAGCTCTGCCGCCATGTTTCGCTATGTCCAAGTCGACCGCACACCGCCGGTTCTGATCTGGTCGAGAGCCGGCGTCTGGGGCCCTGCACGAAGCCGTGCTGCACCGCCTCGACGACGCCGGCCTCATCGACGTCACCCGCACCGTCCTCGACGCCGCCGATGGCAGGGCCAAAAGGGGCGAACACACAGGTCCGAGCCCCGTGGACCGAGGCAGGCCGGGCTCCAAGGCGCACGCCCTGTCGGACGCGAACGGACTGCCCTTCCTCGTCGGCATCTCAGCTGGTGAAACCCACGACAGCGAAGGGCCGCAGCCCACGCATCGAGGGTCACCAAACGAGACAAGCCTCTACCGAGGCCGCCGCTTCAAGCTCCAGCGCCTCCACGCAGACAAAGCCTACGACCACGCCGGCCTGCGGAAATGTCTGCGCGGCAAGCGCATCGGAGTCCGGATCGCGCGCAAAGGCGGCGCCGAAGAGCGGACCGGATAGGCGTCGCAGGGCCGAGCGGCGTGAGAGAAAATCCTGCTCAAGGGTGTGGGTGGACCACCAGCCCACCTGCAAGCCCTCATGGACCAGTCCCTGCACCACGTCTGTCTCCCTTACCGGCTGCCCCTGTACGTGTCCGCCAGCTCAGCCGGACGGCATCCCTTGCCTCGGGCCACCTGCGCAGGAGTGGATGACAGCAGGGCCCCGACCGTGAGATACCTCACCGTCGGGGCCCTGCCACGTCCTCGCCTGGGCAGTAGCCCGGCACACCAACGAGAAACGGACTCTCACCGTGACTTCCATCACTGGTGAGAGCCCGTTTCGTCGGTTTCTCTGTGCGCGAGGGGGGAGTTGAACCCCCACGCCCTTTCGGGCACTGGAACCTGAATCCAGCGCGTCTGCCTATTCCGCCACCCGCGCATTGGGTGTGTCCTCAGGCCCTTCCCCCAGGGGGCTGGCGCCTTCCGACATGCAGAAGATTAGCACGGTGCACGGGGTGGATTCACATCCCTTCCCCCTGGGCAGGACCCCCCGTTCCCCGAGCGGAACGCCCCGCACGAGGCCCCCATCAGGCCCTCACTCCGCGTCCGGCGCCGCCCGCCACCTCCCCGCCACCCCCACCAGCCCACGCCACCACCCCACCGACCCCCACGCAGCCCCACCCACCCCCTCCCAGCAGCGCCCCGCCCCACCCCACGCCACCTCCACGCCACCCCCACCGAACACCCCACCCCCCTCACCACGTATCAACGTGGACCGGTTCACGTATCAACCTCGTACCGGTAACCGCCATCTCCCCAGGAGGGGGGCAAGGTCCACAGTCAGGTGCGGGACACTTGCCTGCGGCCCCCTCTACGATCCTGGGCAGGAGTAGCGACAGGAAGTAGTGCCGAAGGAGTTCGACGGGCCGACAAGGGGGAACCAGCCGATTTACCGGCGCGTGGATACGATCAGTAAGCAGTACCAAGGCAGTCAGCACGACAATCACCACGACAGCCGGCACGGCGGTCGGTACGACAGCCAGTGCGGCGACGACGGAGGAGGTGCCCCATGGGAGTCCTGAAGAAGTTCGAGCAACGCCTCGAAGGTCTGGTCAACGGCACCTTCGCCAAGGTGTTCAAGTCCGAGGTCCAGCCCGTCGAGATCGCCGGCGCGCTCCAGCGGGAGTGCGACAACAACGCGACGATCTGGAACCGCGACCGGACCGTCGTACCCAACGACTTCATCGTGGAGCTGAGCACGCCGGACTTCGAGCGGCTCAGCCCCTACTCCGGCCAGCTCGGTGACGAACTCGCCGGGATGGTGCGCGACTACGCCAAGCAGCAGCGCTACACCTTCATGGGACCCATCAAGGTCCACCTGGAGAAGGCGGACGACCTCGACACCGGTCTGTACCGGGTGCGCAGCCGTACGCTCGCCTCCTCCACCAACCAGCAGGCTCCCGGCACCCCCGCTCCGGCGGCACCGCCGGCCGCGGGACGGGCCGGCGGGTACGGCTATCCGCCCGCCGCCGCCCCCGCGAGCGCCCCGCCCATGCCGGCCGCACCGCCGCCCGGCGGCCGCGGCTCGGCGCCGTACCTCCAGCCCGCGCCCGCCGCCCCGGCGGCAGGCGCGCGGATGCGGTACTGGGTGGAGATCAACGGCGCCCGCCATCAGATCTCCCGCTCGACGCTGGTGATGGGCCGCAGCACCGAGGCCGACGTGCGGATCGACGACCCCGGCGTATCCCGCCGGCACTGTGAGATCCGGACCGGAACGCCCTCGGTGATCCAGGATCTCGGGTCCACCAACGGCATCGTGGTGGACGGGCAGCACACCACCCGCGCTACGCTCCGCGACGGCTCGCGGATCGTCGTGGGCAGCACCACCATCATTTACCGGCAAGCCGAAGGGTGAAGCGGGGGCAATGTCAGAGCTGACCCTCACGGTCATGCGGCTGGGTTTTCTGGCCGTACTGTGGCTGTTCGTGATCGTGGCCGTGCAGGTCATCCGCAGCGACCTGTTCGGAACGCGTGTCACACAGCGCGGCTCGCGACGGGAAGCCGGACGACCGCAGCAGCAGGCCGCCCGGCAGGCGGCGCCTCCGCAGCAGCGCCAGCAACAGCCGAGCGGGGGCGGCCGGCAGCGCCGTAACGCCCCCACCAAACTCGTCGTCAGTGAGGGAATTCTCACCGGCACCACCGTCGCGCTCCAGGGCCAGACCATCACTCTGGGCCGGGCGCACGATTCGACGATCGTGCTGGACGACGACTACGCCTCCAGCCGCCATGCCAGGATCTACCCGGACCGCGACGGCCAGTGGATCGTCGAGGACCTCGGATCCACGAACGGCACGTACCTGGACCGGTCCCGGCTGACGACCCCCACACCGATTCCGCTGGGCGCGCCGATCCGCATCGGCAAGACCGTCATCGAGCTGCGGAAGTAGTACGAAAATGAGCGAGCGGAGCGAGCACGCAGCGGCGGACCGTCTGGCGGACCCCGGCGCGCTCCCGACCGGAGGGTGGGCACCGTGCGGATGTACCCGGAGCCGACGGGCGAGGTGCGCATGAGTCTGTCACTGCGCTTCGCCGCCGGATCGCACAAAGGCATGATCCGCGAGGGCAACGAGGACTCCGGCTACGCCGGTCCACGTCTCCTCGCGATCGCCGACGGGATGGGCGGCCAGGCCGCGGGCGAGGTCGCCTCCTCCGAGGTGATCTCGACCATCGTCTCGCTCGACGACGACGTGCCGGGCTCCGACATCCTCACCTCGCTCGGCACCGCCGTGCAGCGGGCCAACGACCAGTTGCGGATGATGGTCGAGGAGGATCCACAGCTGGAGGGCATGGGCACCACGCTCACCGCCCTGCTGTGGACCGGGCAGCGGCTCGGCCTCGTCCATGTCGGCGACTCCCGCGCCTACCTGCTGCGCGACGGCGTGCTGACCCAGATCACCCAGGACCACACATGGGTGCAGCGGCTGGTCGACGAGGGCCGGATCACCGAGGAAGAGGCCACCACGCACCCGCAGCGTGCCCTCCTCATGCGCGCGCTCGGCAGCGGCGACCATGTCGAGCCGGACCTGTCGATCCGTGAAGTCCGGGCAGGCGACCGGTACTTGATCTGTTCCGACGGGCTGTCCGGAGTCGTCTCCCACCAGACGATGGAGGACACCCTCGCCAGCTACCAGGGCCCCCAGGAGACCGTGCAGGAGCTGATCCAGCTCGCGCTGCGCGGCGGCGGCCCCGACAACATCACGGTGATCATCGCCGACGTCCTGGACCTCGACACCGGCGACACCCTCGCCGCGCAGCTCTCGGACACCCCGGTGATCGTCGGCGCGGTCGCCGAGAACCAGCTCCACCAGCACGACACCAACATCATGCAGACCCCGGCGGGACGCGCCTCCGGGCTCGGCCGCCAGGTGCCCGGACAGGGCGGCGGCGGTGGCGAGTTCGGCCCGCCCGGCTCCGGCGACACCACCGGTTACGTCCCCTCGGACAGCTTCGGGGACTACTCCGACGACGACTTCGTGAAGCCCTCCAAGGGCCGCAAGTGGTTCAAGAGATCCTTCTACAGCGTGCTCGCGCTCGCCGTCATCGGCGGTGGCCTGTACGGCGGTTGGCGCTGGACGCAGACGCAGTACTTCGTCGGCGCCAACGGCGAGCACGTGGCGCTGTACCGGGGCATCAGCCAGGACCTCGCCTGGGTCTCGCTGTCGAAGGTGGAGAAGGACCACCCCGACATCGAACTCAAGTACCTGCCGCCGTACCAGCAGAAGCAGGTCAAGGCGACGATCGCCGAGGGCGGTCTCCAGGACGCCCAGAAGAAGATCGCCGATCTGGGGGTGCAGGCCTCCGCGTGCAAGAAGGAGTCCCAGCGCGAGACCGCGGCCGCCAAGCCCGGTGGCACCACGGGAACCACGAGCACCTCCCTCACGTCCAAGGCCACGCCGAAGCCGTCTTCCTCGGCTTCGACCTCGACGTCACCGTCACCGACCCCGACCCCGTCTGCGACTCCCAGCCCCGGTCCCAGCCTTTCGGAGGAAGAGCAGCAGGTCGTCTCGCAGTGCAGCAAGTAACAGGCAAGCCGTGAGAGGCCCCGTCACACGATGAGCAGTTCTACCAACACGCCGTCGCACCACACGTCCACGATCGGCTCCATCGGCGCACCGAGCCGGCGCAACACCGAGCTGGCGCTGCTGCTGTTCGCGGTCGTCATCCCGGTCTTCGCCTACGCCAACGTGGGCCTGGCCATCGACGACAAGGTGCCGACCGGGCTGCTGAGTTACGGCCTGGGCCTCGGCCTGCTGGCCGGCGTCGCGCATCTGGGCGTGCGCAAGTTCGCGCCCTACGCGGACCCGCTGCTGCTGCCGCTGGCCACGCTGCTCAACGGCCTGGGACTCGTCGTCATCTGGCGGCTGGACCAGTCGAAGCTGCTTCAGTCCATCAACCAGGCGGGCAACGCGGCCCCGCGGCAACTGCTGTACACCGCGCTGGGCATCGCGTTCTTCGTCGTCGTGCTGATCTTCCTCAAGGACCACCGCGTCCTGCAGCGCTACACGTACATCTCGATGTTCGCGGCCCTGGTGCTGCTCCTGCTGCCGCTGGTGCCCGGCCTCGGGGCCAACATCTACGGCGCCAAGATCTGGATCAAGATCCCCGGTCTCGGCTCGCTGCAGCCCGGTGAGTTCGCGAAGATCGCCCTCGCCGTCTTCTTCGCCGGCTACCTGATGGTGAAGCGCGACGCGCTCGCCCTGGCCAGCCGCCGCTTCATGGGCCTGTACCTGCCGCGCGGCCGCGACCTCGGCCCGATCCTGGTCGTCTGGTTCATCTCGATCCTGATCCTGGTCTTCGAGACGGACCTCGGCACCTCGCTGCTGTTCTTCGGAATGTTCATCATCATGCTGTACGTCGCCACCGAGCGGACCAGCTGGATCGTCTTCGGTCTGCTGATGTCCGCGGCCGGCGCGGTCGGTGTGGCCACGTTCGAACCGCACGTCCAGCAGCGTGTCCAGGCCTGGCTGGACCCGATGAAGGAGTACAAGCTCAGCCAGGCGGGCGCGGCCGGCCACTCCGAGCAGTCGATGCAGGCGCTGTGGGCCTTCGGCTCCGGCGGCACCCTCGGCAGCGGACTCGGCCAGGGCCACTCCGACCTGATCCGGTTCGCCGCCAACTCCGACTTCATCCTCGCCACCTTCGGCGAGGAGCTGGGCCTGGCCGGCATCATGGCGATCCTGCTGATCTACGGCCTGATCGTGGAGCGCGGCGTACGCACCGCGCTGGCGGCCCGCGACCCGTTCGGCAAGCTGCTCGCCGTCGGCCTCTCCGGCGCCTTCGCGCTCCAGGTCTTCGTGGTGGCCGGCGGTGTCATGGGCCTCATCCCGCTGACCGGTATGACCATGCCGTTCATGGCCTATGGCGGTTCCTCCGTGCTGGCCAACTGGGCCCTCATCGGCATCCTGATCCGCATCAGCGACACCGCCCGCCGGCCGGCCCCCGCGCCCGCACCCAGTCCCGACGCCGAGATGACCCAGGTGGTCCGCCCGTCATGAACAAGCCCCTGCGCCGGATCGCGCTCTTCTGCGGCCTCCTGGTCCTCACCCTGCTGTTGCGCGACAACTGGCTCCAGTACGTCAAGACCGACAGCCTCAAGGACGACCCGAAGAACCGCCGGGTCACCATCGCGCGCTACTCCACCCCGCGCGGCGACATCATCGTCGACGGCAGTCCGATCACCGGCTCCACCCAGACCAGCACCTCCGGGCTGAACGACCTGAAGTACAAGCGCACGTACAAGAACGGCGCGATGTGGGCGCCGGTCACGGGATACGCCTCGCAGGCCTTCGGCGCCAACCAGCTGGAGTCCATCGAGGACGGCATCCTCTCCGGCACCGACGACCGGCTCTTCTTCCGCAACACCCTCGACATGATCACCGGCAAGCAGAAGTCGGGCGGCGATGTCGTCACCACCCTCAACGCGGCCGCGCAGAAGGCCGCGTGGAGCGGTCTGACGAAGCAGGGCGGCAAGGGCGCGGTCGTCGCGCTCGACCCGTCCACCGGCAAGATCCTGGCGCTGGCCTCCTACCCGTCGTACGACCCCTCGTCGTTCGCCGGGAACTCCACCTCCACGGACTCCAAGGCCTGGCAGAAGCTCCAGAAGAAGGTCGACCCGAACGACCCGATGCTCAACCGGGCGCTGCGCGAGACCTACCCGCCGGGCTCCACCTTCAAGGTGGTCACCGCGGCCGCGGCGCTGGAGAACAACCTGTACTCGTCCGCCGACACGGCGACCGACTCGCCGCTGCCCTACATCATGAAGGGCACCACGACCGAGCTGAAGAACGAGGGCAACATCCCCTGCAAGAACGCGACCATGCGCGTCGCGCTGCAGTACTCCTGCAACACCGTCTTCGGCAAGATCGGCTCGGACCTCGGCAACGACAAGATGCTGGACGAGGCCAAGAAGTTCGGCTTCGACTCCGAGCAGTTCACCCCGATCCGCTCCAGCGCCTCGGTCTTCTCCGACGACATGAACTCCTCGCAGACCGCGCTCTCCTCGATCGGCCAGTTCAACACCGCGGCGACCCCGCTGCAGATGGCCATGGTCGCTTCCGCGGTCGCCAACGACGGCAAGCTGATGAAGCCGTACATGGTCGACAAGCTCCAGTCCTCGAACGTCGACACCATCGCGCAGACCGAGCCGCAGGAGCTGAGCCAGCCGCTCTCCTCGAAGAACGCGCAGATCCTGCAGTCGATGATGGAGACGGTCGTCGAGAAGGGCACCGGCACCAACGCGAAGATCCAGGGCGTCACCGTCGGCGGCAAGACCGGTACCGCCCAGCACGGTGTCGACAACAGCGAGAACCCGTACGCCTGGTTCCTCTCCTACGCCAAGCTCGCCGACGGCAGTTCGCCGGTGGCCGTGGCCGTGGTCATCGAGGACTCCGGCGCCAACCGTGACGACATCTCCGGCGGCGGTCTCGCGGCCCCCATCGCGAAGAGCGTGATGGAGGCGGTCATCGACAGCAAGAAGTGACCCCGCTCACGTCCCCTTCACATCGGTGCACGTTGGGATACCGGTCCTGTATCGGGTGACGGGCTTGGCCAGGTCACACAGAGCCAGCCGGGTACGGTAGGCCCGGACGGCTAGCCTCCGACCGCACGTCCGTGCGGGTCGGGACCGACGGAGAGGGCTGGTAGGAAGCTATGGAAGAGCCGCGTCGCCTCGGCGGCCGGTACGAGCTGGGCCACGTGCTCGGCCGTGGTGGCATGGCGGAGGTCTACCTCGCCCATGACACACGCCTCGGCCGCACGGTGGCGGTGAAGACGCTGCGCGTCGACCTTGCGCGCGACCCTTCCTTCCAGGCCCGGTTCCGCCGGGAGGCCCAGTCGGCCGCCTCGCTCAACCATCCCGCGATCGTCGCGGTCTACGACACGGGCGAGGACTACGTCGACGGGGTCTCGATCCCGTACATCGTCATGGAGTACGTCGACGGTTCCACCCTCCGTGAGCTCCTCCACAGCGGCCGCAAGCTGCTGCCGGAGCGCACGCTGGAGATGACCATCGGCATCCTCCAGGCCCTGGAGTACTCACACCGGGCCGGCATCGTGCACCGCGACATCAAGCCGGCCAACGTCATGCTGACGCGCACCGGCCAGGTCAAGGTGATGGACTTCGGCATCGCCCGTGCGATGGGCGACTCCGGGATGACGATGACGCAGACGTCCGCGGTCATCGGCACCGCCCAGTATCTCTCCCCGGAGCAGGCCAAGGGCGAGCAGGTCGACGCCCGCTCGGACCTCTACTCGACGGGCTGCCTCCTCTACGAACTCCTGACCGTGCGGCCGCCGTTCGTGGGCGACTCCCCGGTCGCGGTCGCGTACCAGCACGTACGGGAGGAACCGCAGCCGCCGTCGGTCTTCGACCCCGAGATCACGCCCGAGATGGACGCGATCGTCCTGCGGGCCCTGGTCAAGGACCCCAACTACCGCTACCAGTCCGCCGACGACATGCGCATCGACATCGAGGCCTGCCTCGACGGTCAGCCGGTCGCGGCGACGGCGGCGCTGGGTTCGGTCGGCTACGGCGGTTACGGCGACGACCAGGCGACCACGGCCCTGCGCTCGGACGCGGGTGCCGGCGCCACGACGATGCTGCCCCCCATGAACCCGGACGACGGCGGCTTCGGCTACGACGACCGCCCCGACCGCCGACGCCAGCAGCAGAAGAAGAAGTCGAACACCTCGACGATCCTGCTGGTCGTGGCGGCGGTGCTGGTCCTGGTGGGCGCGATCCTGATCGGGAAGTGGGCGTTCAGCGGGAACACGGACAAGCCGTTCGCGGCGCCGAACTTCGTCGGCCAGACCTACGACACCGCCAAGACGATGGCGGTCAACTCCGGCCTGAAGCTGGCCGAGCCCACTCGCAAGGCCTGCGGGAACGCGCCGAAGGGCAGCGTCTGCTCCCAGGACCCGAAGCCGAACACCGACGTCAACAAGGGCGACACCATCAACCTGGTCGTCTCGACCGGCGCCCCGAAGGTCGTCGTACCGAGTGTCGTCGGCCAGAGCTTCGACGACGCCTCCGAGACGCTCACCGGCGACAAGTACCAGTTCAAGGTGGAGAAGAAGGAGAAGGTGTCCGGCGAGGACCCCGGCACGGTCCTGGAGCAGGACCCCGCCCTCGGCGCTGAGGTCCAGAAGGGCACCGTCATCACCCTGACCGTCGCGAAGGCCGAGGAGAAGTCCACGGTCCCGGACGTCAGCGGCAAGAGCTGTGACGACGCCAAGGCGCAGATGCAGCAGAACAACCTCGTCGGCAACTGCACCGAGGTGGCGACCACCGACACGAACCTGAACGGCAAGGTCGTCGCGACCTCGCCCACCGCCGGGACACAGGTCGACAAGAACTCGTCGGTCAACATCCAGATCGGCAAGGTCTCCCAGACCCAGGTCCCGAACGTCGTCGGCCAGACGGTGGCGAACGCCAAGACGATCCTCCAGCAGAACGGCTTCACCAACATCCAGTTCGCCGACAACAGCGATCAGGGCGACAACGCGATCGTCACCCAGCAGGACCCGGGCTCGGGCAACCAGGTGAACGACCCCGGCAACACGCAGATCACCCTCACCAGCGTGGGCACCGGCAACGGCAACAACAACGGCGGCGGCGGCTTCTTCGGGGGCAACTCCGGATAGGCGGCGCACCGCACGGCATGACAGAGCCCCGGCACCCTGTGGAGGGTGCCGGGGCTCTTTCGTACGTGCGGTGCGTCACGGACGATGCGCTACGACCCCGCCGTCAGCGGAGCTCCTTCGGCGGTGTGCGCGCGCTGTCCACCTTGTCGACGCGGACCAGCTCGCCCCACACCACGTACCGGTACCGGGACGTGTACACCGGCGTGCAGGTCGTCAGCGTGATGTAGTGGCCGGCCTTCTTCCTGCCGGACTCCACGGGGATCTGGGCGAGGGTCTTGACGTTGTACTTCGAGGTCTCGGGAAGGATGTCGTAGACCTTGTAGACGTACCACTCGTCCTTCGTCTCGAAGACGATCGGGTCGCCCTTCTCGAGCTTGTCGATGTTGTGGAACTTGGCGCCGTGGCCGTCGCGGTGGGCGGCGAGGGTGAAGTTGCCGTTCTTGCCGGTGGTGGGGAGGGCGGCCTTGACGGGGTCGGTGTAGTAGCCGGCGACGCCGTCGTTCAGGACGCTCGTCTCGGTGCCCTTCTCGACCAGCACCTCGCCGTTCTTCATGGCGGGCACGTGCAGGAAGCCGATGCCGTCCTTGGTGTCGAGCGCGCCCGGACCGCTGTCCTTGTCCTTGGACCAGTTGTTCCTGACCTTGTCGCCCTGCTTGTCGGCCGTGCGGTCGGCGACGACGTTGGTCCACCACAGGGAGTAGACGACGAACAACCCGAGGATCAGGCCCGCCGTGATGAGGAGTTCACCGAAGACGCTGACCGCCGTCGCGACCGGGCCGGCGCCGCGCGGGCGGTCCGGCGGGGAGGCGGGCGTGTCGGTCTGCTCTGCGGTGTCGTCGGTGGTCGCTGCCACGTTCATCTGCCCCTACTCGATGAGCGCATCCGGCTTGCCCTTGCTGCGCGGCCGTTCCTCGACCATCTTGCCCCAGACGATCAGCCGGTACTTGCTCGTGAACTCCGGCGTACAGGTCGTCAGCGTGATGTAGCGGCCGGGTTTGGTGAAACCCGAGCCCTTGGGGATGGGGTCGATGACAGTGGTGTTGCTCGGCGCCGTCACAGGCAGCGTCTTCGTCATCTTGTAGACGTAGTAGGTGTCCTGGGTCTCCACCACGACCTCGTCGCCCGGCTTGAGCTGGTTGATGTACCGGAACGGTTCGCCATGGGTGTTGCGGTGCGCGGCGAGCGCGAAGTTGCCGGTCTTCGCGTCCGGCATCGCGGTCTTGAGGGTGCCCTCGCTGTAGTGCCCGACCATCCCCTTGTCGAGCACCTTCTTGTTGCTGACGCCCTCGGCGATCGGCGCGACCACGTCCAGCTTGGGGATGTGCAGGATGGCGAAGCCCTGCCCCGGCGAGAACTCCCCCGGGGCGCGCTTCCCGCTCGCCCAGTCGTTCTGGAGCTGGCTCGCCTCGCTGCCGGCCTGCGCGTGCGCCCGTACGTTCGTCCACCACAACTGGTAGGTGACGAACAGCAGCATCAGCACACCGGTGGTGATGAACACCTCGCCGATGGCCCGGCTCGCGACAACGGCGGGCCCCGGCTTGTTCGCCCGCTGCCGCCGCCGCGCCTCGACGCGCGAGAGGGGCGCGCCCGCACCCGGCGGGGCGTTCTCGGCACTCTCCGCGGACTCCTCGGCCGCCCCACCGGCCCCATGACGCCCGTGCCGCCCCTTGGCGGCCTTTCTGCGGGCCGCACGGCCACCGGCGGGGGTTGCTGTGGCGGAGGAGGCAGATGAGGCGTCAGACGCCGATATGGACCTGCCGTGGCCCGTCCGCTCCGGCGAGAGGTCGGCTATCCGCAGCGCGACGGTCTCTTCGTCGATCGGACCGTACGGCACCCCGGGCGCGCTCTGTGCCTGTGCGCCGTGCCACTGGTCGAACCCGCCCTGCTCCCCGTACGCCTGCTCCCCGTACGGGGCCTCGGACTCGCGCTCGGGGCGCAGCGCGGTCACGCCGTGGCCCTGCCCACCACCGGGGCGAGCCCCACCGACCTCGCCACGGCACCCTGGTCGCCGCACTCCACCAGCCAGTTCGCCAGCATCCGGTGCCCGTGCTCGGTGAGCACCGACTCCGGGTGGAACTGGACGCCCTCGACGGGCAGTTCGCGGTGGCGCAGGCCCATGATGATGCCGTCGTGCGTCCGGGCGGTGACTTCGAGCTCGGCCGGGACCGTGCCCGGCTCGGCCGCCAGCGAGTGGTAGCGGGTCGCCGTGAAGGGCGAGGGCAGTCCGGCGAAGACGCCCTTGCCCGCGTGCTCGACGAGCGAGGTCTTGCCGTGCAGCAGTTCGGGGGCGCGGTCCACGACTCCGCCGTAGGCCACCTGCATCGACTGCATGCCGAGGCAGACGCCGAAGACGGGGACCCCGGTCGAGGCGCAGTGCCGCACCATCTCGATGCAGATTCCGGCCTCCTCGGGGGTTCCGGGGCCGGGCGAGAGGAGGACGCCGTCGAAGCCGTCCTGGGCGTGCGCGGTCGACACCTCGTCGTTGCGCAGCACCTCGCACTCGGCGCCCAGCTGGTACAGGTACTGGACCAGGTTGAAGACGAAGCTGTCGTAGTTGTCGACGACGAGAATCCGTGCGCTCACTGGTTGTCCACCGTCACATCGTTGAAGGGCAGCAGCGGTTCGGCCCACGGGAAGACGTACTGGAAGAGGATGTAGACGACGGCCAGGGCCAGGACAAGCGAAATCAGCGCCCTCACCCACGCGTTCCCCGGCAGATGCCGCCAGATCCAGCCGTACATGCCGTCCCTTCCGTCGCGCCACGGCACCAGACTCACGCCGTACGTCACCAGACTAACGGCGCAGCGCGGCTGGTCTCCCGGCCTCCACGGGCTGTGTGGAGTCGAGATGGGCCCAGACGATCAGCCGGTGGCTGTGCCCCCACTCCGGATCGCACGTGGTCAGCGTGAGATAGCGGCCCGAAGCCGTGTACCCGGACTTACGTGGCACAGGATCGATCACCTCAATGTCGGTGGGCACTGTTTTGTAAGGCCCTTTGTCGATCCGATACGTGAACCAGGTGGTCCCGTCCGTCAGCACCACCGCGTCACCCTCGCGCAGCTTCGGAAAGTTCACGAAGGGGTTGCCGTACGTCCGCCGGTGCCCGGCCACCGCGAAGTTCCCGACCTGCCCGAGCCGCGCGGTGCCGGCGTAGTGCCCCAGCCCCTTCTTGAGGGTGCTCACGTCGGTGTCTTCGAGAACCGGCTTGTTCCACGTGAAACCAAGCCGCGGGATGTACATGATCGCGAAGGGCCTGCCGTCCTTGTAGGCGGCCGGTTTCGGCGGCGCGGAGGGGGTGGGGGTGGGGGTGGGGGCCGCCTTCGGGCGCGCGGTCTGCCGCGACCACTGGTCCTGCAACTGGTGGATCTGGTCGCTCATCGTGTGGTCGGCCTTCACGCCGGTCCAGAAGAGGACGTAGACCACGAAGAGGACGATCAGGGTGCCTACGGTGATGCAGAGTTCGCTGACGCTTCTGACGATCACGCGCACCGGCAGCTCCCGTACGGACGCCTACTCCACTGGCTTCGCGTAGTGCAGATCCACTGTGCCCGAGTACCCGGGAAGAGTCACCGTCCCGTCGTCGGTCACTTTCCACCCGAGCCCGTAGACGTCGACGTACACCATGTAGTTCTGAATCGCCTTGGACGCCGTCAGCGCCTGCTGGAGCTTCCCCGGATCCCCTACGGCCGTGATCTTGTACGGCGGTGAGTAGACCCGGCCCTGGAGGATCAGGGTGTTGCCCACGCAGCGCACGGCGCTGGTCGAGATCAGCCGCTGGTCCATGACCTTGATGCCCTTGGCGCCGCCCTGCCACAGGGCGTTCACGACCGCCTGGAGGTCCT
This sequence comes from Streptomyces sp. NPDC101776, assembly GCF_044766845.1. Taxonomy (NCBI): domain Bacteria; kingdom Bacillati; phylum Actinomycetota; class Actinomycetes; order Kitasatosporales; family Streptomycetaceae; genus Streptomyces; species Streptomyces sp. NPDC101776. The sequence goes on along the minus strand of NZ_JBIWMV010000004.1, from coordinate 333,892 downwards.
GCTGGTGGATGACCAGGTAGTCGGGCTGCGGCTCGGGGTAGCCGGGAAGCTTGGCCGTGGCGTTGGGTGGGGCGTCGTTGAGGGTGACGGTGACGGCCTTGCCCTTGAGCCGCTGCGCGCCCGCGGTCTTCTCCAGTGCCGTGAGCTTCTTGTCGTCGGCGCCCGTGCCGGCGTCGTCCTCCTTTCGGAGGGAGTCGACCTCGTCGCGCAGGACCCCGTTGGCGTCGTTCAGCCGGCCGTTCTTCTGGCTGCGGGTCTGGATGAGGTCGGACAGCTTCAGCAAGGAGGCGTCCGTGCGGATGTTGGTGCCCTTGGCCGTGTTGAAACTGGTGAAGAAGATGAGCCCCGCGAGGGCGAAGACGGCCACCGTGAGAATCCGCACGGGACGGAAACGGCGGATACGGGCGGGACTGGTACCCGTCCCGGGGGAGTCGGCAGAATTGCTCAACGTACCCTTATCTCCTTCGGCGCCGCGGAAGCACTACGCTAACGGACGCCCGGGGGAGCACGCTGGCCCCCTTTCCACGGCCCCGTGGACACTGCCCCGGAGCCCGCCCCAGTTCCCTGCGCGGCCACGCAGCGCATCGACAGGAGAGACCCTCGTGCCGAAGTCACGTATCCGCAAGAAGGCCGACTACACGCCGCCGCCGGCGAAGACGGCGACCGCCATCAAGTTGAACAGCCGTGCCTGGGTCGCTCCGGTCATGCTGGCCATGTTCGTGATCGGACTGGCCTGGATCGTCGTCTTCTACGTCACCGACGGCTCCATGCCCATCGACAGCCTGGACAACTGGAACATCGTGGTGGGCTTCGGCTTCATCGCCGCCGGGTTCGGCGTCTCCACACAGTGGAAGTAGCGGCCTGACCAGCGGTCGAAGCTGCGGCCACCGCTCGGTGAACGCAGCTCTGCCCACGGCTTTCCGCTGAGTTATCCACAGGCCAGAGAAGTATCCACAGCAGGCCTGGGGAAAAAGAACGAAGATCTGTGGATAACCCACCGGGTGTTGACGCTGGTGTGACTGACACACCGGCCACCGCAAGCCTGTTCGCCCCCTGCCTGACCTGCACAAACACGGGTCAGCGACAGGGGGCACAGCTGTTCCCCCACGATATGCACAAGATCCGGCACACGCTGTGGACAACGGTTTGATATCAGCTGAGCTGAGCCGTCCTGATCAGCGTCAACACCACGACGACGACCAGGACGACCGCACAGGTGCCGTACTGGATCAGGGCCCGCCGCTCGCGCGGGGCGTGGACCATCGCGTACCCGGTGATCACACCGGCCACCAGGCCGCCGATGTGGGCCTGCCAGGCGATGTTGGCCCAGCCGAAGGTGAAGATGAGGTTGATCACCAGCAAGGCGATGACCGGCCGCATGTCGTACCGGAGCCGGCGCATCAGGACGGCGGTCGCGCCGAAGAGCCCGAAGATGGCACCGGAGGCACCGAGCGAGGGCTGGTTCGGGGCGGCGATCAGGTAGGTGAGCGCGCTGCCCGCGAGGCCCGAGACGAAGTAGAGCGCCAGATAGCGGGCTCGGCCGAGTGCCGCCTCCAGCGGACCGCCGATCCACCACAGGCTCATCATGTTGAAGAGGATGTGGATCACGCTGGCGTGCAGGAACATCGCGGTCAGCAGCCGGTACGGCTGGCCCTCGGCGATGCCCTCGACGGAGCCGAACTGCGGGACGTACGCCTGGCCGAGGAGTTCGAGGCGCTCGGTGAAGCTGTCGCCCACCACCTGCTGGACCAGGTAGAAGGCGACGCAGAGACCGATCAGGATCTTGGTGGCGAGCCGTGGATCCGCCGCCACCGTGCCGCCGGCGATCGTGCGGGGCTGGGCGGCGGTCGGGGTGTGACCCGTGCCGGAGCCGTCGCGCACGCACTCGGGGCACTGGAAACCGACGGAGGCGCTGACCATGCACTCGGGGCAGATCGGGCGCTCGCAGCGGGTGCAGCGGACGCCGGTCTCCCGGTCCGGGTGGCGATAACAGCCCGGCAGGCTCTGGGCATCCTGGGGCCGCTGTTCCTCCGGGCCCTGCGGGCTGCCTGGCGCCTGTTCCATGGGGTCCCCTCAATCCTTCGTACGCAATGCACCGCCCCGCCCATCCTTACGGATGAACGGGGCGTTTGGTTCCCGTCGGTAAGTACCGGTGCCGACCCTCAGATCTTGCGGGTCTCGACGACGACCGACTCGATGACGACGTCCTCGACCGGGCGGTCGGTGCGCGGGTTGGTCTTCGTGCCCGCGATGGTGTCCACGACCTTCTGACTCGCCGCGTCGGTGACCTCACCGAAGATCGTGTGCTTGCGGGTCAGCCAGGCCGTCGGGGAGACGGTGACGAAGAACTGCGAGCCGTTGGTGCCCGGCCCGGCGTTGGCCATGGCCAGCAGATAGGGCTTGTCGAAGCGGAGGTCCGGGTGGAACTCGTCATCGAACTGGTAGCCGGGGCCGCCCGTGCCGTTGCCCAGCGGGTCCCCGCCCTGAATCATGAAGCCGCTGATCACCCGGTGGAAGACCGTGCCGTCATAGAGCTTCTCCGCGGACTTCACACCGGTCTTGGGGTTGGTCCACTCGCGCTCACCTGTGGCGAGCTCGACAAAGTTCTTGACCGTCTTGGGCGCGTGGTTCGGCAGCAGCCGGACTTCGATGTCGCCAAGGTTCGTCTTCAGGGTGGCGTAAAGCTGCTCAGCCACGGGCTGCCTTCCGTTGTCTTCCGGTGACCTCACAGATCCTCGCACGCTCACCGCGCCGCGTCGTCCGACGACCTTCTCCCGGGGCCTTTCCACAGGATCCACTGGCAGAAAACCGGCCGAGTGAGTCCGGGACAGGGGCACCGGCCGGGGATCCGTGGCATTGTCGACGACAAGCTCCCGTTCCCCCGGATTCATCCGTATTGCACGTGATCGTGACCCGGATGCCCGCCCTCACATGCCCGGTAGCCCGCCGACAGGCATGATCCGTAATTGGGTGGATAGACGAAGAACCGTACGCCACCGAGGAGGAGGAACCCGTGACCCGCATCGACAGCGTGCGCTCCGCGACCGGATCGGCGAAGGACAGCGTGCTGCACGCCGCGGAAGTGGTGGCGCCCTACGCCGACACGGCCAAGGACAGGGCCTCGTACTACGCCCATGAGGCACGCGTACGACTCGCGCCCAAGGTGTCGCTGGCCGCGGACCAGGCCCGCGTCCAGTACGGCGCCCATGTCGTGCCGCGCCTGGAACAGGCCCGCACCCATGTACCGCCGAAGGTCGACCAGGCCGCCCAGGAGGCCGCCGTCCGTACCCGCAAGGCCGCCCAGCAGGCCGCCGAGTACTCACGGCCCAGGATCGAGCAGGCGGTCGCCGCCGCGGGCCCGGTCAAGGACGAGGCCGCCGCACGCGGTGCGGCCGCGCTCGCCGCACTGCGCGGCCAGGTCTCGTCCAAGGACATCCAGAAGCTGGTCCGCAAGCACGAGCGGCGGGCGAGGGCCGGCCGCCTAGCGAAGGGGCTGGCGGTGCTGGGCATCCTGGCGGGCGGCGCTTTCGCCGCCTGGAAGTGGTGGGACAAGCAGGCCAACCCGGACTGGCTGGTCGAACCGCCCGCCGCGACCGAGGTGCCCGAGCCGGGGCATCTCACCTCGGTGGACGGCAGCGCCCAGGCCGTGCTCGACCCCGAGGTCGAGGCCAAGCAGGCCGAGGACGAGGCCGCGGAGAACGACGACCACCGCTGACGGCCGACACTCTTCCAACATCGCCGCGGGGCGGGAGACTTGAGAGTCTCCCGCCCCGCGGCGATGTTTCACGTGGAACATCCGGAGCATCGCGGCCGTACGCGGACGGCGTCGATTTCCTGACGTACGCGAGTTGCCTGCGATGACGTTTGCAACGACCCAGGTGTACAAGCGGCGCACAGACTCCCTTAACGGACCGCACACCCCTGATTACGCGTCCGTATTCACACCAGCTCACACACCTCCCGCACACGCGGGCACATCATCGCCACATCGCGCCGATCACCGACGCGACACCCCTCGAACTCCACCCGACGCCGATATTTGCGCAAACAACTGCAACGAAGAGTCGCCCTTTGCGTGACGCACGTCACCTCTTGGGCACAAAGAAACACCGGCCGGACGCCACTGAGGGCGACCGGCCGGTGCGGGATGTGGAGCCTAGGGGAGTCGAACCCCTGACATCTGCCATGCAAAGACAGCGCTCTACCAACTGAGCTAAGGCCCCGCTAGAGAAGCCCCTACCGGTAGAACCACACACCGATGAGCTTCGTGGACCAGCGTACCGGGTCACCCCGGGTATCTCGCAAAAATTTGGGGGTCCCGGTGAACGACCACTCTCCGTAAGATGCTCGTCGTGGTTCGCTAGAGCGAACCGCGGTTTTGGGGAAGCGATGGGGAGACGCAATGGACGCCGCACAGCAGGAAGCCACCGCCAGAGCGCGGGAGCTGCAGCGGAATTGGTACGGGGAGCCTTTGGGGGCGCTCTTCCGTAAGCTCATCGACGATCTTGGGCTCAACCAGGCTCGTCTCGCGGGGGTGTTGGGACTGTCCGCACCGATGTTGTCCCAGCTGATGAGCGGTCAGCGGGCGAAGATCGGCAATCCCGCGGTGGTGCAGCGGGTGCAGTTGCTGCAGGACCTGGCGGGGCAGGTCGCGGACGGCAGCGTGAGCGCGGCCGAGGCGACCGAGCGCATGGACGAGATCAAGAAGTCCCAGGGGGGCTCGGTGCTGAGCAACACCACGACCACGACGAGCAGTTCGGGAGCGCCCACGGTCAAACGGGTGGTCCGCGAGATCCAGTCACTGCTGCGCTCGGTGGCCGCCGCGGGCGACATCATCGACGCGGCCGACACCCTCGCCCCGACCCACCCCGAACTGGCAGAGTTCCTCCGGGTGTACGGCGCAGGCCGCACCTCCGACGCGGTCGCGCACTACCAGTCCCACCAGAGCTGAGCCCCACGGCCCGGCCGCCGATCGGGGGTTCGGCAGCCGGGCACGCGGTCGGCGAGGGCACGAGGGGGTCGTGCCGCTCACCGGAAGCACGTGCGCAACAGCCGCGAGGAAGTGCCATGAGGGGGAGTCGTATCGCTCGTCTCGGGGGAAGCAACGGGGGTAGCCGAAGGGGGAGGAGCGACGCACAGCCATGGGTGAGGTCTTCGCCGGCCGGTACGAACTGGTCGACCCGATCGGGCGCGGTGGTGTCGGCGCGGTCTGGCGCGCCTGGGACCACCGGCGCCGTCGCTATGTGGCCGCCAAGGTCCTGCAGCAGAGCGACGCGCACTCCCTGCTGCGCTTCGTAAGGGAACAGGCGCTGCGGATCGACCACCCCCATGTGCTCGCACCGGCCAGTTGGGCCGCCGACGACGACAAGGTCCTGTTCACCATGGATCTGGTGGCCGGCGGTTCGCTCGTCCATCTCATCGGGGACTACGGTCCCCTGCCCCCCGCCTTCGTCTGCACGCTGCTCGACCAGCTCCTCTCCGGTCTCGCCGCGGTGCATGCGGAAGGTGTCGTGCACCGTGACATCAAGCCCGCGAACCTGCTCCTCGAAGCCACCGGCACGGCCCGTCCCCGGCTGCGCCTGTCCGACTTCGGCATCGCGATGCGGCTGGGCGAAGCGCGTCTGACGGAGACCAACCTCGTGGTGGGGACGCCGGGTTACCTCGCGCCCGAGCAGATGATGGGCGCGGAACCGGACTTCCCCGCCGACCTGTTCGCCGTAGGACTGGTGGCGCTGTATCTGCTGGAGGGGGCCAAGCCGGACTCCAAGGCGCTGGTGCAGTACTTCGCCGAGCATGGGACCCCGGGGGCGCCCAAAGGGATTCCCGAGGCGCTGTGGCAGGTCGTGGCGATGCTGCTGCAGCCCGATCCGCAGGCCCGCTTCCGCACGGCCACGGGGGCGCGCAAGGCGCTCGCCGCGGCGGCGGAACTTCTGCCGGAGCCGGGACCCGACGACGAGCTGGTCGAGATCTTCGACCAAGTGGGGCCGCTTCCTTCGGGGTTCGCGCCCGAGGGACCGCTGAAGCGGGCCTCCGGGGTGGACACGGGGGCGACGACGTCCGCCACGCCGGCCGGGTCCCCCGAACCCGAGAACGACCTCGGTGTCGGCACCGGCGGCAGCGGCAGCGGCACGAACTCGGCCTGGCCCGGCACGGACTCCGTGCCCGTGGATCCACGACAGGGCGTCGCCGCCGAGCCGACCCCGATTCCGGCACCGCCCGTTGATCCCCCTTCCCTGCCTTCCCCGCCCCTTTCCCCGCCACTGTCGCCGATGTCGGACACCGGCAGCTTCCATCTGCCGCCCCCGCAGGCCCCGTACGGACAACAGGTGGAGCATGCGGACGAGGCACAGCAGATAGGCCAGGCGTACCAGGTCGGCCGGTACGAGCCGCCCGTGTACGCCTCCCCCCATGACCTCACGCATGCCCTGTCCTCCCCCCAGCCGCGTCCTGATCCCTCTACTGCTTCATACACCGCTCAGGTCCCGCAGGTTCCACCCTCGGCGCCGCCGGTTGCGCAGCACCGCGGCAGGCGGGCCCGGCGCCGTCCCGGGCCGCCCGCGAAGGTGGCGATCCCGGTCCTGCTGCTCGCGCTGGCCTGCTACGCGGTGGGGTTCTGGGCACTGACCCGCATCTGAACAGTGCGGGGCGGCGCGGCGCGGACCCGTGCACGGCGGTGTGGAGCGGCATGGGGGAGTGATCAGAGGGCGGTCGTCGAAGCCCGGCGCCGGGCCGACACCGTCCACACGCCGAGCGTCGCCAGCAGCAGGCTGCCCGCGCCGATCCCGGCCACCGCGAGCACCTTCATCGCGGTGTCGCCGTCTCCCCCGGCACTCCCCGCGCTCCCCGCACTCCCGATGCTCCCCGCGCTCCCCGCGGCGGCCGCCGCGCGGTCCTGTGCGGTGACCTCGAAGACGTTCCGGGGATCGGGCTCCGCCGCGTACCCGGGACCCGTGTGCGCCGTACCGGCGAGGCGCACGCGCAGCGTCACCGGGAACGGTCCCTGGCCGAAATCGTCGGCCACCTGAGCGTCGAGGTGCACGACGAGGTAGTACGACCCGGCGAAGCGCATCCCGTTCACGTGGTCGACGACGGAGAAGCGGTTGCGGTACTCGACGGGCGGCAGGGGGTCCAGTGCCACGGACCTTTCGCTCCCCTGGTAACTGATGCCCGCCTGGTCGACGGAGCCGCGCACGGGGTTGTAGAGGGCCAGGTCCAGGGCGCGGGTCACATAGCCGCTGCCGCCGTCCGTGGCGCCCAACTCGGCGGTGACGGACAGCTGTTGGCCCCAGTCGACCGGCACCTTGTAGAAGAGGGTCCGGCCGGGCCCTATGTCGTCCCGCCACACGCCCTGTCCGACGGCGACCGCCCCGGCGAACCCCGAACCGCCCGCACGGCGCCGGGTCTCCCCCGTGACGGCCTCGGGCGAAGCGGAGTTCCAGTCCTGGGGCGGGCCGGTCGTGCCGGCCTGGGTCAGCGGGGGTTCCGACACCGCGGTGAGCTCCAGGCCCCAGGTGTCCGGCGATGAGTCCGACGCGTCGACGCGCTGGACGAACACGTAGTACTTGCCGCTGCCCTTGCACAGGATCCTGCCGGCCTCCCGCACGGCCCAGGCGGCCACGGGGTGGGGGCTCCTGCCCGCGCCGAAGGTGGCGCTCCGGTGGGTGCAGGCGGTGCCCTGGGCGTTCTGCATCGACACCTTGATGCCGTCGGTGGCGGCGACCGTGGTGCCCGCCGGAGGCACGGCGGTCACGGACACGTAGGTGTTCGATGTGGCGTCGAGATCGAGGCCGTAGTAGACGCCGGCGCCTTTGGGGAGGGAACTCCGGTACGTCCCACCGGCCTTCAGTTCTTCCGCGTCGGCGGTGCCGGTCGCCGCGTCGACGACCCGGTCGTCCTGGTCGTAGCCGTAGGAACCGGGGGATCCGGCCGCGAGGGCGGGCCGGCCCGTGAGGGCGACCGTCGCGCACAGCACCGCAGCGAGGACCACGACACGTCGTACGGCCCCGGAGACGGGCGTACGACCGTCCTGTGCCCGCGTCCGCCACCACGCCGTACGCCGCCCCATCACACGCCACCCCTCGTCGTTGCTCCGGACGTGGCCCATCCTGCCCCGCACACGCGCGTGGCATCCGGGCAATCGTGCGAGCGTCCGAAACTCCCGGGTCGTGGCGGCCGTACCCGCACGGCGGCGGGGGCGCAACACAAAGCCCCGACCGCAAGGCGGCCGGGGCGTGCTCAGAACTGGATCTCGGTACTCACGAACCCGTGGGCACGGAGTCGGTCGCCTCCGTCCACAGATCCTGCTCGGCGCGATCCGCCTGGATCTGGCGGTACACAAGGAGCCCGCCGATGGCGGCCAGTGCGACCAGGAGAAGCTTCTTCACCGCGCGACCTCGTCTTTCCTTGACGTAGGGGACCTCTGTCGCCCGACTATACACACCGACCGAGACCGATCGGTGACCTGCGTCCGGGGCCAACTCCCGCCCGGGACAGCGCAGTAGAAGCGGACGTGACCGCTCCGATCGGAGGGTGATCACACCTCCACGGACGGTTACTTCGCCCGCCTTTCGCGCATCTTCGGGCATTTTCGGGCCTCTTGCACCCATCCGAGTGGTGTTCATCAGAACATCGACGCGCCACGGGCGTCGGTCCACCACTTCGCGATGCCCATACACATCATGAGGAAAGTACGCAAATCGCCCAACCTGAAAGTGAGGGGCCATGGCCCAGATCAAGGTCATGAAGTTGTGGAACGCCTTCGTCACCGGCTTCCTCGCGCTGTGCACGGCGCTCGGACTCATCACGGTCACCGCGGCGGCCGCCGCCGCGACTCCGCGGTCCGAGGCGACGAGCACGAGCGCGGTCGCCCAGGCGACGACACCGGCGGTCTCCCCCTGGACCTTCACCAGGTCCCTGCCCCCCACGATGAAGCAACGCATCCGCGCCGAGGCCCACGGCAAGTCCCCGAGCTGCCGCCACCGCCCGCCGACGGACACGGACGAGGCCACAGAGGCCGTGGACCAGGCCGAGCGGTCGGACCACGCCGAGCCCGGGTCGCCTCTCCAGCGCTGATCCTGGCGCCACCCGCACCCCGGCACGCGACGTCTCACCGTCCTTGCCCGACCTGTCACCGGCCTTGGCCGACATGTCAACCGGCCTTGCTCAACCTGCCCGACCACCCGCCCCCTCTGACACAGCGGCGAACTTGCGTACAACGCTTCAGAGAAGACACCGAGGACCCCAAGAACCCCGGCCCGTCGTGGCCGGGGTTCTTGTCGTCCGCCCCTGGCTCGGCCTTCCCCGGGTGCACGGCGCGGCACGGCACGGCACCGCACCGCATCCGCGAACACGCACCACTGGAAACGCCAAAGACCCCCAACCACAACCGGTTGGGGGTCCTCGTGCTGGTGGGGCTAACAGGATTTGAACCTGTGGCCTCATCCTTATCAGGTCGATCAGGGGGTCTGTCGACATCGACCAACGGCCCCTTCGCCTCCACCAATCGTCCACTGAGGTGCGGCGCCGAACGCTGCTGTTCGTGCTTGTTGGTGTCAGCCACTGGTGTCAGCCGCCGCACGTGGTCTTGACCAGCACCCACCGCCAAGAGCATGGCCCACCTCATATTGCCCTGCCAAAGCCTTCCACTTGCCGCCAAGCCTCGGCCGACCCGACGACTCAGTACCGGAAGCGCGCGGTATCGCCGTCGATCCGCAACAGGAAGTCTCTGATGACCTCGCCCCCACTCTCGGGCACCAATTCAAGGCCAAGCGCATAGATCGCCTCGTCAGCCTTGATGGCCGCGTCCTGGTCCTTGCGCTCCCAGGCAGCACGAGACGCGTCAATGAACGGCTTGAGGGCCGGCCAGCCAGTTGAGGGCTCGAACCGGCAGTCGGTCCAGAACATATCGATGGCTTCGAGTGTGAGTACGCCGACGACCTCATGACCTCGGCACAAGCGCCAGACCTGGTCTTCCATCACGGCCCCCTTCATGGAAGTTGCACGGTATCGCGGCCGTGGATTCACAGAGCACGCATCGACACCGCCCTGAACGTCCGTTTCCGGCAGAAACCACAACCTTCCTCAGCTCCCATCCCGTCCGCCGTCGACCCACACACCGTGGAGCGGGCGTGGTTCATGGCGTCCAGGTGGAGCGCGCCACTGTACGAACGACCTGGACGCCATGGGCCGCGTCTGCTCGGCTCTGCCTGGGTCGATGGTGGTCGGGATGGGAGCACCGCGCGCACGCCACTACGGGCCTGCGGTCGGCAACGGCGCCCCCTCCATCCCGGTGCCGGCCGATCCCCCGCCGGAGGCATTGTCTTGACCGTAGGCCGCTCTATGCAGTGATCGACTCATGGCCACCGGCCCTTTCCACATGTGGGCGCGCGTCGGCGGCGGCAGCGCCGAGCGGGCCGAAGGCAGGAGCGCGGGCGCAGCCAGAGCCGGGAAGCGCGCCCGGCGGAGCGGAGCGTAGCCGGGGCTTGATGAGGTAGAGAAACCTGTAACAGCTCAGGCGTCCGGGGCGACGTAGCAGATGGCGGGGATGCTCTCTCCGTCGCCAAAGTGGTGGGTAGTCTCGCCGATCTTGCGCCAGCCGAGCCGTTCGTAGAGGCGCCTCGCGGGAGCGTCCTTGGCCATCACATCGAGCACCAAGCGGAGATCATGCTGACGGCCGTAATGCATCGCGGCATCTGTCAGGCGTCTGCCGGTGGCGTGCTTCCGTGCTGCTTGGACGACGAATAGCCGACCGAGAACGGCTACGTGCAATTCATCGTCGCCGCTCTGCTCGATCCACAGTGAGACGGCGGCTTCGCCGTGCGGACGCATGACGGCTACGTGCCCAACGACTTCCCCGTCCATCTCGGCCACCCATGCCGCAAGGACATCGTCGGAGCTGACCCATGCCTCAGGGTCCTCTACTCCTTCGACCGGGTACCCATCGGTCTCGTGAACCTTGATGAGTGCCACTGCGGCTCCGGGTAGGTCATCGCTCTCGAAGGGGCGCACGACCGCAGGATTCACCATCAACTCCTAGCTCTCGACGGGCAGTTCATAGAGCAACCCGGTTTGGTCCGCTCGGTGCACGTAGCGCGAAACCTCGAATGGCACTCCGTCTTGATCAAGGCTCGTGTGCAGCACTTCGAGGACTGGCACGCCCGGCAGGAGACTCAGGATGGCGGCCTCTTCGGGCGTCGGCATCCTCGCGCTGATCTCGTCTCGCACGCGCGTCATGACGTGGCCAAGATCTTCAAGGCGGCCGTAGATGCCGTCCTTACCGGTCTTGGCCTCCATCAGCAGAGTGCCTTGAGCCTCGTCCCATCGCACGTACGTCGAAACGATCTGCACCGGTTCGTCATCGGCGAAGTAGTGGTTCTCACGGTGTACGACGCTCTCCTCGCCCACAGGGACCTTCAAGCGCTCCGCGACGTCTGCCGGCGGCTGCTCACGAGTGATCGAGGGGACGTCGATCCGCGCGACCTTGCCTTGGCGCTTCGCTTCGAGCCGGAACGGCGTCAGTCCCGTTTCCCGGTTCTTGAGCGAGTAGCGATCACTCCCGAAACGGAACAGTCGCTGCGGCTCGCGCACGAACACGCCACTTCCGTGCTTCGCCGTGACGAGTCCCTGCTCAGCAAGCAGCCGGATCGCCTCGCGTGCGGTGTTGCGAGCCGAACCGTACTGCTCGGCCAACGCCCGTTCTGACGGCAGCTTGTCGCCGCTACGTAGGCCTCCGCTCTCGATCTGACGGCGGAGATCTTCGGCGATGCGGCGGCTGGGCTGTTGCGGAGTCGAGGGACGGGTGGACGTCATGGCCACACTCTAGCAACTGGCTCAAGCCACCTGCTTGACCCTGGCGATGACGTGTGCTCAACTGGCTTAAGCCAGTAAGTGGCTCAAGCCAGTTGGCACAGCAAGAACGTGCCACGAGCAGGGAGTGACGTGTGCCGTCCTTCAAGATCGATGTTTCGACCGCTGTCGTCTTCGTGGCGACCGCGCCGGCGCCGAAGCTCGCCAACAAGCAGACCGGGGAGCGGGCCATGGACCGGGAGACCGGCGCGGGCCTGTCGACCGTGGGCCTGCTGATCTCCGACGAGGGGGAGGGCAACCTCTACCAGGTCACCATTCCCGAGACCGGTCTCCCCGAGGGGCTCACGCCGGGTACGCCGGTGCGTGTGGTCGGGCTCAAGGCCCGTGACTGGGAGAACGAGTTCAACGGGCAGAAGCGGCACGGAATCTCGTTCCGCGCGGTCGCGGTAACGGCGGGGGCCTGACCATGACGGACCTGGCGACCTGGCTGGAGGCCGGGACCATAGCGGCTGGCGCCGGTGGCCTCGGCTACGCCAAGTACAAGGCCCCGCGCGTGTACTGGTCGATGGTGGGCCTGCCCCTCACGTGGGGCCGGTTCACCTGGACCTACCGCGACACGATGGAGGTGTGCGGGCTGACGGTGCAGCCGTCCGGCTTTCGCGCCTTCGTCAAGCGCAACCTGGCCCGCAGCGAGGTGCGGCCGGTGCCGCCGAAGGTCCGCCGGGTGCGGGGTACCTCGACCGGTCTGCGGGTCACTCTCCGGCTCCCGGCCGGCCTGGAGCCCGCCGATCTCGCCGCGTCCTCCGAGCGACTGCGTCACGCGTGGGGCGTGCGGTCGGTGATCGTGCGGGAGACCAAGCCCGGCTATGTCGAGTTGCGGATGACCGGCTGGGACGTGCTCGCCCGGGTCACGCTGCCGCGCAAGGCCCAGCCGCGTGACCTGGTCGTTCCTGTCGCGCTGCGGGAGGACGGCACCGTGTTCGTGCGGGACTACCGCAAGGTGCCGCACGCCCTGACGCTGGGTGCGAACCAGTCCGGGAAGTCGATGTATCAGCGCAACCTGATCAAGGGGCTGGCTCAGTTGCCGGTCGGTCTGATCGGCATCGACTGCAAGCGCGGTGTCGAACTCGGCCGCTACGCGTCGCGTCTGTCGGCGCTGGTCACCGATCCTCAGTCGGCCGGTGACCTGATTGACGCACTGGTTGCTGAGATGGAAGAGCGCTTCGACCTGCTGGCCCTGTACGGGGTCTCGGACCTGTGGGAACTGCCGGATGAGGTCCGGCCGGTGCCGCTGGTCGTGCTGGTCGACGAGATCGCGGAATTGTTCTTCGTGACCTCGAAGAAGGATGAGGCGGCCCGCGATCACACGGTCATGAACCTGGTGCGGCTGGGTCAGATGGCCCGTGCGATCGGCGTCTATCTGGAGGTGTGCGGGCAGCGCTTCGGCTCCGACCTGGGCAAGGGCGCGACCGCGCTGCGTGCTCAGCTCACCGGCCGGGTCGTGCACCGCGTCAACGACAAGCAGACCGCCGAAATGGGGCTCGGCGACATCGCCCCGGATGCCGTGGTGGCCGTAACCGCGATCGCCCCGGACCGTCCCGGGGTCGCGGTGGCCGGTGACACCTCCGGTGGCTGGTCCCGCATCCGCACCCCCGAGACCACCCCCGGCGAGACAGCGGCCGTGTGCCGCCAGTTCGCCCACCTCACCCCGAAACTGCCCTTCTTGGCGCCGTTCCGGCCGGTCGGGCAGATCGTGCCGCCGATGCCGGCCGTACCGCCTGCGGTGCCGCAGCAGATCCCCTGATCCCCGCTCCATCCAACGCACGTGTGCCACGTCCCTACCCGAGCCATGCCGAAAACCGATCGGAGATCGCTCATGGCACGCAAGACCACCAAGCCCCCGGCCACCAAGCCGTGCCCGCCCTGCAAGGGCACCGGTGAGGTTTCCCGCACGGTCCTGGTCGGCCGCAAGCGCCGGGCGGCCGGACAGCAGACGGGCATCTGCCTGGGCTGCCTGGGCGCCGGCGAGATCCCCGCCGACGACTGAACCCGCCGGGGCCGGGCGGCCGGACACCGCTCCCCGCCCGCCCCCTGGCCCAACTCACCTGAAGGGAGGTGCCGTTCATGGTCCGCTCGGTCCGTCTGGACGCAGTCCTGATCCAAGCCGTCATCGCCGGCGCCCTCTCGTTCGCGCACCTGCACGACCTCGCCGAAGCCGCCCATCAGTCCGGGTGGAAGGCCTGGGCTTACCCGGTCTCGGTCGACCTGCTGATGGTCGCCGCCTGGCGTCGCCTGCGCACCGCACGCCGCGACCGCGCGGCCTGGACCTGGTTCGTGATCGCCCTGACCGCCTCGCTCGGCGCCAACGTCGCGACCGCTGGACTCCTCGACCTCCACCACGTTCCGGCCTGGCTGCGCATCCTCGTCGCCGGCTGGCCCGCCCTCGCCTTCCTCGGCGGGACCCTGCTCGCCCACGCACCCTCGGTCACCGCCCCGGCACCGGAGCCACAGCCCGCACCGGTGATCGACCGCCCCGAAACCCCCGACCCGGCATCGGCCCCGGAGATCGCTTCACCGGAGCCCGCACCGGCCCTGCCGAAGGCGGCCCCGGCCGTGCCCCCGGCCCTGGTCGACCACGCCCGGAAGATCGCGACCGAGCACCGCACCCGCACCGGTACCGCGATCGACACCGCCACCCTGCGCGCCCGGCTCGGCATCCCCGAGGACCTCGCCGGCGCGATCGTCACCCAACTCGCCTAGTCCATAAGGAGGTTCAGCCATGTCCCGCCCGAACCGCTTCTTCAACGTGATCCGTATCGGCCCCGTCAAGGTCGGCTCCTTCAACAACGGCCGGGGCCAGACCAAGCACACCGCCGCGTGCACGGCCCCGGACTGCGGTTTCTCAACCGAGCACGGCGACCGCAGCGCCGCTGAACTCGCCGCCCGCACCCACAGGTGCGCCTGACCGGAGAGGGACGGTCCGATGCAGTTGCCCGAAGACCAGTTCCGCGCCGGTCACATCCCCGCCGACATCTACCGGCAGATCCCGCCCGGCACCGACCTGCGCAAGGTCGTCATCGTGCAGGAAGCCCCGCGCTCCTACAAAGGCCCGATCGTCCTCGCGCTGGTCATCATCGGCGGCTCGATCGCCGTGCTTCTGGTGATCGCCTTCGTCGTCCAGGTCATCGCCGCCGCTGCGGTCGCGGTCATCTCCGCGTCGGGTGGCATCAGCTACACGATCAACCGCAGCAGCAAGCGCAAGTAGCACCCTCCGGGGCGGCCTCAACCGCCAAGTCAGTGCCGCCCCGGACGGCTCGACCACTTCCCGATCTTCCGATCCGAAAGGGCTCCGCTCATCATGCCTGTTCGTCTCCCGATCCGTCCGGTCTGCCACCACTGCGACGGCTTCCCCGTCGTCTCCGTCACCACCGGTACCCGCCACCGCGACGGCTCCCGCGTCCTGCTCCGCGTCGTCTGCTCCGCGTGCGACGGCACCGGCCGCGCTCTGCCGCTGCCCGCCGCGCTCGCGCCGGCCGGGAGGTGATCGCGGTGAGTCTCCTGAACTGGGGATCGTCCCAGCACTACGACCACGGGGGTGACTGCCCCTGCACCCAGTGCGGCAAGCCCACCCCGCTGCGCTCCCACTCCGGTGAACCGGTCCACAAGGTGTGCGCCGAGGACTGGAACGACAACAACCCCAACTCGCCCCGCCACCAGCAGGACGGCCGTGACCTGGGCTCCCAGCGCTTCCACTCCGACCCGCCGCGCAAGAGCCGCAAGGACGGTGCTCGATGACTGACACCGCCACCGCGGCGGGTCTCGACTCGGCCACCCTCGGCGACGTGCTGAGGGTGGCCGGTTCGGCTGACTTCGACCGCTGGCAAGACCAGATTCGCCGTACCGGAGGCTGCTCCGACCCGATCCGTCTCGCCGGCGCCACGAAGACCATCGACCCGACTACCAAGACCGTGCTGTACGCCTACACGACCGAGAACGAGCCGGGCGGCATGCTCCGCATCGCCTGCGGCAACCGCCGTGCCTCCCGCTGCCCGGCCTGCGCCTGGACCTACGGCGGCGACACCTACCACCTCATCCGCGCCGGACTCGTCGGAGATCCCGCCAAGGGCACCCCGCACACGATCCGCGATCACCCCCGCGTCTTCGCCACCCTCACCGCACCCTCGTTCGGCCCCGTCCACAACCGCCCCAGCAATCGGCCCTGCCGCTGCGGCCAGCGTCACGGCGAGGACGCGCCCGAACTCGGCACCCCGCTCGACCCGGACACCTACGACTACACGGGCGCGGTGCTGTGGAACAACCACGCCTCCGACCTGTGGCGCTACTTCACGATCTACCTCCGCCGCGAGATCGCCAAGCACGCCGGCCTCACCCAGAAGGAAGCCCGCGAACAGTCCCGCGTGGCCTTCGGCAAGGTCGCCGAATACCAGAAGCGCGGTGCCGTCCACTTCCACGCCGTGATCCGCTTCGACGGACCGGACGGACCCAACAGCCCACCCCCGGCCTGGGCCACCCTCGACCTGCTCGACGCTTCGATCCGTGCCGCCGCCGCCCGCGTCGCGGTCGAGGTCGACCCCGCCGGAGACGAGCCGGCCCGCACGCTGCGTTGGGGCACGCAGCTCGACGTGCAACCGATCGGCGCCTTCGGTCACGGCGAGGAGATCACGGAAGCGGCCGTGGCCTCCTACGTCGCCAAGTACGCCACCAAGGCGGCGGAGACCACGGGCACCGTTGACCGCCGGATCGGCAACAAAGAAGCGCTCGTGCTGCTCGACGTGCCCGACCACCCCGCCCGGCTCATCGCGGCCTGCCTCGACCTGCACGCCCTCTACCCGGACCGCAAGCTCCGCGACTGGGCCCACATGCTCGGCTTCCGGGGCCACTTCTCCACGAAGTCCCGCAGCTACTCGACCACGTTGGGCGCCCTGCGACAGGTCCGCGCCGACTACCGCGCAGCCCAACACCGCGAAGCCCTCGGCCTACCCGACCCCGACGACAACCCGGAGGCAACCACGCTCACGCTCGCGCACTGGACCTACGCCGGCCACGGCTACACCCCTGGCGAATCCTGGCTCGCCGCGAACATCCGCCGGGACATTCAGCTCAACCGCGAGACCGCACGCGAGGAACTACCCGCCCAACTCGCCTTGGAGGGGGATGCCGCATGACCACCGCAGCGCCGGAACTGCTCAAGGTGCCTGAGGTCATGGCACAGCTCAAGATCGGTCGCTCCAAGGTCTACGACCTGATCCGCACGCATCGCCTGGTCTCGATCAAGATCGACGGATGCCGACGGATTCCGGCTGACGCCGTGCGGGACTTCATCAACGGTCGTCTCGGCGAGGCTGCCTGATGTCCAAGAGGCGCCCCAACGGCGGGGGCACGATCTCAAGGCGGGCGAACGGTCGCTACATGGGCCGTGCGTACGTCACCGACACGGACGGCAACCGCGTCCGCAAAACCGTCTACGGCGCCACGTGGGACGACGCCAACGAGAAGCTCGGCAAGCTCCAGGACCAGGAGCGCAACGGCGTCCCCGTGCCTTCCCGCGCCTGGTCGCTCGGCGAGTGGCTGGCCTACTGGCTTGAGCACATCGTTGAGCCGGATTCGGAGCACAACACGTACGTCAAGTACGAGTCCAAGGTCAGGCTGTACCTGGTGCCGCACCTCGGCAAGAAGTCGCTGATCAAGCTGACTCCTGCCCAACTGCGCGCCTTCATGGCCGCGTTGAAGCGGGACAAGGTGCCGGCGCCCACGCGCTTCGAGGTGCTCCGCGTGCTCCGGAACGCCCTCAACCGGGCGATCCGCGAGGAGCTGCTGACGCGCAACGTCGCGCTCCTGGTCGACATGCCCAAGGTCAGCAAGGACAAGGGAAGGGCCTGGAGTGCTCGTGAGGCGATCACCTTCCTGCGGACCACCCGTGCTCACCGCTTCTACGCGGCGTGCGTCCTGGTCCTCGTGCTCGGGCTCCGCCGAAGCGAGGTGCTGGGCCTGCGCTGGCAGGACATCGACTTCGAGGGCCGTCAGTTCACGCCGGTCAAGCAGGTGCAGCGCGAGAAGGGGAAGGGCCTGATCCTGAAGGATCTCAAGACGGAGTCGTCAACGGCCGTGCTGCCGCTTCCGGAGTTCTGCGCGCGTGCCCTGGAAGAGCGCCGGGAACTGCAAGATCTAGAGCGGCAGATCGTCGGGGATGCGTGGCAGCAAGAGCCGGACCATGACGTGATCTTCTCGTCGGAACGCGGCGGGCTGACCGACCCCGTGAGCTTCTCGCGAGCCTTCAACGCCCTCGTGAAGCGGGCCGGCGTGCGTCGGATCACGGTCCGGCTCGCCCGGCACACCTGCGGGACCCTGCTCGCCTTCCTGAAGGTGCACCCCAAGGTCGCTCAGACGATCCTCCGGCACAGCCAGATCAGCATGACCATGGACGTCTACACGCACGTGGTGGGCTCCGACCAACGGGACGCCGCCGCGATGCTCGCCGAGCTGCTGGAAGATCCGCTCATCGGCTGACCGCCGCCGTTGGTGTCAACCGGTGGTGTCAAAAGACCCCCAGCCTGATCGGCTGGGGGTCTTCTGGCTGGTGGGGCTAACAGGATTTGAACCTGTGGCCTCATCCTTATCAGGGATGCGCTCTAACCAACTGAGCTATAGCCCCGCCGCGCTCTGCGGAGTGTGTCCCGCGCGCTGACTCCTGAAGATTAGCGCACGACATGGGCAGTCCCAAAATCGATAGTCACAGGGCCGCCGGGGGAGGTTTCAACTCCCGTACACCCGAGTTCTCACCGGACTTCTCACTCGTCCTCGGCGAGCGTCAGCTCGATGCCGCCGACGAAGCCCGCGGAGAGGTTGTAGATGAACGCGGCGAGCGTCGCGAGGGCCGTGGCCAGGACGACGTCGATGACCGCGATGATCCCGGAGAACGTCAGGACGTGCGGGAGGGACAGGAAGGACTGCAGGTCGAAACCGTTCGACTCGTTCGAGCCGGTCGCCTCCGAGATCGTGCCGCCGACCGTCGAGAAGACCCCCATCGCGTCCATGACCATCCACAGCACCGCGGACGCCACGACCGTGCAGATGCCCAGCGCGATGGAGAGCAGGAAGCTGACCTTCATCACCGACCACGGGTCGGCCTTGGCCACCCGCAGCCGCGCCTTACGGGTGCGCGGCGCGGTCCGCGCTCCCGTACGCGGACGCCGTACGGCACCGCTCTGGGCGGCGGCGGGCGCCTGCGTGGGATAGGCCTGCGGCGGGTGGTACGGCCCCGCCGCCTGCTGCTGCTGACGCTCACCCGGCAGCGGGGAACCCTGGAGCGGGGGCGCCGTCGGCGGCGCGGCCGGTGGGGCCGGCTGGGGCGCCTGCTGGCCCTGGGACGGGGCCTTGGCGCCGGGCGCGGCCGGACCCGGCCCAGCCGACTGCTGCTGGGTCCCCGGGCCTCGGGTGTCCGTCACAGTTCCCCCCTGGGATCCATGCGTGTCGGGCGAGCGCGTGTCGGCCTTCTTCACGTCGATCGCCCGCAGTTGGGTCGTGTGCGGATCTGTCGCGTTAGCGGCGGAGCCACGGCCGCCGCCGTCCGTGTCCGTACCGGTCGATCCGGCGCCCGTGGCTCCGCTCACGATGACTCTCTCCTCGTGCTACTCGACCGAGGGTGCGTCACCCTCGTCCGTGCCGGTGGTCGCGGCATCCTCGGCGGTCTCGTCGACGGCTTCGTCGCCGACGACTTCCTCCGCCTCGGATCCCGCCTCGGCGTTACGAGCGATACCGACGACGGCATCGCGCTTGCCCAGGTTGATCAGTTGGACGCCCATGGTGTCACGGCCCGTCTCCCTGACCTCGTTGACTCGCGTACGAATCACACCGCCGGACAGCGTGATGGCGAGGATCTCGTCGGTCTCCTCGACCACCAGCGCGCCGACGAGAGAACCGCGGTCCTCGACGATCTTGGCGGCCTTGATACCCAGGCCGCCGCGACCCTGGACGCGGTACTCGTCGACGGCGGTGCGCTTCGCGTACCCGCCGTCTGTGGCAGTGAACACGAACGTACCGGGTCGAACAACATTCATCGAGAGAAGCTGGTCGCCCTCGCGGAAACTCATGCCCTTGACACCGGAGGTCGCACGCCCCATGGGGCGCAGCGCGTCGTCCGTCGCCGTGAACCTGATCGACTGTGCCTTCTTGCTGATCAGCAGCAGATCGTCCTCGGACGAGACGAGTTCGGCGCCGATCAGTTCGTCGTCGGAACCGTCCTCCGTCTCACGGAGGTTGATCGCGATGACGCCGCCGGAGCGGGGCGAATCGTAATCCTTCAGAGGCGTCTTCTTCACCAACCCTCCCTTGGTCGCGAGGACCAGGTAGGGCGCCGCTTCGTAGTCACGGATCGCGAGGATCTCCGCGATCGCCTCGTCCGGCTGGAAGGCGAGCAGGTTCGCGACGTGCTGCCCGCGCGCGTCCCGGCCGGCGTCGGGGAGTTCGTACGCCTTCGCGCGGTAGACGCGGCCCTTGTTGGTGAAGAACAGCAGCCAGTGGTGGGTCGTCGACACGAAGAAGTGGTCGACGATGTCGTCTTCCTTGAGCTTCGTGCCGCGTACGCCCTTGCCGCCACGCTTCTGGGAGCGGTAGTCGTCCGCCTTGGTGCGCTTGACGTAGCCGCCGCGCGAGATGGTGACGACGATGTCCTCTTCGGCGATGAGGTCCTCAATGGACATGTCGCCGTCGAAGGGCACCAGCATCGTCTTGCGGTCGTCGCCGAACTTCTCGACGATCGCGGCGAGTTCCTCGCTGACGATGCCGCGCTGACGGACCGGGGAGGCCAGGATCGCGTTGTACTCGGCGATCTTCGCCTGGAGTTCGTCGTGCTCCTGGATGATCTTCTGGCGCTCCAGGGCGGCCAGTCGGCGGAGCTGCATCTCCAGGATGGCGTTCGCCTGGATCTCGTCGATCTCCAGGAGGCCCATCAGGCCCGTGCGCGCGATGTCGACGGTGTCGCTGCGCCGGATCAGCGCGATGACCTCGTCGATGGCGTCCAGGGCCTTCAGGAGGCCACGGAGGATGTGCGCCCGCTCCTCGGCCTTGCGCAGCCGGAACTTCGTACGGCGGACGATGACCTCGATCTGGTGCGCCACCCAGTGCCGGATGAACGCGTCCAGGGAGAGGGTCCTCGGCACACCGTCGACCAGGGCCAGCATGTTGGCGCTGAAGTTCGACTGCAGATCCGTGTGCTTGTAGAGGTTGTTCAGTACGACCTTGGCGACCGCGTCCCGCTTCAGGACGATGACGAGGCGCTGGCCGGTACGGGACGACGTCTCGTCGCGGACGTCCGCGATGCCGCCGACCTTGCCGTCCTTCACCAGGTCGGCGATCTTCTGCGCGAGGTTGTCGGGGTTGGTCTGGTACGGCAGTTCCGTGACCACCAGGCACTGGCGGTTCTGGATCTCCTCGACCTCGACGACCGCGCGCATGGTGATCGAGCCACGGCCGGTGCGGTACGCCTCTTCGATGCCCTTGCGGCCGACGACGAGCGCGCCGGTCGGGAAGTCGGGGCCCTTGATGCGCTCGATCAGCGCGTCGAGCAGCTCCTCGTGGGAGGCCTCGGGGTTCTCCAGGCACCACTGGGCGCCCGCCGCGACCTCACGGAGGTTGTGCGGCGGGATGTTGGTGGCCATGCCGACCGCGATGCCCGCCGAGCCGTTGATCAGCAGGTTCGGGAAGCGGGCCGGCAGGACGGTCGGCTCCTGGGAGCGGCCGTCGTAGTTGTCCGTGAAGTCGACGGTCTCCTCGTCGATGTCACGGACCATCTCCATGGACAGCGGCGCCAGCTTGCACTCGGTGTAGCGCATGGCGGCGGCGGGGTCGTTGCCCGGGGAGCCGAAGTTGCCGTTCGAGTCCACCAGCGGCATCCGCATCGACCACGGCTGCGCGAGGCGGACCAGCGCGTCGTAGATCGAGGAGTCGCCGTGCGGGTGGTAGTTGCCCATGACGTCGCCGACGACACGGGCGCACTTGTAGAAGCCCTTCTCGGGCCGGTAGCCGCCGTCGTACATGGCGTACAGGACGCGGCGGTGGACGGGCTTGAGGCCGTCCCGGACGTCGGGCAGGGCTCGCGACACGATGACGGACATCGCGTAGTCGAGGTACGAGCGCTGCATCTCCGTCTCGAGCCCGACGGGCTCGACGCGCTGGGTGATGACGCCCTCTTCAGGCGTAACGGGAGTGTTCTCGTCGGCC
The DNA here is from genome assembly GCF_044766845.1 of Streptomyces sp. NPDC101776. Taxonomy (NCBI): domain Bacteria; kingdom Bacillati; phylum Actinomycetota; class Actinomycetes; order Kitasatosporales; family Streptomycetaceae; genus Streptomyces; species Streptomyces sp. NPDC101776. The sequence continues at coordinate 311,848 of NZ_JBIWMV010000004.1, read as the reverse complement.
ATTGCTGGTGCAGATCCTTCCTGATGCGGTCAGCTGAGACCGACTCAGATGTCGAGGAAGCGGACGTCCTTGGCGTTGCGCTGGATGAACTGGCGGCGCGCCTCGACGTCCTCGCCCATGAGGACCGAGAACAGGTCGTCGGCCTGCGCGGCGTCGTCCAGGGTGACCTGGCCGAGGACGCGGTGCTCCTGGTCCATCGTGGTGATGCGCAGCTCTTCGGCGTTCATCTCGCCGAGACCCTTGAAGCGCTGGATCGAGTCTTCCTTGATGCGCTTGCCGTTCTGCCGGCCCAGCTCGATCAGCGCGTCGCGCTCACGGTCCGAGTACGCGTACTCGAAGTCGTCACGGCCCCACTTGATCTTGTAGAGCGGGGGACGGGACAGGAACACGTGCCCGGCCTCGACCAGCGGCCGCATGAAGCGGAACAGGAAGGTCAGCAGCAGGGTGCTGATGTGCTGGCCGTCGACGTCGGCGTCCGCCATCAGGATGATCTTGTGATAGCGCAGCCGGGCGATGTCGAAGTCCTCGTGGACCCCGGTGCCGAAGGCGGAGATCAGCGCCTGGATCTCCTGGTTCTGCAGGATCTTGTCGATCCTGGCCTTCTCGACGTTGAGGATCTTTCCCCGGATCGGGAGGATCGCCTGGTACTGCGGGTTCCGGCCGGACTTGGCCGAGCCGCCGGCGGAGTCACCCTCGACGATGAAGATCTCGCACTTGGTGGGGTCGTTCGACTGGCAGTCGGACAGCTTGCCCGGCAGGGACGCGGTCTCCAGGAGGCCCTTGCGACGGGTGAGGTCACGGGCCTTGCGGGCCGCCACGCGCGCGGTGGCCGCCTGGATGCCCTTGCGGATGATGTCCGAGGCCTCGTTCGGGTTCCGGTCCAGCCAGTCGTTGAGGTGCTCGTAGACCGCCTTCTGTACGAAGGTCTTCGCCTCGGTGTTGCCGAGCTTGGTCTTGGTCTGGCCCTCGAACTGCGGCTCGGCCAGCTTCACCGAGATGATCGCGGTCAGACCCTCGCGGATGTCGTCGCCCGTGAGGTTGTCGTCCTTCTCCCGGAGCAGCTTCTTGTCGCGCGCGTACTTGTTGATCAGCGACGTCAGCGCGGCCCGGAAGCCCTCTTCGTGCGTGCCGCCCTCGTGCGTGTGGATGATGTTGGCGAAGGAGTACACACCCTCCGTGTAGCCACTGTTCCACTGCATCGCGACCTCGAGGGACAGGCTCTTGTCCTTGTCCTCCGCCTCCAGGTCGATGACCGTCGGGTGCACCGCTTCTCCCTTGCGGGAGTTGAGGTACGTCACGTAGTCGACGATGCCGCCCTCGTAGTGGTACGTGACCGTCTTGACCTCGTCCTTCTGGTCCGCACCCGCCTCGTCGGCACCGGCCGTGGCCTTCGCCACCTCGCGCTCGTCAGTGAGTTTGATCGTCAAACCCTTGTTGAGGAACGCCATCTCCTGGAAGCGCCGCGACAGCGTCTCGAAGGAGTACTCGGTGGTCTCGAAGATGTCCGGGTCGGCCCAGAAGGTGACCGTCGTGCCGGTCTCGGCCGTGGCCTCGTGCTGCGCGAGCGGGGCCGTGGGGACGCCCAGCTTGTAGTCCTGCGTCCAGCGGTATCCGTCGGTCCTGACCTCGACGGCGACCCTGCTGGACAGCGCGTTCACCACGGAGACGCCCACGCCGTGCAGACCGCCGGAGACCGCGTAACCGCCGCCCCCGAACTTGCCGCCCGCGTGCAGCACCGTCAGCACGACCTCGACGGCGGGCTTGCCCTCGGACGGGACGATGCCCACCGGGATGCCGCGGCCGTTGTCGATGACGCGCACGCCGCCGTCGTGAAGGATCGTGACGTCGATCGTGTCCGCGTGGCCGGCCAGCGCCTCGTCGACGGAGTTGTCGACGACCTCCTGCACGAGGTGGTGCAGGCCGCGCTCGCCGGTCGAGCCGATGTACATACCGGGTCGCTTGCGAACCGCGTCCAGACCCTCGAGGACGGTGATGGCGCTGGCGTCGTACGAGGCGGTGACCTCGCCGTTCGAGGTGTGAGCCCCGCCGTTGGCGCCGGCGTCGGTGGACGGGATGTTCTCGTTGGGGTTGCCGGAATCGGCCACGAAGCGCCCTTTCTGGCACAGCACAAGCCAGGCTCCCGGCGGTTGGCCGGAGCGGCTGCGGCGTGTTGCGTTGGTAAGCCTTAGTCAGCGTTGCTCGGTGTGTGTCCCACAGTGGGGCGGGATTGCTTCCAGTCTACCGGTAGCGCCGACATGGATGGGGGTTTGCCGGTACCTGAGTCCTCATGTGCCGCCCTCAACCGGTCTCTCCCGACTCCCCATATGCGGAACGGGGCTCGAAGAGGCTCACGGAGGCACTCAGCGCTTCCGGGTGTCAACCCTTTGCTACTCAAGGGTCAGGTCGCTGTTCGCAACCGCGTCCGTTCACCCGCCGAGGTCCGCGCTGTGATGTCAGTCACCCATAGGTGTCGCCGGGGCCCATGCTCCCGGGAGCGCGCAGAGGACCGTAGCGACGGGGCGGGCCACCGGGGTTGAGCACCTTGATCATCCGTACGGTGCCGTGCCCCAGATCCTCGTTGAGCCTGGCCACCAGCGTGGGCGTGAGGTGCCGCAGCTGGGTCGCCCAGGCCGTGGAGTCGCACTGCACGACCAGCACCCGCTCGTCCTCGTCGTACTTCTCCGGTACGCAGTGGTTGGCCAGGTCCTCGCCGACGATCTGCGGCCAGCGGCCCATCACACCGCCCACCGCGGCCGGCGTCTCCCAGCCGCGCTCGTTCAGCAGCCGGTTGATCGCGGCGCCGAGCGCCATCGGGTCACGGCCGTCGGCGCGCGCGCCGGAGCGCAGGCCCCCGCGCCGCGCCTGCTTCTTCTGCTGCGCCGCGTCCCCACGCGCGCGTGCCTGTTCCTTCGCCGCGCGCAACGCCACGCGCGCGAGGTCGACGCCGGAGGGCTCGGCACTCTTCTTGGGCGCGGGTTCCCCGGCCGCGGGGCTCTCGGGGCGCCGGGAAGGCTCGTCCGTGCTCATACGCGCTCCACCACCCCCTCCGCCACGCTGTACCGCGTCCCCGCCAGTACGTGCGGTACGTCGTCGTCGACCGCGGCCGTCACCAGCACCTGCTCGCCGGGCGCCACCAGCTCGGCCAGCCGCTCCCGGCGCCGCGTGTCCAGCTCGGCGAACACGTCGTCGAGCACGAGCACCGGTTCATTGCCCTCGCCCCGAAGCAGGTCGTACGACGCGAGCCGCAGCGCCAGCGCGTACGACCAGGACTCCCCGTGCGAGGCGTATCCCTTGGCGGGCAGCTGACCGAGTTTGAGAATCAAATCGTCCCGATGGGGTCCTACCAGGGTGACGCCCCGCTCGATCTCCTGCTTGCGGGCCTCCGCGATCGCCGCCATCAACTGCTCGTAGAGGTCCTCCCGCGTGTGCGCCTCACCGGGCGCCGACGGCTTGTACTCCAGGGCCAACGGCCCACCGCCGGGCGCCAGTTGCTCGTACGCCTTGTCGGCGAGGGGCTGCACCGCGGCGATCAGATCGAGCCGCTGGGCGAGCAACTCGGCCCCCACGCGCGCGAGATGCTGATCCCAGACGTCGAGCGTGGACAGGTCCATCGAGCGCCCGCCGTGCCGCCGCGCCAACGCCGCCGATTTCAGCAGGGTGTTGCGCTGCTTGAGCACCCGCTCGTAGTCGGACCGGACGCCGGCCATGCGCGGCGACCGCGCGGTGATCAGCTCGTCGAGAAAACGCCGCCGCTCCCCGGGATCCCCCTTCACCAGGGCGAGATCCTCGGGCGCGAACAGCACGGTCCGTACGATGCCCAGCACGTCGCGGGGTCTGACCTGCGAGGACCGGTTGATGCGGGCGCGGTTGGCGCGGCCGGGGTTCAGCTCCAGCTCGACCAGTTGCTGCCGCTCGCCCTGTCTGACCTGGGCCCGGATGATCGCGCGGTCGGCGCCCATACGGACCAGCGGGGCGTCGGAGGAGACGCGGTGGCTGCCCAGGGTGGCGAGATAGCCGATGGCCTCGACGAGGTTGGTCTTGCCCTGCCCGTTCGGGCCCACGAACGCGGTGACGCCGGGGTCGAGCGGGACGTCGACCCCGGCGTACGAGCGGAAGTCGGCCAGCGACAGATGCGTGACGTGCATGGTCGTTCGCCGACCTCCCCCAGCTTGTGGATCCACGGGCCCGGGGCCTGTGGATCTGTGGATTACTTCGACTCGACGGCGTGGCCGCCGAACTGGTTGCGCAACGCCGCGATCATCTTCATCTGCGGCGAGTCCTCCTGACGCGAGGCGAACCGCGCGAAGAGGGAGGCCGTGATCGCGGGCAGCGGTACGGCGTTGTCGATGGCGGCCTCGACGGTCCAGCGGCCCTCGCCGGAGTCCTCCGCGAAGCCCTTGAGCTTGTCGAGGTGCTCGTCGCCGTCCAGGGCGTTGACGGCCAAGTCCAGCAGCCAGGAACGGATGACCGTGCCCTCCTGCCAGGACCGGAAGACCTCGCGGACGTCCGTCACCGAGTCGACCTTCTCCAGCAGCTCCCAGCCCTCGGCATAGGCCTGCATCATGGCGTACTCGATGCCGTTGTGGACCATCTTCGAGAAGTGCCCGGCGCCCACCTTGCCGGCGTGCACGAACCCGAACTCGCCCTCGGGCTTGAGCGCGTCGAAGACGGGCTGGACCTTGGCGATGTTCTCGGGGTCGCCGCCGACCATCAGGGCGTAGCCGTTCTTGAGGCCCCAGACGCCGCCGGAGACGCCCGCGTCGACGAAGCCGATGCCCTTGGCGCCCAGCTCCTCGGCGTGCTTCTCGTCGTCCGTCCAGCGGGAGTTGCCGCCGTCCACGACGACGTCGCCGGGCTCCAGGAGCTCGGCCAGCTCGTCGACGGTCGCCTGGGTCGGGGCGCCAGCCGGGACCATCACCCACACCACCCGCGGGCCCTTGAGCTTGCCCACAAGCTCTCCCAGGCTGTGGACATCGGCGAGGTCCGGGTTGCGGTCGTATCCGATGACGGTGTGGCCTGCGCGGCGGATGCGCTCGCGCATGTTGCCGCCCATCTTGCCGAGGCCGACGAGACCGAGCTCCATCAGTTGTTCCTTACGGTGCGACGTGGCATGAAGGCACTTGCGTACCTGTGTCCGAGCCTAAACCCGGACGGTCATGCACACCTGTGGGCATACGCGCTCAGAAGTACCGAGCGGTATGCCCCGACCTGCGGTGTTCTCGTCGGGTACGGATCAGCCGCTGAGGCGGACCGGCATGATCAGGTACTTGTAGGCCTCGTCCGCCTCGGCGTCCAGGGCGGGCTTGCCGCTGAGCAGCGCGGGCTTGGTGGAGGTCGTGAAGGACAGCTGGGCCACCGGGGAGTCGATCGCGCTCAGGCCGTCCAGCAGGAACGTCGGGTTGAAGGCGATCGACACGTCGTCGCCCTCCAACTGCGCGTCGACCCGCTCCACAGCCTGTGCGTCGTCGCTGGAACCGGCCTCCAGGATGAGCACGCCCTGCTCGAAGCTCAGCCGCACCGGGGTGTTGCGCTCGGCGACCAGGGCCACGCGCTTGACGGCCTCCACGAAGGGGGCGGTCTCGATCACCGCGATGGAGTTGAACTCCGTCGGGAACAGCGAGCGGTACTTCGGGAGGTCGCCCTCCAGGAGACGGGTCGTCGTACGACGCCCGGCACCCTCGAAGCCGATGAGGCCTTCTCCCGCGCCCGAGCCGGACAGCGCCAGGATCACGCTGTCGCCGCTCGTGAGGGCCTTGGCGGTGTCCAGGAGCGTCTTGGCGGGCACCAGGGCGACCGCGGACGCCTCCGGGTCCTCCGGCTTCCACAGGAACTCGCGGACCGCGAAGCGGTAGCGGTCGGTGGACGCCAGCGTCACCGTGTCGCCCTCGATCTCGATGCGCACACCGGTGAGGACGGGCAGCGTGTCGTCGCGCCCGGCGGCGATGGCCACCTGGGCGGCGGCCGAGGCGAACACCTCACCGGGGACGGTGCCGGTCGCGCCCGGCATCTGCGGCAGCGCCGGGTACTCCTCCACAGGCAGTGTGTGCAGGGTGAAGCGGGAGGACCCGCAGACCACCGTCGCCCGTACACCGTCTGTGGAAATCTCGACCGGCCGGTTGGGGAGGGCGCGGCAGATGTCGGCGAGCAGTCGGCCGGAGACGAGGACCGTGCCCTCCTCCTCGACCTCCGCGTCGACCGACACCCGCGCGGAGACCTCGTAGTCGAAGCTGGACAGGCTCAGCTGCCCCTCCTCGGACTTCAGCAGGAGGCCGGCGAGGACCGGCGCCGGCGGACGGGCCGGGAGGCTGCGTGCCGCCCAGGCCACTGCCTCCGCGAGTACGTCGCGTTCCACCCGGATCTTCACTGTTGCCGCCTCCTGCTGTTGCCGGCGCTTCTCGGCCTGCCTGGCTTCGTCGTCTGTCTCGGTGTCGTCGGTCCCTGTGAGGGGAAGGACATCCGGGGAACAGTCTGACGCACGGCACTGACAGTAGGTGCCTATCGGGGTCAAGTCGTGACGAGGGGCTGTCGGGCGACGAAGCGCGAGTTGTGCACAGGCCCCGCTTCGAAACGGTTTCCCAGCTCTCTCTAGTTGCTAGTAGTAGTAGGGGCTGTGGATACCGTGGATAACCCCGTTTTCCCAGCTCAGAGCGGGAATTTTGTCCACCGACCCTGTGGGCGACGGCGGTGGACAACCTCGGGTTTCTGTGGAGAACGGAAAGTTCTGCACACCCCATGCACAGCCGAGGGCCACTTCTCCCCAGCGCCGTCCCCAGCTTTACCCGCCTTTCCCACAGCCCAACCCGGCACCTTCGTGTGACGCCTTTCACTCGACACGGTGAGGTGGCGCGTTGCGTTGCCGAACAGTGGACAGCGGTGTGGAGAAGCTGGAGATCGCTGGGGACAACTGCCCCCGGCCTGTGGGTTGTCGGTGGACAACTTCGTCCCCAGCCTGTGGATCACGGATTTGTCCACAGCCTGTGGAGATCTTTTGTCCACGAATCCACAAGCACCTGACCTGGTCTGATGGTCCCTCACCTGCGGGGCCTGTGGACACGTTCTGGACAACTTCACAGTCCCCAGGGTGTGGACGGAAGAAAGTCACCAAATCTGTGGAGGGCGGCCGTAACCCGGCGGGTATTCGAACAGCGGGTGTCGGAGAGGTGGGTGCGCGAGAGCGGCGAGCGTCCTCCGGAGCGGCTGTGAAGGGGCTCCGAACCGGTTCTGTCAGGGCTGCGGAGGCGCTGGGATCGGCATCGGAGGGGTCCTGGACGTGCCTCGGACCGCTTCAAAGCGTCTCCGGATCCGATCCGGAGAGACTGGAGAGCGGCTCTGTCTCGGCTCTGAGCGGCGCCGGACCGGCCGGGAATCGGTGGCGTCCCGCCCTGTGGTGTGGCCACCCGGATCGCGCCGGTCCGGAGGATCTGTGACCGGCCGACCCGGCTGAAGCTCCGCCGTCGTCTGCCTTGCCGCGCGAGCCGGTCACCGGCGGCGCGGGTTGCTGCCCGGCCTCGAGGTGCCTGGCCGCACCCCGCCGCGACCTGCGAGACCGCGAAGGCTGACTGGCTGCGCCACTCGACGGGACGCCACCTGGGAGTCCGCTGCGGCTCGTCCCCGGCCGACTTCTGGAACTCCTCCCGGACACCCTCCGGGCCCCTCTCTCCGGCGCCCGCCGAAGAACTTCCCGTCCCCTCCGAAGGCCGTCCCGGCCGGCCCCGCCAAGCCGAAGGGCGCCCCTGGAGAAATCCCGGGGCGCCCTTCGGCGTCGTAACTCCGCGGCTGTCAGCCGTTCTTGATGCGGTTGGTCAGTTCGGTGACCTGGTTGTAGATCGAGCGGCGCTCGGCCATCAGCGCGCGGATCTTGCGGTCGGCGTGCATGACCGTGGTGTGGTCGCGACCGCCGAACTGCGCGCCGATCTTCGGCAGGGAGAGGTCGGTCAGTTCGCGGCACACGTACATGGCGATCTGCCGGGCCGTGACCAACTGGCGGCCGCGTGAACTGCCGCACAGGTCCTCGACCGTGATGCCGAAGTAGTCGGCGGTCGCTCCCATGATCGCCGTCGCGGTGATCTCCGGTGTCGAGTCCTCGCCGCCCGGGATGAGGTCCTTGAGGACGATCTCGGTGAGACCGAGGTCCACCGGCTGCCGGTTGAGCGACGCGAACGCCGTCACCCGGATCAGCGCCCCCTCCAGCTCGCGGATGTTGCGCGAGATACGGGAGGCGATGAACTCCAGGACCTCCGGCGGGGCGTTGAGCTGCTCCTGCACCGCCTTCTTACGAAGGATGGCGATACGGGTCTCCAGCTCGGGCGGCTGGACGTCGGTGATCAGTCCCCACTCGAAACGGTTCCGCAGCCGGTCCTCCAGGGTGACCAGCTGCTTGGGCGGCCGGTCGCTGGAGAGCACGATCTGCTTGTTCGCGTTGTGGAGCGTGTTGAAGGTGTGGAAGAACTCCTCCTGCGTCGACTCCTTGTCCGCGAGGAACTGGATGTCGTCGACAAGAAGGATGTCCATCTCCCGGTACCGCTTGCGGAAGCTGTCGCCCTTGCCGTCGCGGATGGAGTTGATGAACTCGTTGGTGAACTCCTCCGAGCTGACGTACCGCACGCGCGTGCCGGGGTACAGGCTCCGCGCGTAGTGCCCGATCGCGTGCAGCAGGTGCGTCTTGCCGAGCCCCGACTCCCCATAGATGAAAAGGGGGTTGTACGCCTTCGCGGGCGCCTCGGCGACAGCGACCGCGGCCGCGTGCGCGAAGCGGTTGGAGGCGCCGATGACGAACGTGTCGAAGAGGTACTTCGGGTTCAGGCGCGCGGTCGGTTCACCCGGGCCGGCCGCGGGCGCGGGCTTCGAGCCCAGCGGCCCCGGCGACCCCGGACCGCCGCGGTGCAGATGACCGGAGTTCGAGGACGAGCGCGAGTCGGACAGGTCGCGGCGCGCGTCGCGCTGGTTGTACTCCGCGCGGGACTGCTCGTACTCGGCCCGCGACTGTTCGTACTCGGCGCGCTGCTGTTCGTACGACGGACGTTCCATCGACTGCGGGCGGTAGTCCTGCGTCGGCGCGTACTGGTCCTGCTGCGACTGGTACGAGTCCTGGGGCGGGCCGTACTTGTCCTTCGCCGGTGCCCCGTACTGATCCGGGGACGGCGGTCCGTACTGGTCCTGCGACGGCGAGGCGTACGGGTCGCGCTCCGGGAAGCCGAGTCGCTGCTGCTGCCACCCGTAGTCGTCCTGCGTCGGCCGAGGCCAGGCGCCCGGCTCGGGGCGCTGGTACTCCGACGGGTAGGCGGGGCGGGCGGTGGGCAGTTGGTCGCCCGGGCCGCCGGGGAGCGGCTCGGCGCGGTGCCGGCCGTAGCCGCCCTCGTAGGGGTCGCGGCTCGGCTCGGGCTCTTCGTAGCGCCGCTGGGGCTGGGCAGAGGGTGCCGGCGGGCCGGGGGGCTCACCGGCGGAGTCGTCGACGGTGATCGCGATACGGATCGGCCGGCCGCACTCGCGGCTCAGCGTCTCGCTGACGATCGGCGCGAGGCGGCCTTCGAGCACGCCCTTCGCAAATTCGTTCGGTACGGCGAGCAAGGCAGTGTCGGCGACGAGTGCCAGGGGCTGGCAGCGCCGGATCCAGTGCTCGTCCTTGGTCTCGACACCCTGCCCACGCCCCTCACCGAGAAGTTGCTCCAGCACTCGTGGCCACACTGCGGCAAGATCGGCAGGTACGTCAGCCACAGGGCACGCTCTCTCACGGGTCCCACGAACGTGTGGTTCGCGGACGGGACGGGATGTACATCGGGTGGGGCGCTCGGGAAAAAGGTGTGGGGGCGGGGGACAAAGGAACGAATCGGAGTCCAGCCACGGTAGTCAGGGCGACGGGTGCGGTTCAAGTTGTTGTCCCCAGCCTGTGGATAGTGTCTCCTCGTGACCCCTGGTTTGACCGGATGGCGTAGCCCCGCGTACCGTGACCAGGTCGAGTTGTCGATGGCTGCTGCCGCCTGCCTCCGATGGGCACAGATCGCATGTGGGTGATCGGTCAGCGGTGCACTCGGGCGTAACTGCGAGCTACTCGTGGGCGCACGGTGACAGCCAGGACGGCACCCGCCACCACCGATTGATTTCTGGAGCCCCCTCGTGAGCAAGCGCACCTTCCAGCCGAACAACCGTCGCCGGGCCAAGACCCACGGCTTCCGCCTGCGGATGCGTACCCGTGCCGGTCGCGCGATTCTCGCGAACCGTCGTGGCAAGGGTCGCGCCAGCCTGTCCGCCTGATCCCGATCAGGTCATGACGTCGTGCTGCCTACCGAGCATCGGCTGAGGCGGCGCGAAGAGTTCGCGACCGCGGTACGACGGGGTCGCCGGGCCGGCCGCCCGCTTCTCGTCGTCCACTTTCGTAGCGGTGCCACGGACCCGCACGCGCCAGGGGAGAGCGCTCCCCCGACGCGTGCGGGTTTCGTCGTCAGCAAGGCTGTCGGCGGCGCCGTGGTGCGCAACAAGGTGAAGCGCAGACTTCGCCATCTGATGCGCGAGCGAGTCGCCCTGTTTCCCCCCGGTAGCCTGGTAGTCGTACGAGCGCTGCCCGGAGCGGGCGACGCCGACCATGCACAGCTGGCCCAAGACCTGGATGCCGCCGTTCAGCGGCTGCTGGGAGGGGGCGCGCGATGAAGTACCCGCTACTGGCGCTGATCAAGCTGTACCAGTGGACGATCAGTCCCTTGCTAGGGCCGGTCTGCAAGTACTACCCGTCGTGCTCCCACTACGGCTATACGGCCATAGACCGGCACGGCGCGATCAAGGGCACAGCGCTCACGGCCTGGCGCATCCTGCGGTGCAATCCGTGGTCGCTCGGCGGTGTGGACCATGTCCCGCCGCGCAAGCGTCCTAGGTGGCACGAGATGCTGCGGGGCGTACGGCGCGCAGACAAGGGCGGGACCTCCGCCGCCGAAACGGCCACTGAAGGGCTGAGTCCTTCGAGCCCGGCCGCAGAGACACCGTCCCATGCCCAAGGAGCATGATTAGTGGACACGATTGCCAGTCTTTTCAGCTTCATCACGACACCCGTTTCTTGGGTCATCGTCCAGTTCCACTCGGTGTACGGGAAGGTTTTCGGTCCCGACACGGGCTGGGCCTGGGGCCTGTCCATCGTGTCCCTGGTGATCCTGATCCGCATCTGTCTGATCCCGCTCTTCGTGAAGCAGATCAAGGCGACCCGGGCCATGCAGACCCTGCAGCCCGAGATGAAGAAGATCCAGGAACGCTACAAGAACGACAAGCAGCGTCAGTCCGAAGAGATGATGAAGCTGTACAAGGAGTCGGGTACCAACCCGCTCTCCTCGTGCCTTCCCATCCTGGCGCAGTCCCCGTTCTTCTTCGCTCTGTACCACGTGCTCAACGGCATCGCGACGGGCTCGACGATCGGCGTCATCAACGACTCGCTGCTCGCCAGCGCGCGTAAGGCGCACATCTTCGGCGCCCCGCTCGCCGCCAAGTTCACGGACGGCAGCAGCAAGGTCGAGGCGCTCGGTGCCACGCTGACCGACGTCCGCGTCGTCACCGCGATCATGATCGTGATGATGTCGGCGTCGCAGTTCTACACGCAGCGCCAGCTGATGACGAAGAACGTCGACACCACGGTGAAGACGCCGTTCATGCAGCAGCAGAAGATGCTGATGTACGTCTTCCCGGTCATGTTCGCCATCTTCGGCATCAACTTCCCCGTCGGTGTCCTCGTCTACTGGCTGACCACCAACGTGTGGACCATGGGCCAGCAGATGTACGTCATCCGCAACAACCCGACCCCGGGTTCCAAGGCCCAGGCCGCTTACCTGGAGCGCCTCACCAAGCACGTCACGCACCACGAGAAGACCCGCAGCCGGGGTGAGCGCGCCATCGTCAAGGCGATCGTCTCCAAGGGCCGCGACCGCAACGAGTTCGAGCGCAAGTTCATCAACAGCCTCACCAAGGTGAGCCTCGTGGCCCAGGCCGACGGCACTGTGGTGAAGGGCGAGAGCACGGCTGTGGAGTCCGAGGACGGTACCCCGACCACGGCCGCCCCCAAGCGTCAGCAGCCCAAGCGGCAGACCAAGGCCCAGCGCCAGTCCGCCGCCAAGGCGGCCGACGACAGTGCCGAGGACACGGCCGACGACGCCGACGAGCCGAAGACCTCGCTGAGCAAGTCGGACGAGCCCGAGGACGCCAAGCCCGCCACCGCCGCGAAGAAGCTCGCCCCGAAGCCCGCCGGCGGCACCCGCAGCAAGGCCCAGTCCGGACAGCGCAAGGGTCCGCAGCGGCCCAAGTCCCCGTCCAAGAAGTAAGAAGGAGTCCATCCCGTGACGGAAGGCACCACCTCCGCCGCTGCCGAGGGTGCAGACACCCTGTCCCGCCTTGAGCAGGAGGGCGAGATCGCGGCGGACTACCTCGAGGGTCTGCTGGACATCGCCGATCTCGACGGCGACATCGACATGGATGTCGAGGCCGACCGCGCCGCTGTCTCGATCATCAGCGACAGCGGCCGCGATCTCCAGAAGCTCGTCGGCCGTGACGGTGAGGTGCTGGAAGCACTCCAGGAGCTCACCCGCCTGGCCGTGCACCGGGAGACCGGGGACCGCAGCCGTCTGATGCTGGACATCGCGGGCTACCGAGCCAAGAAGCGCACCGAGCTCTCCGAGCTGGGCGCCAAGACCGCGGCCGATGTGAAGAACACCGGCGAGCCGGTGAAGCTGAACCCGATGACCCCGTTCGAGCGCAAGGTCGTGCACGACGCGGTCAAGGCCGCGGGACTGCGCAGCGAGTCGGAGGGCGAGGAGCCGCAGCGCTTCGTCGTCGTACTTCCCGCCTGATCGGTCCCGACGTTCCACCGGCCCCGTCTGTTGAGCAGACGGGGCCGAACTTTGTCAGCCTGATAGTCCTGTAGTTCTGGTGGTCCTGGTAGTCAGCGCCCAATGCGCTCTTGCGGTACGGAAGGACGGTCCCCCGTGACGGAGGCAGCGGAGCTTCCCCCCGCGCCCGAGCAGGCGCGCGAGGTGTTCGGCGATCGCTTCGAGGATGCGGTCCGATACGCCGAGCTGCTCGCCGACGCGGGTGTGCAGCGCGGTCTGATCGGCCCACGTGAGGTGCCCCGCCTGTGGGAGCGGCACCTGCTGAACTGCGCGGTCCTCTCGGAGGTCGTGCCGGACGGAGTGACGGTCTGCGATGTCGGCTCCGGCGCCGGCCTCCCGGGCATCCCCCTGGCCCTGGTCCGCGAGGACATCAAGATCACTCTGCTCGAACCACTGCTCCGCCGTACGAACTTCCTCACCGAGGTCGTCGAACTCCTGGGCCTCGACCACGTCACGGTGGTGCGGGGGCGCGCCGAGGAGGTCATGGGTACCCTGCACCCGGTCCACGTGGTGACGGCCCGTGCCGTGGCTCCGCTGGAGCGACTGGCCACCTGGGGCATCCCGTTGCTGCGTCCCTACGGCGAGATGCTCGCTCTCAAGGGGGACACGGCCGAGGAGGAGCTCAAGAGTGCGGCGACCGTACTGAGCAAGCTCGGAGCCGTGGAGACGTCCATCCTGCAAGTCGGCGAAGGCATCGTCGATCCGCTGTCCACGGTGGTTCGTGTGGAGGTCGGAGAGAGCCCCGGAGGGGTTCGCTTCGCGGCGAAGCGGGCCAAGGCGGCTCGTACGGGGCGTACGCGTCGGCGTCGTTGACGATGTTTCAGCGTCTGAGGCGGGTCGGCCTCAGGATGCGAGGCAGGTCGGTCTCGGCGTGTGAAGTGCGTCGCTGATCCGTCCTGACGACGAAACTTACTCCACACAAGCTGTCAAACCTATCCATGCCGGAGTGTCGCGACAGTTCGGGCCTCGGCTGCTGTGCATCGTGTTTCACGTGAAACGTCGCTCACTGCTCCACGGCATCATCAGCCGCAGCCGCGCGGCCGAACCCCGCGATCGGAAGCCTCTCGGATCACTCGGAGAGGTCACGGAGTTGTCCACAGAGGTGGAATTCTCCACAGAACAACAGGCCTCACTGGTTCACGACCCTGAAGACATGGGAGGCTCTGTTCATTGCGAGCCTGAAGTCGAGGAGAGTGAATCCTTGCGGTCCGACGCCAACATCGCGGGACCGATGACCGATCCGGTCCCCGGTCCCCGTACCGAGTCGATGGGGGAGGATGTTTCACGTGAAACACCGCCCCCTATGGACGACACTCCCATCGGTCGTGCTGCCCAACTGGCGGTAGAAGCTCTAGGTCGTGCAGGCGAGGGCCTGCCACGTCCTGAGCAGACCCGCATCATGGTCGTTGCCAACCAGAAGGGCGGGGTGGGCAAGACGACGACGACCGTCAATCTTGCCGCTTCGCTGGCACTGCACGGTGCCCGTGTCCTGGTGGTCGACCTCGACCCACAGGGCAACGCGTCCACGGCACTGGGGATCGATCACCACGCGGAAGTCCCTTCCATCTATGACGTGTTGGTCGACAGCCGGCCTCTCTCCGAGGTCGTGCAGCCGGTTCCCGATGTCGAGGGTCTCTTCTGTGCCCCTGCCACGATCGATCTCGCCGGTGCGGAGATCGAGCTGGTGTCCCTGGTGGCCCGTGAGAGCAGACTGCAGCGGGCGATTCAGGCCTACGAGCAGCCGCTGGACTACATCCTCATCGACTGTCCGCCTTCGCTCGGCCTGCTGACGGTCAACGCGTTGGTCGCCGGCGCGGAGGTCCTCATCCCGATCCAGTGCGAGTACTACGCGCTGGAAGGCCTCGGACAGTTGCTTCGCAACGTCGACCTGGTGCGGGGGCACCTCAACCCCAACCTGCATGTGTCGACCATCCTGCTCACCATGTACGACGGCCGGACGCGTCTCGCGTCCCAGGTCGCGGACGAGGTGCGCAGTCACTTCGGCGACGAGGTGCTGCGGACGAGCATTCCACGCTCGGTCCGTATCTCCGAAGCGCCGAGCTATGGGCAGACGGTACTGACCTACGATCCCGGATCGAGCGGTGCCCTCTCCTACTTCGAGGCGGCAAGGGAAATCGCGCTGAAGGGTGTGGGCGTCAGCTACGACGCACCGCATGCGCACATCGGCGCTCAGAGCGACCAGAGTATGGTGGAGGGTATCCAGTGAGCGAGCGACGGAGGGGTTTGGGCCGTGGGCTCGGCGCACTGATCCCCGCAGCCCCGACCGGGGAGAAGACGGTGGCTCCGGCCGCGATGGGTGGTTCCGCGTCCCCGACGGCTGTCCCGGTCATCACCGGCGACCGAGGGGTGGCCGCAGCGAAGGTCACCACGCTACCGCCGGTCTCCTACGAGACAGAGGACCTGTCGTACGGCATCGCGCAGACGCCGGCGCCACCCGTCGGTGCCTACTTCGCCGAGCTGCCGCTCGACGACATCACACCGAACTCGCGTCAGCCCCGTGAGGTGTTCGACGAGGACGCGCTCCAGGAACTCGTCACCTCCATCAAGGAGGTCGGACTTCTCCAGCCCGTCGTCGTACGGCAGATCGCTCCGACGAGCTACGAGCTCATCATGGGCGAGCGGCGCTGGCGGGCCTGCCGTGAGGCGGGTCTGGAAGCGATCCCGGCGATCGTGCGGGCCACGGACGACGAGAAGCTTCTCCTGGACGCACTCCTGGAGAACCTGCACCGCGCCCAGCTGAACCCGCTCGAAGAGGCGGCTGCCTACGACCAGTTGCTCAAGGACTTCAACTGCACGCATGACCAGTTGGCGGACCGCATCGGCCGTTCGCGTCCGCAGGTCTCCAACACCCTGCGTCTGCTGAAGCTCTCGCCGTCGGTCCAGCGTCGTGTCGCCGCCGGGGTCCTCTCCGCCGGTCATGCCCGGGCGCTGCTCTCCGTCGACGACTCGGAGGAGCAGGACCGGCTGGCTCACCGGATCGTGGCCGAGGGGCTCTCGGTGCGGGCCGTCGAGGAGATCGTGACCCTGATGGGTTCGCGTCCCCAGACGGCTCAGCGCTCCAAGGGACCGCGGGCCGGCGCCCTGGTCTCCCCGGCGCTGTCCGATCTCGCCACGCGTCTCTCTGATCGCTTCGAGACCCGGGTGAAGGTCGACCTGGGCCAGAAGAAGGGCAAGATCACTGTCGAGTTCGCCTCGATGGAGGACCTTGAGCGGATCCTCGGTTCACTGGCTCCTGGTGAGGGGCCGGTCCTGCAGAGGAGTCTGCTGGACGACGACTCGGAGGACGAGGCCTGAGCCGTCCCGCCTTCGGCATGGTCTCTGTTCGTCCGACCAGCAAAGCGGGCCGTGTCCGGTGTGTACCGGAACGCGGCCCGCTCTTTGCTTTCTGGCGGTATCGATGGAATCTCATCCTGGATACGATGCGTTCGGGTATGGCGCATCCACCTGGCAGCACCTCTTAGGGGAGGCAGGGGCCATGCGAACGGTGAGCCGCACCGGACTGGTGAGCGCGGGTCTGGGCCTGGGGGCGGTCGGCGGGTTCGTCGGCAGTCTGCTCAGGGAACGCAGCGCTCTGACAGCCGCCCGCGACGCTGCGGGCGAAGGAAGCGAGGATCAGCCTTCATGGGGCGTCGGCTCGTACCGCTCACGCTGGACAACCTCCCGGACATTCCCAAGCGCTGTAGGTCGTGCGTCTTCTGGGAGTTGGACCCCGTCAGCGGCCAAGCCGCGCTGAAGGCGGGCACAGCAGCCTCGGAGAAGGAAGCCTGGATCTCCGCCGTCCTGCTGGACTGGGGCTCCTGCGGGCGGGTCGTCTACGTCGATGACGTGCCAGTGGGCTTCGTCCTCTACGCGCCCCCTGCCTACGTCCCCCGCTCGACCGCGTTTCCCACGAGCCCTGTGTCACCCGACGCCGTGCAGTTGATGACGTCGTTCATCATGCCGGGGTATCAGGGGCAGGGACTGGGCCGGGTCATGGTGCAGACGGTCGCCAAGGATCTACTGCGGCGAGGCTTCAAGGCGATCGAGGCCTTCGGCGATGCCCACGGGAAAGAGGCCGCCTGCGTACTGCCTGCCGACCATCTGCTCGCCGTGGGCTTCAAGACGGTCCGCCAGCATCCTGCCTATCCACGGCTGCGGCTGGAGCTGCGCACGACGCTCTCCTGGAAGGAAGACGTGGAGATGGCACTGGACCGGCTTCTGGGAGCCGTACAGAAGGAACCAGCGCTTCGACCGCTCTAAAGCGAAGGGGCCGACTCCGGAGAGTCGGCCCCTTCGTGTTTCACGTGAAACATCACTTGGCGGCGATGAAGTCCTCAAGGTCGCGAAGGATCGCGGCCTTCGGCTTGGCGCCGACGATGGTCTTGGCGACCTCGCCACGCTGGTAGACGTTCAGGGTCGGGATGGACATGACGCCGTACCTGGCGGCCGTGGCCGGGTTCTCGTCGATGTTGAGCTTGACGATCTCGATCTGGTCGCCGTGTTCGGCGGCGATGGCTTCGAGGGACGGAGCGATCTGACGGCACGGGCCGCACCAGGAAGCCCAGAAGTCCACCAGGACAGGCTTGTCGCTCTTGAGGACGTCCTCCTCGAAGGAATCGTCGGTCACATTCTTCAGAGTGCCGGCCACGGCGGGCTCCTTAACTTGATCGTGCGGTGGGGAGGATGGGGGTCAGACAGCGGTCTTCGCGGGCTCTGCCTTCTCCTCGTCCGCGAGGGCGGAGAGGAAACGCTCGGCATCCAGAGCGGCGGAGCAGCCAGTACCGGCAGCGGTGATCGCCTGGCGGTAAGTGTGGTCCACAACGTCACCGGCGCCGAAGACACCGGTCAGGTTGGTGTGAGTCGAGGGCGCCTCGACCTTCAGGTAGCCCTCTCCGTCCAGGTCCAGCTGGCCCTTGAAGAGTTCCGTGCGGGGGTCGTGGCCGATCGCGATGAACAGGCCCGTCACCGCGAGGTCGGAGAGTTCCCCGGTCTTCAGGTTGCGCAGCTTGAGGCCGGCGAGCTTCGGGTCGCCCTCGATCTCGGCGACCTCGCTGTCCCAGACGAACTTGATCTTCGGGTCGGCGAAGGCGCGCTCCTGCATCGCCTTGGAGGCACGCAGGCTGTCCCGGCGGTGGACGATCGTCACGGACTTGGCGAAGCGGGAGAGGAAGGTCGCCTCCTCCATCGCCGTGTCGCCACCGCCGATGACGGCGATGTCCTGGTCCTTGAAAAAGAACCCGTCACAGGTGGCACACCAGGAGACACCCCGGCCGGAGAGCGCGTCTTCGTTCGGCAGGCCCAGCTTGCGGTGCTGCGAGCCGGTGGTGACGATGACGGCCTTCGCCTGGTGCACGGTGCCCGAGGTGTCCGTGACGGTCTTGATCTCACCGGTCAGGTCGACGGAGACCACGTCGTCCGGGATCAGCTCGGCGCCGAAGCGCTCGGCCTGGGCGCGCATGTTGTCCATGAGCTCGGGGCCCATGATGCCGTCCTGGAAGCCCGGGAAGTTCTCGACCTCGGTGGTGTTCATCAGCGCGCCACCGGCGGTGACGGCACCTTCGAACACCAGCGGCTTCAGCGACGCGCGCGCGGTGTAGAGCGCCGCCGTGTAGCCGGCGGGCCCGGAGCCGATGATGATCACGTTTCGGACGTCGCTCACGGCTTGGTTCCTCGTCTCTGGACTGCGTCAGTACGACCGGTGGGAGCTCCTCTCAGAGCCTCCACCCCACCCAACGGATCCTACGGGGCCCGCATTCCCGCTGTGTCCGGGCACACGAAGACGGCACGCAGTGGGGAGGCGCCACGATGGATGGAGAGAGGGCGTCCGGAGTCAGGAATGAGGGAACGACTGCGTCAGAAGGACCTTGCCGGGGGTCGACGTCTGTCGGCTCACACAGGCCGCGTCGACGACGTAGGCCGTGACCCGGCTGTTGTCGGAGGCATCGGGCAGCACGACGAGATAGGCGGCGGTCCCGTTGTAGGTGCCCTTCTTGAAACCGAGGACATTCGTGGTGCCACGGTCCACGCCTTGCCGGATGCAGTCCGGGATGGAGCCGGAAGGCTCGATCAGGGTCTTGGGAGTCTTGATGGAAGACTCGGCTCCGCTGGGTTCCGTCGCGGCGTTCCAGGGTCCCCCACTCTTGACGCCCTGGTTTGTGGCCGACTTGGAGGAGAGCAGATCCGAGACCTGGCTCTCCAACTTCCCCTTGGAGAAGGTGTCCGCCGAACTGGTCGGGTTCCCGTGAGCAGAGTCGGACGAGTTGTGGTCGCCCAGCGACTGGATGAACAGAGAGCCGGCACCCAGAACGGCCGCGGTGAATACAGCCCCCAGGACGATCCTTCCGCGACGTCCGCCGCGATTCCGCTCCTTGCGATCCCTGCGCCCGGGACCGGTCGCCGCATGTGCGTGTCCCGACGGACGAGCTGCCGTGGGCGATGTTTCACGTGAAACATGCGCCCCGGCGTGCTCCCTGTCCTCGCTGTTCTCATCCGACGTGACTCGCGACGCGCTCACCAATGTCGGTGCGGCCAGGGACTCCGGAGTGGTGACACTCAGCAGTGCCTCCGCGGCGAGGGCCGCGTCGATCCGGCCGGCGACCTCGGCGGGCATCCGCGGCGGCCCGGGCATGGTGCCCAGCAGACCCCGGATCTCATCGAGTGAGTCGTGAACGTCCGCGCATAGTTCGCACTCGTCCAGATGCCGTTGTACCTCCGCCGTCCTGGACGGCGGGAGAAGGCCCTCGGTGAGGTCGGAGATCTCCGCGACGTCCGGGTGCCCGGCCGTGTCTGTCGTGGATGTCACGCTCGCCCACCTCCGCCCTTCACAGCAGCTGAATCGCTCGGCCCTGCATCCTTGGGCCCGTCGCTCGGTCCCGCTGCGGGTGGGACGGATGTCCCCTGCGCCCGGTTCCGTCCTGCGCCCGGTTCCTTGCCGTCACCGGTTCTTTCCGGCCGTAGATGAGTGAGCAGCGGCAGCAGCCTCGCTCTTCCGCGGGCGCAGCGGCTCTTCACCGTGCCGGTCGGCACATCGAGCATCCGGGCCGCTTCCGCGACGGGGTAGCCCTGCATGTCCACCAGAACGAGAGCAGCACGCTGGTCGGGCGGAAGGGTGCCCAGGGCTTCCAGCAGTTGGCGGTACAGGTCGTTGCGTTCCGCCGGAGCCGCGGCCGACTCGTGCGGTTCCAGGAGTTGTTCCAGGCGCTCGGTGTCGTCGACTGGAGACGTTTTCCTGGAGGCGGCCTTGCGGGCACGGTCCAGGCAGGCGTTCACCGTGATCCGGTGGAGCCAGGTCGT
Source organism: Streptomyces sp. NPDC101776 (assembly GCF_044766845.1). Taxonomy (NCBI): domain Bacteria; kingdom Bacillati; phylum Actinomycetota; class Actinomycetes; order Kitasatosporales; family Streptomycetaceae; genus Streptomyces; species Streptomyces sp. NPDC101776. Next base: position 291,698 of record NZ_JBIWMV010000004.1, on the reverse strand, counting down.
GACGGCCGACTGGCCACGGAAGGTGTGGGCGGCCCGGTAGGCGGAGACGAGGGCGTCCTGAACCGCGTCAGCGGCCTCCTCGCGGTCTCCCAGCGTGCGCAGGGCCACGGCCCAGAGCCGGTCACGGTGTCGGCGTACGAGTTCGCCGAAGGCATCCGGGTCGCCTTCCACATGGCGGGCCAGGAGTTCGTCATCGGGAACACCGTCGAGGCTGAGTGGCAAACACCCTCACCTCCTTCCGCTCGGCGAATATACCGTATAAGAGTTTTGGGTGAATGTAAACGAGAGAATTCAGTGCCACGTCTTCAGGAAAGGGGTGGCGCATTTCTGTGCCCCATTTTGGGGTGATATGTGAAAATTTATATTCACGTGTGTGCGCAAGAGCACTGCATTGGTGGTTTTGGGGGCTGCGATCGCGGGAGTGCTGAGTCTCGCTGCAGAACGACAACTCAAGCCGCTGTCTCTATTTCGGTGACGGTGTTCTGAAGAATGTCAGTGCGGCGATCAACTGGGACCTCAACAGTCGGGTGGCATTTTACTGCAACTCGAACTACCACGGCATATGTTTCGCTGTTGCCGCAGGTGGTCAGATCGGTGGTTTCGCGCGCATCGTTCTGATGAATGGGCGCAGTGCGAATGGCAACATGAATTCGCACCACTTCAACCGAACCTGCGGCACTGTGTACAACTTCGGATAGTGAAGTCTCTGAGAATGTGTCGCGCCGCTCGGGGTTTCGATCGGACTGCCCCGGGTGACGCGTTATTTGGATGGCGCATATTCCGAGAACGGGAACCACATGACGAGAAAATCAATCGCCGGGTCAGGGTGTCCATCGCTTGCCTGTCCTTGGCGGCTTGCTCATATGATTCGGAACAGGCTGATGAAGAAGACACCGCCGGCCCTGCTGTCGTCGGTCCGATAAATGGCGACGACGCAGTGGGATATAAGCCCGTGCGGAAGAAAATGACATCGTCCTCCCCATGGACGCGTACATCGAGTCTCCAAAGCAGGCGCACATAAGCGACTCGGCTGTGGCGCTTCTTGGCACAGACCAGGCCGTGAACGGGGGAAGACGCGAAGTTATCGACACTTCTACGGCGCGGAAGTGGGGGTACCATCCCCCGGAGCCTTCGGATGATTCCGAAACAGACAACGGAAGCGACGAAGCCAAGCAGTCACCTGGTGAGACCGAAGCTTATACCGGAAGATCCGCCAAGACTGGAAAAGCCCTCAAAGGGGGAACGGGAAGCTGCGCAGCAAGCGCGCGCTCTCAAATATTCGGTAAGGAGGGGCTCAAGCCGGCTCTTCAGTATCTGCTTTCGTATCACGAGAATTCCTTCGTCGTGGCCAGTCGAGAAGCTGAGATTCGGAGAGCCATGAGCGACTGGGCACATGCATGAAGGGATTCGGGCATGACTACAAAGACATGTGAGAGGTGAACAACGATCCCAGAAGAGTTACCGACAGGTCTTGTCGTGACTCAGGACCCGGTGAGATTGATCTCCGAAATGCCACCTCGGAATAGTTCTGTGGAGCCGTCCGTGGGCAGTTCAGTGATATGGATCAGTACGTATCGTGTCCGCAAAGAATTCTTCAGTGATCCCTTTATTTCTTTGCCCGACGTCGTCAACGGAGTAAGGCGCTGGGAGAAGTCGGACAGCTCTGTGGGGGATGATCCCCCACTGGGTGCCGCAAGTACTTCGACAGTCTGTCCACTTCGATACATGGTGATATCGAAGCCATTTACTGTCTTGACACTCCCGAGGTCCACGATGATGCCGCTGCCATCTTTTCGATTCGGCAGGTTGCCGAAATTCGAATAGCCCTTGTACTGCGGAGTGATCCAAGAAGTGCTCGTTTTTCCGTCGATGGCAAGGGAGACTTCGTCTTCCTTTATTCCTGACCCGCTCGGTGCGAATTCGGTTGCGCCATCGATCTTGAGCGGGACGCTCTTGGCGGGCTGCTTCTTGTCAGTTCCCTCGTGAGTGCCCTCGGTGGGGCTGCTGTTGTCGCTGTTGCCCTGGTCCATGAGCGCGTCCGCGAGCTGCCAACTGCCCAGGCCCAGCGCGGCGATCAGCAACGCTGACACGGCCCACTTGAGGGCCCTGCCGGTGCGGCTCTGCAGCGGGGGCGGCGGGGTCGGCACGACCCGGGTGGCACCGGGATGCTGTGACGGGCGGCCGTACGTGCCCTGTTGGTAGGTCGTGCGCTGGTACTCGGGCGGTGCGGTGAACGCGGGCTCCGGCGGGCGGATGCGGGGCATCTCGCCGATCGCCTTCACCAGTTCCTCGGGTGTCGTGCACGCCGATTCGTGCCGGGAGGCCGTGGCACCGTCGTTGGCGAGCGCCCGCATGGCGAGCTCCGACAGACCTCGGTGGACACCCGCGCGCACCTGGTCGGGGGCGATGAGGCCGACGCCCTTGGGCAGCCCGGACAGGCCGTAGGCGTCGCTCTCGTACGGCCAGCGCTGGGTGAGCGCCGCGTACAGCAGGGCGCCGATCGCCTCCGTGTCCGTGCGCTGCGGGGTGTCCGAACTGATGCCCCGCAGCGCCGCGTTGACGGCCAGACCACGGATGCGCCACTGGCCGGACGAGGTGCGCAGCACGGCGTTCGGGTTCAGGCGCAGATGGGCGAGGCCCTCGCGGTGCGCGGCGGCCATGGCCGAGGCGATCTGACTGACCATCTGGTAGGCGTCGTGCGCCTCCAGCGGGCCGGGGGCCAGAAGCGCCGTCAGTTCCGTGGCGTCGGGCAGCCATTCGTGCACGACGTAGACGAGGTCGTTCTCTTCCACGGCGTCCAGGACCTGGACGAAGCGGGGATCACCCAGCAGCGCCGAGGAGCGGGCCGCGGCCAGCACCGAGCGGGCCCGCGCATGGTCCGCGGGCAGGATGTGGACGCCGACGGCACGGCGGAGTTTCTCGTCCACCGCGCGCCAACTGCTGAAGCCGTCCAGACGGGTGACGCACTCTTCGAGGCGATAGCGTCTGGCGAGCTTGTGACCGCTGTGCAGTTCGGGAGGCGAGGCCTTCTCGGTTTCCTCGATCCCGCCGCTCCCCTGTGCCTTGTCGCTCTCCGTGTCCCGCTCCGGGTTCTGGGCCACCCCGTCGGCCGTGGACTGGTCCGCCTTGGCGGTCAGCGGCTCGTCGCCGCTGTTGTCTGCCACGTCGACGGCAGCCGTGCTCCGTTCCGCCACCGTCGCTCCTGCCTCCCCATCCGTTGCACGCTGTTCGACGCCGAAATCAATTGTGCCCACAGTCTGCCGCTATGCACGACACACAGCGGCGGACGATGGTTGTGCGTGTGCCCCCGCCTCAACGCCCCAAGCGCCCGCGCACCATGCCCACGAGGGAGTTGAGCTCCTCGATGCGCATGCGGCGGGCCGCGACGTAGAAGATTCCGAGCAGTACGGCACCGCCCACCAGAAGGGCGGCGAACGAGCCGACGACCCCTTGGCCGAGCGTATGTCCGATCCCGTAGCAAGCCGCACCACTGAGCAATGCGGCCGGCACGGAGGCGATGCAGAGCCGAGCGTACGTCCGCAGCACGCGTGCGCCGTCCAGATCGCCGTTCAGGCGCTTCCGCAGCCGGTTCCAGGCGACTCCGACACCGATCGCGTACGCGAGGCCGTACGAGGCCGCCATGCCGACCACGGCCCAGCGGGCCGGGAGCACGAAGAAACAGACCGCCGAGGCGCCCGCGTTGACCGCGGCCACGATGACGGTGTTGTAGAAGGGCGTTCGGGTGTCCTCGTAGGCGTAGAAGGCACGCAGGACGACGTACTGCACCGAGTACGGGATCAGGCCGAGAGCGAAGGCCATCAGCATGAAGCCCATGTTGGTGGCCGACTTGGTCCCGGAGGAACCGAAGATCAGGGTGCACATCGGGATGCCGAGGGCGAGCAGGCCGAAGGCGATCGGCACGATCGCGACGGCGGTCGTACGCAGCCCCTGGGAGATGTCGTCACGGACGGCTCCGCCGTCGCCCTCGGCTGCCGACCGTGAGATGCGCGGCAGCAGGGCGGCCATGAGGGACACCGTGATGATGGCCTGCGGCAGACCCCAGATGAGCTGGGCGTTGGCGTAGGCGCTGAATCCGGTTCCGGGGATGTTCGTGTCCGCGACCGACGCCGTGGCGAGCTGGGTGACCACGAGGGCGCCCGCCTGGTTCGCGAGGACGAAGAGGACGGTCCACTTGGCGAGCATCGCGGCCTTGCCGAGGCCGTGGCCCTTCCAGTCGAACCGCAGCCGCAGCCTGAAGCCTGTCTCGCGCAGGTACGGGATCATCGCCAGCGCCTGGACGACCAGACCGAGGAGCACACCGACACCCAGGAGGCGTTGGGCCTCCGGCGGGATGTTGTCGACCTTCATGCCGGAGTCCGCCGAGGTGCCGTACACCCAGAGGAACATGCCGAGCGTCACGATGATGACGACGTTGTTGAGGACCGGGGTCCACATCATCGCGCCGAACTTGCCGCGGGCGTTGAGGATCTGGCCCATCACCACATGGATGCCCATGAAGAAGATCGAGGGCAGGAAGTAACGGGTGAAGGTGATGGCGACACTGTCGGCCGCGGGATTCCTGGCGACCTCCACCGACAGCAGGCGGACCAGGAGCGGTGCCGCGACCATCGCGAGCGCGGTCAGTGCTCCGAGCGCCACGACGACCAGGGTCAGCAGACGGTTGGCGAACGCCTCGCCGCCGTCGTCGTCCTCCTTCATGGCCCGCACGAGCTGCGGCACGAAGACGGAGTTCAGGCCGCCGCCCACGGTCAGGATGTAGATCATCGTCGGCAGCTGGTAGGCGACCTGGAAGGTGTCACCGAGGAGTGCCGTGCCCAGCGCGGAGACGATCAGCGCGGAGCGGACGAAGCCGGTCAGGCGGGAGACCATCGTGCCCGCCGCCATCACGGCACTCGACTTCAGCAGACCGGTGGCCTTACCGCCCTTCTTGGGAGCGGCCGCGGGCGCCGGCGCCGTAGGAGTGAGCTGCATCGTGGCGTCGGACATCGGCGCCGGGGAGGGCGCGACGGGTGCCTGGCCCGAGGGCGGTGCGGGGGACGGGCCGGGGACCGCCGGGGCGTCCGTCGGCGGGCGTCCGCCGCCCTGGCCCTGGTCCCGGAAGAGATGAGCGAAGGCGTCCGGCTCGTGGTACTCCTCGCCGGCGCCGGTCACCAGGTCGTCCACGCCCACGAACTGGGTCGTCCGGGCGTCGTCGCCGTACGGCAGGTACTGGGTCGGGCCCTCCGGCTCGGGGGCCGGGGGCTGCGCCCACACACGGGGGTCCGGGGCGTACGGGGACTGGGGCGGCTGTGCGTAGAGCGGGGGCTGCGGCTGGTAGGTGCCCGGAGGGGGCGGGGGGTGGGCGGCACGGTCGTAGAGCGCCTCGGCGACCGGGTCCTGGGCGGAGAGATCCTGCGCCCGGTAGGGGTCCTGGTCGTAGGCGTCCTGGAGGTACATGTCGGCGGGAGGCTGCGGCGGCACCTGGCCGTGTTCGGGCGGCGGACTCTCGGGGTAGCCCGAGCCGCCCGCGCCCTGACCGCGGTCACCGTCGTACGGCGCGTTCATGGTTACCCCACCTCATCGTCCCCGGGCCCACCGGCCACGACATCGCTCAACGGTCCACTCTCTCACCCGTGCCGGACGGGTCGGCGCTTTCCGGTGCGGTGTCCGGTGTCGGGTCACTCGGGTGCTCCGGGTCGTCTGCCCGGGACGGAGTGCCGGACTCCTCCTTGAGACGGTCCTGGGGGCCTTCGGGGTTTTCCGGCCCGCCGGGTTCCTCGGCCGCCCCGTCGTCGTCGGGCCCGTCGGGACCCTCCTCGGCCTGGCGGGCCACGGCTCGCTTGCGGTGGGTGTACATCCGGAAGCCGGCGAGGACGAGCAGCAGGACACCGCCGCCGATGACCAGCATGACGGTGGCCGTGACCTCGGTGACCTTCACGTCGAAGTTGACGGCCTGTCCGTACTGCTGGCCGTCCTCCGTGTACAGCTGGGCGGTCACGCCCACCTCGCCGTTGGCGTTCGCCGACGTGGGGAACTTCACGGACTGGCTGTGCCCGCCGTTCACCGTGACCCGCTGCTCGGTGTAGGCCTTGCCGTCGATCTTCAGGCGCGTGGGGCTCGTCGAGGTGAGGCGCAGGACCAGGTGCTCGACGCCCTGCACCAGATTGTTCTGCACGGTCACCGGGATCGTGGCGCTGCGGCCCGAGAGTTTGGTCTCGGACTTGTCGATCAGTTTCACCTGGTTGGTGAGGTCGTCGAGGTAGTTCAGCACGCCCTGGCGGAAGTTGGCCGCCTCGCCCGCCTGTCCCCGCCACGACGTGGACATCTCACGGTTCATGGCCCGCCCGAAGGGGGTCACGACCCGGGACTCGTCGGTGAGGATCACCCGGAAGTTGTCGAGCTTGTCCTGAGTGGCCGCGATCTGCTCGAAGGCCGACTTCGGCAGCTCCTGCTTGCGCAGCGAGGAGGGGTACGCGGAGGGCGACGGGATCTTCGTGGTGGCGTTCGGGTCGGGCTTGGCCTTGGCCGCCGCGGCGAGATCCTGCGGCTCGCTCCAGGTGCTGCCCTGGAGGGTCGTCAGCGCCTCGGCCATCGTCTGTGCCTGGCTCGCGGTCGGCATACGCTGCGGGGCTACGACGATGCTGCGCTGCTTGTCCGTCTGCAGGTCGAGCGTCAGGCTCTGGGCGAGGAACCGCTGCTCGGCGAGTGTGGCGGCCCCGGCCGTCGTCAGGTCCCCCTGGAACGCCGTCGAGAGCCGCGAGTCCGCGGCCACCGCGGTCGTACCGCCGCCGATGGGGCGGGCGGCGGAGGGGGTGTACGACAGGCCGCCGGTCTCCTGGAGGCTGTCGCTGCGGGCGATCACCTTGTCGGCGCCGGCCGAGGTGGCGACCTTGATGATCGACGGGTCCACGGCGCCGTTCACCGGCCACGCGAAGTCCGTGGTCGGGGTCACGTGGAGCACCGTCTCCACGGTGGTCGCGGCGACGTCCGTGGCGTCCTTGAGGTGGCTCAGCGAGCCGGTGACGCTGGTGCCGTTGTGGGCGAGGGACGCCAGGTCGGGGTCGGCGAAGGGGAGGGCGACGACCTCCTTGTCGGTCACCGCCGACTGCAGCTCGGCGAGCCATGCCTTGGCGACCGCCTGGTGGGTGCCCGTCGTCGTGGTGTCGCCCTCGCCCTGGATCTTGTAGCTGCGGGTCATCGCGTCGACGGAGGCCAGCAGGTCCGGGTCGATCACCCAGGTGACGTCGAGATCCTTCCCGAGCGACAGCATCTGGTCGAGGCGCCCGCCCGGGGCGATCTCCTTGGCCAGGTCGTCGTTGAGGAAGACCGGCGTCTGCTGCTCGTTCGAACCCGTCTGTGCCGTCATGTGGACGCTGGAGACCAGCGGCCACAGATACGTCGTCTTCGTCTTCGTGTCCGCGTCGTCGGGCTGCCACGGCAGGAACGTCCGCTGGATGCCCAGCACCTGCTCCCACGGCTGCGCCGAGGTCTGGCCGGAGAGCGAGACACCGAGCGGGTAGACGCCGTCGTCACCGAGGTCCAGCTTGTCGACCGGTACGGAAAGGGTGAAGGGTTCGGCGACGCCCGGAGTGAGCTTGGAGAACTGCTCGGTGTACTTGTCGTCGAGCTCCGAGCCGTCGACACCCTGGACGTAGTCGGTGCGCTTGGCGACGCTGTCGATCGCCGAGCGGGTGCTCAGCGCCTGCCCCAGGCGCAGGCCCACATGGGCGCCGGTGACCGTCTGCTTGCCGTTGTTGGTCACCGTGCCGGAGACGGTCAGGGTGTCCCCGTCGGTGGGGATGCTGGGGCTGAGTGTGTCCAGCGAGACGGACACCGTCTGCGAGCCGGAGGCGGCCTTCGCGGACGTCTGCTCGGCCGCACCGGCGGGGGCGACGGCGGACAGCTGGAGGAGGCCGGCCAGCAGAGGCGCCCCGGCGAGCAGTGTGCCGGTGCGCCGCAGCCACCGGCGGGCAGGTGAGGGACACGTCCCCTGGAAGTCTGCCGCCTCGGCCACGCGTTCGCCCGTCCCTCGTCATCGTCAGTGGTCGTCGCAATGTGCGTCCACGCATGGTAACGATGCGCGCTGAGGGGAAGTGCCGCGGTCTGCTCCACAAGATCGGAGAACAGCGCCGGACCGTCCCGTATGCGCCCGTATAAAGGGAAGCACTCGGTTACGTCGCAAGGGCAGCGCTTGCGCGGGTATCAGCGGACGTGTCCGCGCACATTTAAAGAGGGCGCTCGCGGTGGCCGGGGCCACGTACCCTTTTCTGTTGTGCCGAACGCCAACGAAGACAACCCCAGTGCCCTGAGCCAGGTGCAGCACCGCGCGGTGAGCGAGCTGCTGCGGGTGGCTCCCGTCGCCGACGACCTCGCCCGCCGTTTCCAGGAGGCCGGGTTCTCCCTCGCCCTGGTCGGCGGTTCGGTCCGGGACGCGCTGCTCGACCGGCTTGGCAACGACCTGGACTTCACGACGGACGCACGCCCCGAGGACGTACTGAAGATCGTCCGGCCGTGGGCGGACGCCGTGTGGGAGGTCGGGATCGCCTTCGGCACCGTGGGAGCGCAGAAGGATGCCCGTGTCGGAGACACTGACCGAAGCTTTCAGATCGAGGTGACCACCTACCGGTCGGAGGCGTACGACCGGACCTCCCGCAAGCCCGAGGTGTCGTACGGCGACTCGATCGAGGAGGACCTCGTCCGGCGCGACTTCACGGTGAATGCGATGGCTGTCGCGCTCCCGGAGAAGGAGTTCATCGACCCGCACGGCGGCCTCGACGACCTCGCGGCTCGTGTGCTGCGGACCCCGGGCACCCCCGAGGCGTCCTTCTCGGACGATCCGTTGCGGATGATGCGGGCGGCACGCTTCGCCGCTCAGCTCGACTTCGAGGTCGCTCCCGAGGTCGTCGCGGCGATGACGGAGATGTCCGGGCGAATCGAGATCGTCTCGGCCGAGCGGGTGCGGGACGAGCTGAACAAGCTGATCCTCTCCGCGCACCCCCGCAAGGGACTGACGCTGCTCGTCGACACCGGACTCGCCGATCATGTCCTGCCCGAGCTTCCCGCCCTCCGCCTGGAGAGCGACGAGCACCACCGGCACAAGGACGTCTACGAACACACGCTGATCGTTCTGGAGCAGGCGATCGAACTGGAGGAGAACGGTCCCGACCTCACCCTCCGCCTGGCCGCGCTGCTGCACGACATCGGCAAGCCGCGCACCCGCCGGTTCGAGAACGACGGCCGGGTCTCGTTCCACCACCACGAGGTGGTCGGCGCGAAGATGACCAAGAAGCGCATGCTGGCGCTCAAGTACTCCAACGACCTGGTGAAGGACGTCTCGCAGCTCGTCGAACTCCACCTGCGCTTCCACGGCTACGGCACCGGCGAGTGGACCGACTCGGCCGTCCGCCGTTACGTCCGGGACGCCGGTCCGCTCCTGGACCGCCTCCACAAGCTGACCCGCTCGGACTGCACTACACGGAACAAGCGCAGGGCCGCGGCCCTGTCCCGTGCGTACGACGGTCTGGAGGATCGCATCGCCCAACTGCAGGAGCAGGAGGAGCTGGACTCGATCCGACCCGACCTCGACGGCAACCAGATCATGGAGATCCTGGGTGTCACGCCCGGGCCGGTCATCGGTCGCGCGTACAAGTTCCTGCTGGAACTGCGGCTGGAGAACGGGCCGATGGAGCACGAGGCGGCGGTGGCCGCGCTCAAGGAGTGGTGGGCCTCGGAGAGCTGAGGTCGTGGAACGGGGTCATGTTTCACGTGAAACATGACCCCGGACAGCATCAGGGGCGGTGTTTCACGTGAAACATGAGACACCGCCCCTCGCCATGTCTGCCTTACTTCGAGTAGTCCTTCAGGCAGAGCAGGAAGTTACTGCCGTCGCCGCTCTCGGTGTACGAGTACTGGAAGTCCTTTGCGGCTGCCGTGCATTTGGCGTCGGCCGCGGTCTCGGAGTACGTGCCGCTGATCTTGGCCAGCACTACGTACTGGGCCTTCGTGTCGCTGCACTTCACGACCTCAAGGTCCGGGTTGGTGTCGCTGGTGCTGCCGCGGTGCATGCAGTCGCCGACCTTTGCGGTGTCGGCGTCGTCCTGGCTCGATATGTAGCCGAAGATCGCCACGCCGGCAGCGATCACGATGAGGACGGCGATCCGGATCATCTTGAAGCTGAACCTGCGCCTCGGCTGCGGCGGAACCGGAGCGAACGGAGCACCGCCCTGGGGCGGGAAACCGGGCTGACCGGACTGCTGCGGGTAACCGCCCTGCGGCGGGTACGGGGCCTGGGGCTGCTGCGGGTGCGGCGCCTGCTGGGCCTGAGGCGGGTACGGAGCCTGCGCCTGAGGCTGGCCGCCGTAGGGCTGCTGGCCCTGCGCGTACGGGTTCGGATCCTGGGCGTATGGGTTCTGGCTCTGAGGCGGCGGAGTTGTCATTCGGGGTCCCCCCTGGAACGTGGACGCATGGCGCGGCATGGCACGCGGCATGGTGCGAAGTAAGACGCACGTAAGCTACCGGCCTCCACTGACACAGCTGAGACCCAGTTGGACTCCGTGTCAGTGATGTGACACTTTCCGGCGTTCAAAGTGGGCCATAGTCGCAGCAACCGCTCCGTAGACCACGGCCACCGTGACCACTAGCACCGCTGAGCGGCCGTCAGGGGGAAGCATCAGCGCGGCCATCGCGGCGGCGCCGACGAAGGCGATGTTGAACAACACGTCGTAGACGGAGAAGATCCGGCCGCGGAAGCCGTCGTCCACAGAGAACTGCACGATGGTGTCCGTGGCGATCTTCGCGCCCTGGGTGGTCAGGCCGAGGACGAAGGCCGCCGCCAGCATGGGAGCGGTGGTGAACGGAAGGCCGAGGGCCGGTTCCAGGAGGGCGGCGCCCGCGGCGCACACGGCGATCCAGCGGCCGGGGCCGAGTCGTCCGGCGGCCCAGGGGGTCACCACGGCCGCCACGAAGAAGCCGGCGCCGGAGACCCCCAACGCCAGCCCCAGCAGGCGCAGTCCGCCGTCCGGGGTCGACGACAGGGCGTACCGGCAGAGCATCAGCAGCAGGACGGTCAGGGCGCCGTAGCAGAAGCGCATCAGTGTCATCGCGGCGAGCGCCCAGACTGCCTCCCGGCGCTGCGGCGCGGCGAGGTGCCGTACCGCCGCTGTCAGGTCCCGGGCGGTGCCGGCGAGGGCCGTGGCGAGGCGGGTCTTGGTCAACGCCTGGTCGGGGCCGAGGAGTTCGGGGGCCATGCGCAAGGACGTGAGGGCCGCGCACAGGTAGAGGGCCGCTCCCAGCAGCACCACCGCGGCGTCGGTGTCCGCGACCAGCAGCCGGACGAGAAAGGCGAGACCGCCGCCCAGCGTCGCCGCCAGTGTTCCGGCCGTGGGGGAAAGGGAGTTGGCGACGACCAGCCGTTCGTCGTCGACCACACGCGGGAGCGCGGCGGACAGGCCGGCGAGGACGAAGCGGTTGACGGCGGTGACGCACAGGGCGGAGACGTAGAAGAGCCAGTCCGGGACGTGGCTCACCATCAGGACGGCGGTCAGCGTGGCCAGCAGGGCGCGCAGCAGGTTGCCGTAGAGGAAGACCTGGCGGCGGCGCCAGCGGTCCAGGAGGACGCCGGCGAAGGGGCCGATGAGGGAGTACGGGAGGAGCAGGACCGCCATCGCGGAGGCGATCGCGGCGGCCGAGGTCTGTTTCTCCGGGGAGAAGACGACGTAGGCGGCGAGTGCCACCTGGTAGACGCCGTCCGCGCCCTGGGAGAAGAGGCGTACGGCGAGCAGGCGCCGGAAGCCCTGGAAGCGCAGGAGGATGCGCAGGTCACGGACGACGGCCATGGGCACAGCCTCACATACGAGGAGGGTCCCCGGGCGGATGCCCCGGGGACCCTCGACGACCGAACGGCGGGGCTTAGCGCTCGACCTCGCCCTTGATGAACTTCTCGACGTTGGCGTAGGCCTCGTCGTCGAAGTACTGGACCGGCGGGGACTTCATGAAGTAGCTCGACGCGGAGAGGATCGGGCCGCCGATGCCGCGGTCCTTGGCGATCTTCGCGGCGCGCAGGGCGTCGATGATGACACCCGCGGAGTTCGGGGAGTCCCAGACCTCGAGCTTGTACTCCAGGTTCAGCGGGACGTCGCCGAAGGCGCGGCCCTCAAGGCGGACGTAGGCCCACTTGCGGTCGTCGAGCCACTGGACGTAGTCCGACGGGCCGATGTGGACGTTCTTCTCGCCCAGGTCGCGGTCCGGGATCTGCGAGGTGACGGCCTGCGTCTTCGAGATCTTCTTGGACTCGAGTCGGTCGCGCTCCAGCATGTTCTTGAAGTCCATGTTGCCGCCGACGTTGAGCTGCATCGTGCGCTCGAGGCGGACACCGCGGTCTTCGAACAGCTTCGCCATCACACGGTGCGTGATGGTGGCGCCGACCTGCGACTTGATGTCGTCGCCGACGATCGGGACGCCGGCCTCGGTGAACTTGTCCGCCCACTCCTTGGTGCCGGCGATGAAGACCGGGAGGGCGTTGACGAAGGCGACCTTGGCGTCGATGGCGCACTGGGCGTAGAACTTCGCCGCGTCCTCGGAACCGACGGGCAGGTAGCAGATGAGGACGTCGACCTGCTTGTCCTTGAGGATCTGGACGATGTCGACCGGCGCCTCGTCGGACTCCTCGATCGTCATCCGGTAGTACTTGCCCAGGCCGTCGAGGGTGTGACCGCGCTGGACCGTGACGCCCTTGTTCGGGACGTCGCAGATCTTGATGGTGTTGTTCTCACTGGCACCGATGGCGTCGGAGAGGTCGAGGCCGACCTTCTTCGCGTCGACGTCGAACGCGGCGACGAACTCGACGTCACCGACGTGGTACTCGCCGAACTGGACGTGCATCAGGCCGGGCACCTTGGCCGCCGGGTCGGCGTCCTTGTAGTACTCGACGCCCTGTACCAGTGAGGCGGCGCAGTTGCCCACGCCGACGATGGCTACGCGAACCGAACCCATTCCGGTTGCTCCCTGTGTGTGCGAGGTGAGGCCCTGACTGGACCTCATGTGGTGGTTTCGTCGGACGGATCCGGCCCGGGGGTGGCGCCCCCGAGCCGGGGCAGGCCGCCCGACTCCCCAGATGTGCTGTCCTGCTGAGCGGAGCGGTCCGAAGCGGGACCCGTCAGGTCCCGTCCGGCCCGCTCGCTCTCGATGAGCTCGTTCAGCCAGCGCACTTCGCGCTCCACGGACTCCATTCCGTGGCGCTGCAGCTCAAGCGTGTAGTCGTCGAGGCGCTCCCGGGTCCGCGCCAGGGAGGAACGCATCTTCTCCAGACGCTCCTCCAGCCGGCTGCGGCGACCTTCCAGTACGCGCATGCGTACGTCGCGTGACGTCTGCCCGAAGAAGGCGAAACGAGCGGCGAAATGTTCGTCCTCGTACGCGTCGGGCCCCGTCTGCGAGAGCAGTTCCTCGAAGTGCTCCTTACCTTCCGCCGTCAACCGGTAGACGATCTTGGCGCGGCGTCCCGCGAGGGTCGCGGTAAGGGCGTCCTCAGGGGTGTTCCCCGTCTCCTCGATCAACCAGCCGTTGGCGACCAGCGTCTTGAGGCAGGGGTAGAGCGTCCCGTAGCTGAACGCACGGAACACACCCAGTGACGTGTTGAGTCGTTTGCGCAGCTCATAGCCGTGCATCGGAGATTCGCGGAGCAGGCCGAGGATGGCGAACTCGAGGATGCCGGAGCGTCTGCTCATCGTCGCCCCCTTCCTGTCCGTGGTCCGTCCGTGACGGCCTTTATGCCGAGCTGATGTATCGACTCGATACATCCAGACGATAGAACGGCCTTCCGGATGCGACAAGTGGGGAGATGGTGACCGCCGTCACATCACTGATTCGTTGGAATCAAGTTGCCTGATTTGGGGTGAACTTCGGGGCTAAGCAGGTTTTGACGGTGCGTAGTCTGTGCGGCATGCACACCACCGGGAACCATGTGACGCGTGGGGGCGTCAACGTCCCCGGTGCGGTACGGATGAATGCAGAACCGACCACATCCGTACTTCGGGGGGACCGGAAACCAGCCGCCGTTTCCAGGCGCGCACGGGTGCGCCTGCCCGAGGAGTAATCGTTCGATGAGCGAGCACCGTCGCAAACCGCCGCAGCCGCAGGGAGGCGGACGTGCCGCGGACCGACGCGGCCAGCCCGGACCGACCTCCGGCCGCCGCGCGGCACCGCGAGGCGCCACCACCGGGTCTCCATCTGATTCCTATGGGTCCAACCCCGCCGAGTCGGGGGGTGAAGACCGCCAGTACGGCAGCCGGGCCGAAGCCCGCCGCGCTGCCCAGAGAGGCGGCGGCCGTCGCAGAGAGCCCGCCGGCCAAGGTCCCGGTGGCCCGAACGGGCCCGGTCGGGGCAGAGGACGCGCTCCCGCGCCCGGCAAGAAGCGGATCATCGACTATCCGCGCTTCGACAAGTACGGATGGCGTCGCTGGATGCCCTCCTGGAAGCTTGTCTCCGGCCTGTGTCTGCTCTTCTTCGGCAGCCTCGTGGCCGCGGTCGGTGTCGGCTACGCCATGGTCGGCATCCCCAGCGAGAACACCGCGGCCAAGTCGCAGAACAACGTCTACTACTGGTCGAACGGTGACCAGATGGTCGCCACGGGCACCGGTACCAACCGCCAGAACATCAACATCGCGCAGATCCCCAAGGCCATGCAGTGGTCGGTGATCTCGGCCGAGAACAAGAGCTTCTACACGGACTCGGGCGTCGACCCCATGGGCATCGCCCGTGCCCTGGCCAACATGGCCCGGGGCGGTCAGACGCAGGGTGGCTCGACGATCACCCAGCAGTTCGTCAAGAACACCTACCTGAGCCAGGAACAGACGGTCACCCGGAAGCTCAGGGAGATGTTCATCTCCATCAAGGTGGGCACGCAGCTCAGCAAGCAGCAGGTCCTGCAGGGCTACCTGAACACCTCGTACTACGGCCGTGGCGCCTACGGCATACAGGCCGCCGCGCAGACCTACTACGGCGTGGACGCGGTCAAGCTGACGCCGAGCCAGTGCGCCTTCCTGGCGGCCCTGTTGAAGGGTCCGACGTACTACGACCCGATCGGCGCCACGAACATCGACCCGGCGGCGGACGCCAAGTCCAACACCGCCCGCTCCAAGGCGCGTTGGGCCTGGATCCTGGAGCAGATGCACGACGACAAGCGCATCACGGACGCCGAGTACCAGACGGCCGTCAAGAAGTACCCCATGCCCCAGGGACTCAAGGCGACCAAGGGCATGACCGGCCAGATCAGCTACCTGGTGGACACGGCCAAGAAGTACGTCCTGAACCACTCGGACATCTCGCAGACCGAGTTCGACCAGGGCGGCTATCAGATCTACACGACCTTCCAGAAGGACAAGGTCAACGAGCTGAGCGCGGCCGTGAAGAAGATCCAGAAGGACCGGATCGATCCGAAGAAGCGTGACCTGGACAAGTACGTCCAGTTCGGCGCGGCGTCGGTGGTGCCCAAGGACGGGGCGATCGTCGCCCTCTACGGCGGTGACGGCTACGAGAACGGCCACTTCACCAACAACGCCGACACCTCGGGTGTCCCCGTGGGTTCGACCTGGAAGCCGTTCGTGCTCGCCGCCGCCATGGAGTACGGCACGTACAAGACCGACGGCGTCGGTATCTCGCCGCTCAGCAAGTACAACGGCGACGACCATCTCAAGGTCAGAAACCAGGACGGCACGTACGTCCTGAACAAGGACAACTCGATCTTCTATCAGAACAACGAGAGCAAATACCCCTGGGGTTACATCTCGTTGCGCAAGGCGATGGAGCAGTCCATCAACACGCCGTTCGTGCAGTTGGGCATGGACGTGGGGAACTCGAAGGTGCGGGACGTGGCCAAGGCGTCCGGGATACTGGACGACAGTTTCGCCACGCTGAACCCGTCCTTCGCCATCGGTACCTCGACCCCCAGCGCGATCCGGATGGCCGACGCGTACGCGACGTTCGCCGCGTCCGGCAAGCAGGCGGACCCCTACTCGGTGACCGCCGTGAAGGAGGGCGGACAGCCGGTGTCCGGCTTCACCAAGCCGACCGTGAAGCAGGCGATGCCGGAGAACGTGGCGAACAACGTCACGAACACCCTGGAGAACGTCATCCAGAACGGTACGGCCGAGAACGCGAAGGTTCTGGGCCGTTCGGCAGCCGGCAAGACCGGTACCACCGACAGCAACAAGTCGGCCTGGTTCGTCGGCTACACCCAGCAGCTCTCGACGTCGATCGCGATGTTCAGGGAGAACCCCAAGGATGCCCAACTGCTGTCCATGAACGGCACGGCAGGCGTGCCGTCCATCCACGGTGGTGACATCCCGACGGCGGTCTGGACCGAGTACATGGAGGCCGCCCTCAAGGGGAAGTCCGACCCCGGCTTCCCGGACGCCACCAAGATCGACAATGTCAAGGACGAGTCCGGCGCACCGTCTCCCACTCCGACGCCCGTGGTGACGCCGAGTGAGACGCCCAGTGCGACGCCGAGTGAGACGCCCATCGAGACGACGCCGAGCGTGACGCCTTCGGCCACCGAGTCCTGCCAGTTCAGCTGGCAGTGCAGCGACGACGGTGGCACCGACGGAGGTACGACGACCTCACCATCGGCCACGGCCACTGCCACGGAAACCAGCGGCAGTAACAGAGGCAGTGACAATGGAGGCATCTTCGGAGGCTCAACCGGTTAGCTGCCATATCGCTCGTGAAGGGTGTTTCACGTGAAACACCCTTCACGGGATGTTTCACGTGAAACGAGGGCCGCCGCACCCCAGAGGTGCGGCGGCCCTCGGCGTATATCCGGGCGGGCGCTGGATGCGTCCCGGGTGGGCTGTAGGCGGCTGGCTAACGCCACTCGATCCTGCCGTCGACCAAGTGGGCGCGCGTTTCCATCGTGTCGGCCAGTACCTGGAAGTACTCGGCCAGCGAATCGTGCATCCCGAACCTATTGACGTCCCCGTCGCTCCATCGCCCCACCATCCCCGTCCTGGTGTCGACGAACCGTCCATACAGTTCGTCTCGCTCGACGACGAACGGAAGCCACTCGCGACGCCATGCCAGTACCGCGTCTTCGCCGTCGTCAGGAATCCCACTCGACTGATGGAGATCCAGGCGCCGTTCATGCACCCTCACCATGTCGTCCAGGGACAGAAGGTGCCAGCCGTTGGGGATGAAGCTGCTGTCCGGCCCCGGGGACTTCCAATCGTGCCCGGTGTCTTCCATCTCCACCCCGCCGTTCGTGAGAAGCCACGTCCGCACCTCCTCAGGGAAGGCCACCTTCAGCCTGGCCTCGGCGTCGGCGATCCGCTCCGGTGTCGTGGGCGTCTGCAATGTCGCGGCGTTCTTCGGTGCGTTCCGCTCCAGCCACCGCACCACACGGCCCCAGGCTCGACGTAGTGCTTCGGCTTCGGTCGTCATCGGGGATCCCCTCTCTCCGTCGCCGGATGGTAGGTCCGTGCTGAGCCGCGTACGACGTCCCCCGGCGTACTCCTAGGTCCGTACGGCAGGATGTGCCCCATGCCCAGTGCAGAACTGACGCCCACGAGCGTGCACGAGCCCGATCCGGTACTGCCGACCAAGGACGATGAGGTCGCCGCCGCCGGTAGTGAACTGATCGGTGGCCCCATCGGCCGGCGGGCTCTCCTGGGGACGTCCTGGTGGACTCCCGTACGGGTCATCGCGCTGGTCGCGATCGGCGTCTTCGCCCTCGGCCTGGTCCAGAAAGCGCCCTGCTACAACGGGGGTTGGTTCTTCGGCGCCAGCTCGCAGTACACGCACGCGTGCTACTCGGACATCCCGCACCTCTACCAGGGGCGCGGTTTCGCCGACGGGCTCGTGCCGTACTTCGACAAGCTTCCCGGCGACATGCAGTACCTCGAATACCCGGTGCTGACCGGTGTGTTCATGGAGGTGGCCGCCTGGCTCACGCCGGGCAGCGGCAGCATCCAGCACCAGGAACAGTGGTACTGGATGGTCAACGCCGGGATGCTGATGGTGTGCGCGGCCGTCATCGTCGTATGCGTCAGCCGTACGCACGCCCGCCGGCCCTGGGACGGCCTGCTGGTCGCCCTGGCGCCCGCCTTCGCGCTGACCGCCACCATCAACTGGGACCTGCTGGCGGTCGCTCTGACGGCCGCGGCGATGCTGATGTGGTCCCGGGGCCGTTCCCTCGCGTTCGGCGTCCTGTTGGGCCTTGCCACGGCCGCCAAGCTGTATCCCGTGTTCCTGCTCGGCCCGCTGTTCCTGCTGTGCTGGCGCGCGGGCAAGTGGCGGGACTTCGGGAAGGCGTTGGGCGGAACCGCCGTCGCCTGGCTCGCGGTGAACCTGCCGGTGATGCTCTTCGCCTTCGACGGCTGGTCGAAGTTCTACACGTTCAGCCAGGAGCGGGGCGTCGACTTCGGGTCGTTCTGGCTGATCCTCGCCCAGAACTCCACCGACCCGCTCAGCACCGACACCGTCAACACGTTCGCCACCCTGCTGATGCTGCTGTGCTGTGGAGCCATCGCGGCACTCACGATGACCGCTCCGCGCCGGCCGCGCTTCGCGCAGTTGGCCTTCCTGATCGTCGCGGCGTTCATCGTGACCAACAAGGTCTACTCGCCGCAGTACGTGCTGTGGCTGGTCCCCCTGGCCGTGCTGGCCCGGCCGAAGTGGCGGGACTTCCTGATCTGGCAGGTGTGCGAGGTGGCGTACTTCCTGGGGATCTGGATGTACCTCGCGTACACGACC
This sequence comes from Streptomyces sp. NPDC101776, assembly GCF_044766845.1. NCBI lineage: Bacteria > Bacillati > Actinomycetota > Actinomycetes > Kitasatosporales > Streptomycetaceae > Streptomyces > Streptomyces sp. NPDC101776. The sequence goes on along the minus strand of NZ_JBIWMV010000004.1, from coordinate 272,957 downwards.
AGCGGAGACGCACACAAGGGTCTGCCGACCGACGGCTACCACTGGGCCATCGGCCTGCACATCCTGGGCACGCTCTACCTGTGCGCCGTGATCGTGCGCGACATCCTCATGCCGGAACGGGACGTGGTGCGCCTGGCGGGCGACGACGACCCCTCGGGCGGGGTGCTCGACCGGGCGGAGGACGTGTTCGTGTTCGGGGCCGCCGCCCGCCCCGGACGACACGCGGCCCCCTTCGACGGGCCGCAGGTGGAGTGGGGCAGCGAGGGAACGGCCGACCGTTCGCTCTGAGCGAACAGGGCGCCTAGAGCCCACGAAAGACGGAGACACCACGCGAAAAGGCCGTACACGGAAGGTCCCGTGTACGGCCTTTCGGCTGCTGCGGAAGGGCTCAGCGGTCCACGATGCGGTCGAACTGCGTGGTGGTGTGCCGCAGATGGGCCACCAGCTCCTCGCCCACCTTCGGCTCGGCCGCCTCCGCCGGTACGAACAGGATCGAGACCTGCATGTGCGGAGGCTCGGCGAACCAGCGCTGCTTGCCGTCCCAGACGAACGGAGAAAGGTTCCGGTTGACCGTGGCGAGGCCGGCGCGGGCGACGCCCTTGGCCCGCGGCATGACGCCGTGCAGCGCCTTGGGGGCCTCCAGGCCCACTCCGTGCGACGTACCGCCCGCCACGACCACCAGATAGCCGTCAGAGGCCGTCTTCTGCTGCCGGTAGCCGAAGCGATCGCCCTTGGAGACCCGGGTGACGTCCAGGACCGCGCCGCGGTACTCGGTGGCCTCGTGGTCCCCCAGCCACAGCCGCGTGCCGATCCGGGCCCGGAAGCGGGTCTGCGGGAACTGCTGCTGCAACCGGGCCAGGTCCTCGGACTTGAGGTGGCTGACGAACATCGTGTGCAGCGGCAGCCGGGCGGCCCGCAGACGGTCCATCCAGCCGATGACCTCCTCGACGGCGTCCGAGCCGTCGGTGCGGTCCAGCGGGAGGTGGATGGCGAAGCCCTCCAGGCGCACGTTCTCTATGGCGGAGTGCAGCTGCGGCAGTTCCTGCTCGCTGACGCCGTGACGCTTCATCGAGGACATCACCTCGATGACCACACGGGCGCCCACGAGGCCGTAGACACCGTCGATGGACGACACCGAGCGGATGACCCGGTCCGGCAGCGGCACGGGCTCCTCGCCGCGGCGGTACGGCGTCAGCACCAGCAGGTCACCGCCGAACCAGTCCTTGATCCGGGCGGCCTCGTACGTCGTGCCGACGGCGAGGACGTCCGCGCCGAGCCGCGTCGCCTCTTCCGCCAGCCGCTCGTGCCCGAAGCCGTAGCCGTTGCCCTTGCAGACCGGGACGAGCCCCGGGAACTGCCCGGCAACGTGCTTGTGATGCGCCCGCCAGCGAGCAGTGTCGACGTAGAGCGTGAGCGCCATGGCCGGACCTGGAACCTTTCGGGTGGCTGCGGTGTATCAGGAGTATGAGAGCTGTCGACGTTATCGAAGCGCGGACCGTCAGGTCAGCGGCGCGACATGTAGATGTCGAGCGCCTTGTGGAGCAGCTTGTTGAGCGGGAAGTCCCACTCGCCGAGGTATTCGGCGGCCTGCCCACCGGTGCCCACCTTGAACTGGATCAGACCGAAGAGGTGGTCGGTCTCGTCCAGCGAGTCGGAGATGCCGCGCAGGTCGTACACGGTGGCGCCGAGCGCGTAGGCGTCGCGCAGCATCCGCCACTGCATCGCGTTCGAGGGCCGGACCTCACGCCCGATGTTGTCGGAGGCGCCGTAGGAGTACCAGACGTGTCCGCCGACCACGAGCATCGTCGCCGCCGACAGGTTCACCCCGTCGTGCCGGGCGAAGTACAGCCGCATCCGGTTGGGGTCCTCGGTGTTGAGGGCCGTCCACATGCGCTGGAAGTACGACAGCGGGCGGGGCCTGAAGTGGTCGCGCAGCGCCGTGATCTCGTACAGCCGCTGCCACTCCTCAAGGTCGTGGTAGCCGCCCTGGACGACCTCGACACCGGCCTTCTCGGCCTTCTTGATGTTCCGGCGCCACAGCTGGTTGAAGTTCTTGTGGACCTCTTCCAGGGAGCGGTTCGCCAGTGGCACCTGGTAGACGTAGCGCGGCTGGACGTCGCCGAAGCCGGCGCCGCCGTCCTCACCCTGCTGCCAGCCCATACGGCGCAGCTTGTCGGCCACCTCGAAGGCGCGCGGTTCGATGAAGTCGGCCTCGATGTCGCGCAGTCGCTTCACGTCCGGGTTCTGGATGCCGGCCTTGATGGAGACAGCCTCCCAGCGCCGGATGATGACCGGCGGGCCCATCTTCACCGAGAAAGCGCCCTGCTGCTTCAGGTGGGCCAGCATCGGCTGGAGCCACTCGTCCAGATTCGGCGCGAACCAGTTGATGACCGGGCCCTCGGGCAGATAGGCCAAGTAGCGCTTGATCTTGGGGAGTTGCCGGTAGAGGACAAGACCCGCGCCGACCAGTTCGCCGGTCTTCTCGTCGATCCAGCCCAGGCTCTCGGAGCGCCACTCCGCCTTCACATCAGCCCATGCCGGGACCTGCATGTGGCTAGCCGAGGGCAGGCTCTGGATGAATGCCAGATGCTGCTCACGGCTGATGGTCCTCAGGGTCAGGCTCATTCGGGGCGCTCCTCGGGCTGGGGTGTCCCCATGGGTACAGGGGCTCCGGCTCTCGCGCCGAAGCCTACTGCGCCTTGCGAGCGCCCCGACTGGGCGTATGCAACCTTCGCCTCGGCCTGTTGGCCGCCAAGGCGTTCCGTGCTGTTTTACGGGGAGTTCGGACCACGGCGTCCGGGTTGTCGTCTTCCGGGCCGTCAGCTGATGATGCCGCCGAACAGGCCGCCGTGTGCCATGCCGAGGAAGAATCCGACACCCGCGGCACCGAGACCCAGGATCAGGCCGAAGCGCTCCCTCGTCGTCTCGGAGATCCACTGCCCGTACGCGCCGGTGAGGATCCCCACCAGGCCGGTCCAGGAGCTGAGCAGATGAAGGCTGTGGAAGAACGAGGTGGTGAACGCCGTCAGCCCGAGCACCAGGGTCACCGCGAGCAGCGTGTCCTGGAGCGGATGGGGCTTGCCGTCGGTGGCGAAGAGAGAGCCGGCGGTGTTGGGTCGCAATGCCTGTGCCATGTGGCACCTCCTGCGGAAGGCGGCGCATCGTCGCGCCGGACACACCCGATGTGTACAGATTGACGCTCTCCGCCACCGGATTTCAACCGGAAGCCGGTGTGCGGGTACTCTGTACCCTCTGCACTGGTGTCTGCCCATGCCACGGCTCGGAATCCCCTCAAGGACCACCCGATGTCAGTGGCGGCTGTTTTACTGGCACACACTGTTGCTTACGCATCACAACCCTCCTGCCACGGAACGACCGTGGCCGCTGAGTCCAAAGGAGGTGGGTTCCACATGCGTCACTACGAAGTGATGGTCATCCTCGACCCCGATCTGGAGGAGCGCGCCGTCTCCCCCCTGATCGAGAACTTCCTCTCCGTCGTCCGCGAGGGCAACGGAAAGGTGGAGAAGGTCGACACCTGGGGCCGTCGTCGTCTCTCGTACGAGATCAAGAAGAAGCCCGAGGGCATCTACTCGGTCATCGACCTGCAGGCCGAGCCTGCGGTCGTCAAGGAGCTCGACCGCCAGATGAACCTGAACGAGTCGGTCCTCCGGACCAAGGTCCTCCGCCCCGAGACCCACTGAGCATCCTGCTCAGCTGATCTCGGGATTCGAGTAGCAGCACCAAGCAGCCAGCAGCAAACCCGCCGAGAGGTTCCCCCATGGCAGGCGAGACCGTCATCACGGTCGTCGGCAATCTTGTCGACGACCCCGAGCTGCGCTTCACCCCTTCCGGTGCGGCGGTCGCGAAGTTCCGTGTCGCGTCCACTCCCCGCACCTTCGACCGTCAGACGAACGAGTGGAAGGACGGCGAAAGCCTCTTCCTCACCTGCTCGGTCTGGCGGCAGGCGGCGGAGAACGTCGCCGAATCGCTCCAGCGAGGCATGCGCGTCATCGTGCAGGGCCGGTTGAAGCAGCGGTCCTACGAGGACCGTGAGGGCGTCAAGCGCACGGTCTACGAACTGGACGTCGAAGAAGTCGGCGCCAGCCTGCGCAGTGCCACGGCCAAGGTCACCAAGACCGCCGGTGGTGCTCGCGGTGGCCAGGGCGGCGGCTTCGGCGGTGGCGGTGGTGGCGGCCAGGGTGGCGGCGGCTGGGGTGGAAACTCCGGCGGCGGTCAGCCGGCCGGCGGCGCTCCCGCCGACGACCCGTGGGCCACCGGCACTCCCGCCGGTGGCAACCAGGGCGGCGGCGGTGGCGGCGGCTGGGGTGGAAACTCCGGCGGCGCCAGCGCTGGCGGCGGTGGCGGCGGCTACTCGGACGAACCCCCCTTCTAGGCCTTCGGGCCGAGGGTGGGTCGTACCCACACTTCTTGATCACACAGGAGATACACCATGGCGAAGCCGCCTGTGCGCAAGCCGAAGAAGAAGGTCTGCGCATTCTGCAAGGACAAGGTCCAGTACGTGGACTACAAGGACACGAACATGCTGCGGAAGTTCATTTCCGACCGCGGCAAGATCCGTGCCCGCCGCGTGACCGGCAACTGCACGCAGCACCAGCGTGACGTCGCCACGGCTGTGAAGAACAGCCGTGAGATGGCGCTGCTGCCCTACACCTCCACCGCGCGATAAGGGAAGGGTGACCGACTAATGAAGATCATCCTCACCCACGAGGTCTCTGGCCTCGGTGCCGCCGGCGACGTCGTCGACGTCAAGGACGGTTACGCTCGCAACTACCTGATCCCGCGGAAGTTCGCTATCCGCTGGACCAAAGGTGGCGAGAAGGATGTCGAGCAGATCCGTCGCGCTCGCAAGATCCACGAGATCCAGACCATCGAGCAGGCCAACTCCGTGAAGGCCCAGCTCGAGGGCGTCAAGGTCCGTCTGGCCGTCCGCTCCGGCGACGCCGGTCGTCTCTTCGGTTCCGTCACCCCGGCCGACATCGCTACGGCGATCAAGGCTTCCGGTGGCCCCGAGGTCGACAAGCGCCGCATCGAGCTGTCTGCTCCGATCAAGACGCTCGGCGCCCACGAGACGTCCGTGCGTCTGCACCCCGAGGTTGCCGCCAAGGTCAACATCGAGGTCATCGCAGCCTGACCGCTGCGCTCGGCATAGCTGAGAGAGGGGCCGCACCCGTTGGGGTGTGGCCCCTCTGCTGTGCTCGGGACGGGATGCGGCCCTTGCGTGCGGTCCGTTCGGAACGAGAAGGGGCCCGGCCCATGCTGTGCGTTCGGGGAGACGCCATGGCGCTCATGTTTCACGTGAAACATGCCAGTGCGCGGTGTTTCACGTGAAACGGTCAGCGGGTCGCGCCCGTGACGACCCAGCGCCCCGAGCGGGTGCGTAGCAGGAGCGTCAGCATCCGCACCGCCATCATCAGGGTCATCGCTCCCCAGAGTGCGGTCAGTCCGGCGCCGAGGATCGGTACGAGCAGGGCCACAGGGACGAAGACCGCCAGCGTCACCACCATCGCCCCTGCGAGATACGGCCCGTCTCCCGCGCCCATCAACACCCCGTCAAGGACGAAGACGACACCGCAGATCGGTTGGGAGAGCGCCACCATGATCAAGGCGGGCAGGGCGGTGTCCTTGACGGTGGGGTCGCTGGTGAACAAGGGGAGAAAGAGCGGGCGGGACAGGATCACCAGGAAACCGAGCACCACTCCTGCGGCGATGCCCCACTGCACCATGCGGCGGCATGCGGCTCGGGCGCCCTGGGAGTCGTCCGCGCCGAGATAGCGGCCGATGATCGCCTGGCCCGCGATCGCGATGGCGTCGAGGGCGAAGGACAGCAGGGACCACAGGGACAGGATGATCTGGTGTGCGGCGATGTCGGCGTCCCCGAGGCGGGCCGCGACAGCCGTGGCGATCAGGAGGATCGCTCTCAGGGAGAGCGTGCGCACGAGGAGTGGCGCGCCTGCCTGTGCCGAGGCTCTGATCCCTGCGGCGTCCGGACTGAGGGAGGCGCCGTGTCGGCGGGCTCCACGGACGACCACGACGAGATAGACGGCAGCCATGCCCCACTGGGCGATGACGGTGCCCCAGGCGGAGCCGGCGATACCGAGGTCGGCGCCGTAGACGAGCCCGACGTTGAGGACACCGTTCGCGACGAAGCCGGAGACGGCGACGTACAGCGGTGTCTTGGTGTTCTGGAGTCCGCGGAGGACTCCGGTGGCTGCGAGCACGATCAGCATGGCCGGGATGCCGATGGAGGAGATCCGCAGATAGGTCGTCGCGTAGGGGCTGGCGGTGTCCGAGGTGCCGAAGAGGCCGATGAGAGCGGGTGCCGAGGGGAGGACGACGGCGATGACGGTGGCGCCGATCAGCAGAGCGAGCCAGATGCCGTCCATGCCCTGGCGGATGGCGGCTTGGAGGTCACCCGCGCCGACACGTCGGGCGACGGCCGCCGTGGTGGCGTAGGCGAGGAAGACGAAGACGCTCACGGCTGTCGTCAGGAGGGCGGATGCCACTCCGAGACCGGCGAGTTGTGCCGTGCCGAGATGGCCGACGATCGCGCTGTCGGCCATGACGAAGAGGGGCTCGGCGACGAGCGCGCCGAAGGCCGGGACGGCCAGCATGACGATCTCTCGGTCGTGCTGTCGTCGGGTGGCCTTGGTGGCCGCGGGAGCCTGTGTCATGAGCACTAATCTAATCGTCCACAGGTAAGAGATGCAATTGCATTGTGACCCTTACCTCTGATCTCGCCTCGCGTCCTCTCGCGCACTGTTCGAAGCGATCTTGGTCGGATGTGGAAAGTTTTTCTTCTGCACAGCCGGTGGATGGGAAAGGCGCAGGTCAGATTGGTTGCGATCGAAGTGGCGAGGTCTTGTTCACAGGGCTGTCCACCGGGTCGTGCACAGGTTTTGCCGGGTTCTCCACAGCATCAGGGCCGTCGTCCACATGGCCTGTGGATAACCAGATTGGCTGACGGTGCCCGCGGGCCTACGGTGGACCGGCACGCGCTCCGTCCGTCGGCCTGAGAACCATCACAAAACCGACGCGCCCGTACCGGAGTTGGGCGCTTCATTTGTCAGTGCCGTGCCGTAGAAATAAAGGGCACGGCGAGGTCCGCTCGGCGGACGGGAGGAGGTGGCTCGGTTGAGTATTTCCGAGCCCTTGGACGACCCGTGGGCCGACAGCGGTCCAAGTGATCGTCTGCCCGCTTCCCGACGGCGCGGTGACGGAGGGCGGGGCCGCGACGAACAGCACGACCGCGGCCGCGAGGGCGGCGAGTGGGAGGGCGCGGGTTCGGCCTTCGAGCGGGTGCCGCCGCAGGATCTCGATGCCGAGCAGTCCGTACTTGGCGGCATGCTCCTGTCGAAGGACGCCATCGCGGACGTCGTCGAGGTGCTCAAGGGCCACGACTTCTACAAGCCGGCGCACGAGACCGTCTACCAGGCGATCCTCGACGTCTACGCCAAGGGCGAGCCGGCCGACCCGATCACCATCGCCGCTGAACTCACCAAGCGTGGTGAGATCAACAAGGTTGGCGGCGCATCGTATCTGCACACACTCGTCCAGACCGTGCCCACGGCGGCGAACGCGGAGTACTACGCGGAGATCGTCCACGAGCGTGCCGTCCTGCGCCGCCTGGTCGAGGCCGGTACGCGCATCACGCAGATGGGATACGCGGCCGACGACGACGTCGACGAGATCGTCAACCGGGCACAGGCCGAGATCTACGCGGTCACCGAGCAGCGGACCAGCGAGGACTACCTCCCGCTCGGCGACATCATGGAGGGCGCGCTCGACGAGATCGAGGCGATCGGCTCACGCAGCGGCGAGATGACCGGTGTGCCCACCGGGTTCACCGACCTCGACTCGCTCACCAACGGACTGCACCCGGGCCAGATGATCGTCATCGCGGCCCGTCCCGCCATGGGAAAGTCCACGCTCGCGCTCGACTTCGCCCGCGCGGCATCGATCAAGCACAATCTGCCGAGCGTCATCTTCTCCCTCGAAATGGGGCGCAACGAGATCGCGATGCGCCTGCTGTCCGCCGAGGCCCGCGTCGCCCTGCACCACATGCGCTCCGGCACCATGACCGACGAGGACTGGACACGGCTGGCACGCCGGATGCCCGAGGTGTCGTCCGCGCCGCTCTACATCGACGACTCCCCGAACCTGTCCATGATGGAGATCCGCGCGAAGTGCCGGCGGCTCAAGCAGCGCAGCGACATCAAGCTGGTGATCATCGACTATCTGCAGCTGATGCAGGCCGGTGGCTCCAAGCGCCAGGAGAGCCGTCAGCAGGAGGTCTCGGACATGTCCCGAAACCTCAAGCTCCTGGCGAAGGAGCTGGAGGTCCCGGTGATCGCGCTCTCGCAGCTGAACCGTGGTCCCGAGCAGCGCACCGACAAGAAGCCGATGGTGTCCGACCTGCGTGAGTCCGGCTCCATCGAGCAGGACGCCGACATGGTCATCCTGCTGCACCGCGAGGACGCGTACGAGAAGGAGTCCCCGCGCGCGGGCGAGGCGGACATCATCGTGGGCAAGCACCGTAACGGCCCGACGGCGACGATCACCGTCGCCTTCCAGGGCCACTACTCGCGCTTCGTGGACATGGCACAGACCTGACCGGCGATGTGGGTGGGTGGCGCTGCTCAGCGCCTCGTCTCGTATCTGGTCAGGAGCACGCCGCCGGGGAACGTCCGGGTCTCGACCAGGTTCAGGTTCACCCAGTTCTCCAGTGCGGTGAAGAACGGTGTGCCGCCGCCCACCAGAACCGGGGCGGTGGCCAGCACGTACTCGTCGATCAGCCCGGCCCGCAGGGCGGCCGCGGCCAGTGTCGCGCCGCCGATGTCCATCGGGCCGCCGTCCTCGGCCTTGAGCCGGGTGATCTCGGCGACCGCGTCACCGGTGACCAGGCGGGTGTTCCAGTCGACCTTGTCGACCGTCGAGGAGAACACCACCTTCGGCATGTCGCGCCAGCGGCGGGCGAACTCGGTCTCCGCCGGGGTGGCGCCCGGCTGCCGGTCGGCGGTGGGCCAGTGGGAGCTCATCGTCCGCCACAGCTTGCGCCCGTACAGCGACAGGTCGGTCGCCTGCAACTGGTCGGACCAGAACTGGAACAGCTCGTCGCTCGGCGGTCCGCCCCAGCCGATGTCGTCGCCGGGCGCGGCGATGTAGCCGTCCAGGGTCACGTTCATGCCGTAGATCAGTTTCCGCATGGTGCCAGCCTTCCGTGAGTCGGTCCCACGCGTACAGACCGGCGCGGCGCGGGAAACTCAGCGGTGCGTGATCCGAGCTCGCATGCAGTCCTCGTCGGATCCCGAGAAATGTGCTCGACGTACGGCCGTCCCGCCGGTGGACTGGGGGCATGACGACATCTCAGGACGACTTGCTTCCCGGTACCCGCCGGGCGTTGCTGCATCGGATCGCCGTGGCCCAGGCCGAGGGGCGGGCGCCGTCGTTGGTCGCGGCGGTGGTGCGGGATGGGCGGACCGTGTGGCACGGTGCGCGGACCTCGGTGGACGGGCACGGGCCGGACGAGAACGTGCAGTACAGGATCGGCTCGATCACCAAGACGTTCACCGCCGTCCTGGTGCTGCGGCTGCGCGACGAGGGCGTCCTCGACCTGGGTGACCCGCTGGAGAAGCATCTGCCGGGCACCGGCGCGGGGGAGGCCACCATCGCCCAACTGCTCGCGCACACAAGCGGGTTGGCGGCCGAGTCACCCGCACCCTGGTGGGAGCGGACACCCGGTTCGCTGCGCCCCGAACTCCGCGATGTGCTGGGCGATCAGCCCCAGCTGCATCCGGTCGGCCGCCGGTTCCACTACTCGAACCCCGGCTACACGGTGTTGGGCGCGCTCGTCGAGGAGCTCCGGGGTGCGCCCTGGGAGGACGTACTCCGGCGGGAAGTACTCGAACCTCTGGGCCTCGATCGCACGAGTGCGCAGCCACAAGCGCCGCACGCGGGTGCCTGGGCGGTGCATCCGTGGGCCGACGCACTGCTGCCGGAACCCGCCGTGGACCTCGGTCTGATGGCGCCTGCCGGTCAACTCTGGTCCACTACTGGCGACTTGGCGCGGTTCGCCGTCTTTCTGGCCAGCGGGGACGACCGGGTGCTGAGCGCGGATTCCGTGCGGGAGATGCGGACCCCCGCGGCACCGGCGGAGGCCGCCGACGTCGTGGACGGCTCCGCCTACGGTCTCGGCCTACAGGTCCAGCACCGTGACGGCCGACTGCTCATCGGCCACTCCGGATCGCTGCCCGGCTTCCTGGCGAACCTCAGCATCAGCCTGGAGGACGACGTCTCTGCGGTGGTGCTGGCCAACTGCACCTCCGGACCGCTGCTGGCAACGTTGGGCGCCGATCTCGTCCGTATCGTCGCCGAGGCCGAGCCGAGGATTCCCGAGCCATGGCGCCCGCTGCCCGAAGTCGACGCCGCCGTACTGGAGTTGGCGGGGCAGTGGTACTGGGGTACGCATGGCTTTGCCCTGCGGCTGACGGCTGATGGCGGGGCCTCGCTGGAGCCGCTGGCGGGCAAGGGCCGTCGCTCGCGGTTCCGGGCCAACGGCGACGGCACGTGGACCGGGTTGGAGGGGTACTACGCCGGAGAGCTCCTGCGGCCCGTACGACGCCCGGACGGGTCCCTGAGCCACCTGGACCTCGGATCGTTCGTCTTCACCCGTCAGCCGTACGACGAGAGCGATTCTGTGCCGGGTGGGGTGGACCCGGAGGGGTGGCGGGGGATCCGCTAGCCGCCCGCGGTCGGGGAGGCGCTGTGTTTCACGTGAAACATGGCGCCTCCCGCTGTCGGGCGGGCGCTTCGTTCTCTTCGAGGAAGAGGCCCCTCTAGGGAGAGGTCGCTTCAGGAGGTCTCTTCAGAGAGGCAGCTTGAAACCCACGTGTGAGGAGGTGAAGCCCAGCCGTTCGTAGAACCGGTGGGCGTCGGTGCGGGTGACATCGGAAGTCAGCTGGACCAGTTGGCAGCCCTGCCGACGCGACTCGGCGATCGCCCACTCGATGAGCTGTGTGCCCAGGCCGCTGCCCCGCTCGTCCGCGTGGATGCGGACGGCCTCGATGATCGAGCGCGTGGCGCCCTTGCGGGACAGCCCCGGAACGACCGTGAGCTGGAGGGTGCCGACGACGCGGCCCTCGCGGACGGCGACGACGAGGTGCTGGTTCGGGTCGGCGGTCAGGCGGTCCAGCGCGGCGAGGTAGGGCGTCAGGTCGTCCGGTGACTCGCGTTGGGCGCCCAGGGGGTCGTCGGCGAGCATGCCGACGATGGCGGGGACGTCCTCGGTGACCGCGGCTCGTATCTCAAGATCTCCCATGGCCACACCTTAGGCAGCGGCGCGCGGTGCGGGACGGACCTGCACGGGAACCTACGCGGGCACGTTCATCGACTCCACGACCCGGACCAGTGGCGCCAGTTCGGGGTTCGCGGCCGCCGCGTCGAGGGCTTCGCGCAGTGCGGTGTCGTTGGTCGGGCGTGCCTCTTCGAGCAGTGTGAGGCCTGCCTCGGAGACGTTCGTGTAGATGCCCCGGCGATCGGTCGGGCACAGATACCGCGCGAGCAGACCGCGGTCCTCGAGCCGGGTGACCAGCCGGGTGGTGGCGCTCTGGCTGAGGACGACCGCGTCGGCGACCTGCCGCATCTGCAGATGCCCTCCCTCGCCGTCGTGCTGTCGGCTGAGCACGTCGAGCAGCGAGTACTCGCGCATGCTCAGGTCGTGCTTGGCCGACAGGGCGCGCTCGATGTGCGCCTCGATCCTCCCGTGCAGCAAGGAGAGGGCGCACCAGCCCTGGGCCAGGGCGGTGAGTGCGGGGTCCGTCGCTGTCATTGACGTTTCCTCCGTCCAGGAGCGGCTGAACCCAGGATAGAGCACAGATGAAATAGTCCGCGCTTGCCAATAGCCCGCGTCTGCAACTATTGTGAAGGCACGTAAAGCGCTCCTGCAATCTTCTGGGAAGGGTACCTCCACATGCCTCTCGCGCTTCTGGCCCTCGCGATCGGGGCCTTCGGAATCGGCACGACCGAGTTCGTGATCATGGGCTTGCTGCCCCAGGTCGCGGGCGACTTCGGGGTCTCCATCCCTACCGCGGGACTGCTGGTCACGGGTTACGCGCTGGGTGTGGTGATCGGCGCCCCGCTGATGACGGTGCTCGGCACCAAGGTCCCCCGCAAGCGGATGCTGATGCTGCTGATGGGCCTGTTCATCCTCGGCAACCTGCTCTCCGCCGTCGCTCCCAGCTTCTCGGTGATGCTGATCGGCCGCGTGGTCGCCTCGCTCGCCCACGGCGCCTTCTTCGGCATCGGCTCGGTCGTCGCGGCCGAGCTGGTCGCCCCCGACAAGAAGGCCGGAGCCATCGCGATGATGTTCACCGGACTGACCGTCGCCAATGTCATCGGCGTCCCGCTGGGCACCCTCGTCGGGCAGTCCGTCGGCTGGCGGGTCACCTTCGCCATCGTCGCGGGCCTCGGCGTGATCGGCCTGGCCGGCATCGCCAAGCTCGTGCCCGACCTGCCCAAGCCGGAGGGCGTACGGCTGCGGCACGAACTGGCCGCCTTCAAGAACACCCAGGTCCTGCTCGCCATGGCGATGACCGTCCTCGGCTTCGGTGGCGTCTTCGCGGCCATCACCTACATCGCGCCGATGATGACCCACGTCGCCGGCTTCGCCGACGGCTCCGTCACCTGGCTGCTCGTCCTCTTCGGCCTCGGCATGGTCGGCGGCAACCTCGTCGGCGGCAAGTTCGCCGACCGCGCCCTGATGCCCATGCTCTACGTCTCGCTCGGCGCCCTGGCCGTCGTGCTCGCGCTCTTCACGGTCACCGCGCACAACAAGGTCGCGGCAGCCGTCACCATCGCCCTCATCGGTGCCCTGGGCTTCGCCACCGTGCCGCCGCTGCAGAAGCGGGTCCTCGACCAGGCACACGGCGCCCCGACGCTGGCCTCGGCCGTGAACATCGGCGCCTTCAACCTCGGCAACGCGCTCTCCGCCTGGCTCGGCGGCATCGTCATCGCGGCCGGCTTCGGCTACACCGCCCCGAACTGGGTCGGCGCCGTCCTCGCCGCGGCCGCCCTGGTCCTCGCGATCCTCTCGGCCGCCCTGGAACGCCGTACCAGCGCACACGGCGCCGTCGTGGCGGGCGGCACACCGACCGCGCAGCGGGCCGCCGTCCACCACTGACCCCGCCGGGCCGGAACGGGGAGACGCGGGGCCAGGGCCGTCCCCGTGCATCCCGGCCGGCTCCCACCGTCCGACCAATGCCAGACCCTCCGACCAACACTAGTAACAGCAACACCCGCAAGGAGAAACCCTGATGAGCACCACCACCGCCGTAGCCCCGCTGACCATCCAGGACGCCGAAGCGCTCGTCGCCGAGGCCCGCCGAGCCGCGGAGGCCGCCGGGGTCACCGTGAGTATCACCGTGCTGGACGCCGGCGGTCATCTGCTCGCCTTCCGGCGGGACGACCAGGCCGTGCTGATCTCCGGCGAGACCAGCACCCGCAAGGCCTATACCGCGCTCCAGCTCAACGCGCCCACCGCCGACCTGGTCGACGCAGTCCAGCCCGGAGGCCTCTTCCACACCCTGCCCACCGCGCTCGACCGGCCGCTGCTGTTCATTGCGGGCGGCATCCCGGTGCACCGTGACGGCCGGCTGATCGGGGCGATCGGCGTCGGTGGCGGCGCGCCGACGCAGGACCACGGCTTCGCCCAGGCCGCCGTAGAGGCACTCGTCTGACCTCTGAGGGGGATGGAGACGCCACTTCCCGATGAGGTCGGGAGCCGGTGTTCTCCGTGTACGGGGATGGTCAGCCGGCCGCGACCGTCAAGGGAGCGAACCGCCGGGTCCAGTCGCCGGGAAGTTCCGGGATGCCGTACGTCATCACGGAGTTGAAGGCGATGGGGGCGAGTCCGCGTTCCTTCGCCCAGGACAGCAGGTCTTCGTGGCGTACGTCGATGTCGGTGCGCAGCCGACGGTCGGTGCGGGCGGCGAGTGAGCCCAGGAGGGCCTTCGCCGTCTCCGGGTCCTGTGCGATCAGTGGGCCCACGACCTGGGTGTCCATGTTGGGCCAGGCGGCCGCGTAGCCGATGATCCGGCCGTTCTCCTCCGCCACCCTCAACTGGTCGGTGAAGGCGGGCAGTCGTGTGATGAAGGGTGTGCGATCGGCGCCGAACACTGCCTCGTCGAGGCGCAGGATGCCGGTGAGGTCCTCGGCCGTCGCCGCGCGGGTGGCGATCCGGGACTCCGGTCCGGCAGGTGTGAAATGGCCGCGCAGTATCTCGGCACGGCCGATGACCTTGAAGCCGAGCTCCTCGTAGAGCGGGCGGCCGTTCGGCGTCGCGTGCAGAGTCAGCGGTGTGGTGCTCATCGCTGAGATCAGATGGCGCATCAGCCGGCGTCCCACGCCCTGCCGGGCGTACCGCTCGGCGACCAGGACCATGCCGATGGCCACGAGATCCGGGCGGTCCTGTGGGCCGTACTCCGTGGTGACGCAGGCCGCGAGGAGGCCGCCGTCGGGGGCGTCGATGCCGTAACCCTTCCCGGCGCTCAGGAGGAAGCCCCACTTGTGTTCCTCGCGTGGCCACCCCCGGTCCTCGGACAGGTCGGCGCAGGCGAGGCGATCGCGGAGCGTCAGCCGGCGGATGGGCAGAGCGGCGAGGGAAGGAGTCGGCACGCAGGTCAGGCTGTCTGACACGCGTTGTCGGCGTCCACCTGTTTCCGGCGAGACGTACGTGCTTTTGGCCATCTCGTGATCAACAGCGCAACGCATCGGCAGAAGCCGGATGTTTCACGTGAAACACCGGCGAACGGCGAGCATCCGGCAGGCTCGCCGAAGGCGCCACAGGTCCTCCGACTAACCTCAGGCTCATGGCGAGACTTCACCTCTTCGACCTCGACGGCACTTTGCTGCACGGAACCAGCGCACCCCTGGAGATCTCCCGTCAACTCGGCCTGGAATCCGAGACGGTGGAACTCGAGCAGGAGATCTCGGCGGGCTTGATCGGGCCGCCGGAGTACGCGACCGGTGTCTACACGCTGTGGGCGGATCTCACGGAGGCGCATGTGGCGGCGGCTTTCGACGGGGCCCCATGGCTGGCGCGGATCCGTGAGGTCTGGGCCGAGATCAGGAACGCCGGTGAATACTGCGCCGTCGTATCGCTCTCGCCTTCCTTCTTTGTGGAACGGCTCACAGGCTGGGGCGCCCACGCGGCACACGGATCGCTCTTTCCCGCCGTGCCTTTCACCGCGCCGTCCATGGACCTGACCGGAGTTCTCAACGCCGCCGCCAAAGTGGTGATCGCGGATCGACTGTGTGAGGAGTTCGGGGTGACGAGGGCGGACTGCGTCGCCTACGGAGACTCGATGTCGGACAAGGACCTGTTCGGCGCCGTGCCCGTCTCCGTCGCGGTCAATGCGGATCGGCATCTGGCGGGCCTCGCGACCCACTCCTATGCGGGGCGGGATCTGTGGGATGCCTACGAATTGGTGCGCGGCGCACGGTAGTTGAGGGAACCGACGGTTCGCCCCTCCCCTCTCCGTGGGGAAGCGAGGCGGCACTTGGCTGCAAAGCGCGGGCCGGTAGGGTCGACTCCGGTTCTTGTCCGGCGCCGGACACCGCGTGAGAGTACTGCGGGCAATGTCACACTCTCGCCTTACTTGTCCGTACGCAGTGGGAATGTGGGTTGGATATGGCTGTATCGGCAGCTTGATCGAATGGGGAGAAGGAAGCCGTCCGCGCGGAAAGCAGACAGCTTCCGGCTGAGGAAGCGCGCAGACCGACCGAAAGATGTTCGAGGCGAGGCACAGCATGGACGCTCCGACCACCGCGTCGGCCGACAACGGCACGTCCGGCGGCGGCAACGGCGGAGGCGGCTGGTTCACTCCGCGCAAGCAGCCGGAGGTGCCTCCTGGCGAAGAGCGCGGGACACGGGAGGGACGCGGACGGCGCCCGGCCGTGCTGCGTCCGGTCCGCAGGACCGCGCCGGCCGCGAGCAAAGAGCTTCCGCCCAGGGAGAGTTCGGCCTCACCCACCTCGCCGCCGCCATTCACCCCGCCGGTTCAGGATGGTGACGACGCCGCGTCCGATCCGAACCCGTACCTCGCTCAGCAGGACGTAGCGCCCGCACAGCAGCGAATACCGCCGCCCGTGACCGTGCCGCAGCCCTCGGCCCCCGCCGGGCCCATGGCTCCCGCACCCGCGCAGACAGCGCCCCCGCCTCTCGCACCGCAGCCCGCCGTCCCGGTGCCCGTCGCCCCCGCTCCGGCTGTCGCCGAGGCTGCCCCGGTCGCCCCGCTCGCCCCCGTGCGTGTGCCCGCCCAGCGCTCCTCCGGCCCCGGCACTGAGCAGGCCGCCTCTCCGGACGCCGTACTCATCCGCCGGACCATGGCCGAGGTCGGCCCGGTGGCCGACAAGGTCACCTCGTACTTCTACGCGCTGCTCTTCGTGCGCCACCCCGAGCTGCGGTCGCTCTTCCCGGCGGCGATGGACACCCAGCGGGACCGCTTGCTCAAGGCGCTGCTCACCGCCGCCGAGCACATCGACAACACCGAGGTCCTCGTCGCGTATCTGCAGAACCTCGGCCGCGGCCACCGCAAGTACGGCACCCGGGCCGAGCACTACCCGGCCGTCGGCGAGTGCCTCATCGGCGCGCTGAACAAGTACGCCTCCGCCGTCTGGGGCGCCGAGACGGAGGCGGCCTGGGTGCGGGCGTACACGACGATCTCGCAGGTCATGATCGACGCGGCGGCGGCCGACGAACTGCGCGCCCCGGCGTGGTGGCACGCGGAGGTTGTCACCCATGACCTCAGGACCCGGGACGTCGCCGTGGTCACCCTCCGCCCGGACCAGCCCTATCCCTTTCTCGCCGGGCAATACACGAGCCTGGAGACGCCCTGGTGGCCGCGGATCTGGCGGCACTACTCCTTCGCCTCGGCGCCCCGCTCGGACGGGCTGCTGACCTTCCATGTGAAGGCCGTCCCGGCGGGCTGGGTCTCGAACGCGCTGGTGCACCGCGCCCGCCCCGGCGACGTCATCCGGCTCGGGCCGCCGGCCGGTTCGATGACCGTGGACCACACCACCGACAGCGGACTGCTCTGCGTCGGCGGCGGCACCGGCATAGCGCCGATCAAGGCCCTGGTCGAGGATGTCGCCGAACGCGGCGAGCGGCGACCGGTGGAGGTGTTCTACGGAGCCCGTACCGACCACGACCTCTATGACATCGACACGATGCTCCGGCTCCAGCAGTCGTATCCATGGCTCACGGTCCGGCCGGTCGTCGACCAGCAGGCACATCTCCAACTCCCGGACGCCATACGGACGTACGGGCCATGGGGCGGGTACGACGCCTATGTCTCGGGGCCGCCCGGAATGATCCGCAGCGGTGTCGATGTCCTGAAGGACGTCGGCATCCCGGCGGAGCGCATACGGCACGACTCGGTCGAGGAGTTGGTGGCCGCCGGGGACTGACCCCGTGCCGGAGACATCAGCCCAGGTCGGGGGCGTGCATCGCGCGGACCCCTTCGATGTTGCCGTCCAGGTAGTGCCGCAAGGACAGCGGTACGAGGTGGACGGACGCGATGCCGACCCGGGTGAACGGCACTCTGACGATCTCGTACTCGCCGAGGGGCTCGTCCACTTCGGGGCCGTGTCGGAGCGCCGGGTCCATGGACTCCAGGTGGCAGACGAAGAAGTGCTGCACCTTCACGCCGGTCGAGGCCGCGTCCACGCCGATGTGCTCGACGGTGTCCACGAAGCAGGGCACCACGTCGGCGATCTTGGCGCCGAGCTCCTCGTACACCTCCCGATGCAGGGCGTCGACGACGGTGCTGTCCCCGGGTTCGACCCCGCCACCGGGCGTGACCCAGTAGGGATCCACACCGGGCTTGGTGCGCTTGATCAAGATCAGGGCGTCGCCGTCGAGGAGAACGGCACGTGCGGTTCGCTTGACCACGGGTCGGACGGTCATGGGAGAAATGTGGCCCGGCTGGTTCCACGTGAAACATCGCGAAACGTGACCTTGGCGAATCAGCGCGTGACATTCGGCGAATTCGCCGCGCAGCGACGACAAAATCCCTGGTCAGCCCCAGATGGCGGCGGCACGGTGCAGCCACTCGTGGGCCCGGGCGATGTGCGGCATCGCGAGAGTGCCGGTGCGCACCACGAGGAAATACGTCCGCAGCGGCGGTATCGCGGGTTCATGGAGCGCGACGACCTCACCGCGCTCCAGAGCCAGGGCGCACAGATAGCGGGGCAGTACCGCGAGGCCGGCGCCCGCGATCGCACAGGCGAGGACCGCGCGGAGGTCCGGCACGATCACCGTGCCCGGGGCGGCCGGGCGGGAGTCGAAGACGGAGGCCCAGTAGCGGGAGACGAAGGGCAGCGACTCGTGGACCTCGATCACGGGGAGGTCGTCCAGGGCGGGCGCGTCCTTGGGGCCGAGTTTCTCCGGGTCGAGCTGCTCGGCCCGGTGCGGGGCGGCGACCAGGACGTGCTCCTCGTCGCAGAGCGTCGTCGCGGTGAGCAGAGCGCCTCGCGGACGGGCCGTGCTGATGGCCAGATCATGATGTCCGGCGGCCAGTCCCTCCAGTGTCTCCTCGGCGTTCCCGAAGGACGCGCGCAGTGCGAAGCCCTGGCCGTCCTCCCCGGTCAGCTCCGTGAGCGCGGGCAGCGCCCGCTCGGCGGTGAACTCGGGGGGACCGGCGAGATGCAGGGTGCGCAGCGAGGCGTCGCTGTCGGGTCCGGTCTCGGCTATCTCCACGAGGGCGTCGAGATGGGGTGCGGCCTTGTGCGCGAGTTCGTCGCCCATGGTCGTGGGGGTGACCCCACGGGCCTGGCGCAGGAAGAGAGGGCGGCCCAACTGCCGTTCCAGGGTGCGGATCTGGGACGTCACCGCCGGCTGGGAGAGGCCGAGCAGGGCTGCGGCACGGGTGAAGGAGCCGGCCCGGTGCACGGTCACGAAGGTGCGCAGCAAGGCCAGATCCATGGCACGCACGCTCCTTTCCCCGGCCTTCCTCCGGCCCCGGGCAGGGCCCAACTATAAATAAGTCGATAGGCGGCTGTCGCTACTGTGATTGGACACTGACACAGAGTCAACTAGCCTTGTGCGGGCGGTTCTTCGCGCGCAGAACCGAGGACGGTCCGAGCCACGAGGGGGGAGGCTCGGACCGTCCGTTGTGTGTATCCGGACACAGGTCGCAGGTCCGTAAAGCGGTCACCGCGCCGACTCGTCCAGCGCACGCAGCACATCGGCCACCAGGTCCTCGGGGTCCTCGGCACCGACCGAGAGACGAACAAAGCCCTCCGGTACCGCGTCCCCTCCCCAGCGGCCACGCCGTTCGGCCGTGGACCGCACCCCGCCGAAGCTCGTCGCGTCGTCCACGAGCCGCAGCGCGTCGAGAAAACGATCGGCATGCGCGCGCGTGGGCAGCGTGAACGAAACCACGCACCCGTAGCGCCGCATCTGCTGCGAGGCGATCTTGTACGAGGGGTCGTCGGGCAGTCCTGGATAGCGCAGCCCGGTCACCTCGGCCCGTTCGCGCAGGGCCTTCGCGACGATCAGCGCGGTGGCGTTCTGCCGGTCGACCCGCAACTGGAGCGTGGCGATCGAGCGGTGCGCGAGCCAGGCCTCCATGGGCCCGGGAATCGCGCCGACGACCTTGCGCCACCGGCGTACGGCGGCCATCGCGGAGGCGTCGGTCCCGGCGACGTACCCGAGGAGGACGTCCCCGTGCCCGGTGAGCTGCTTGGTGCCGCTCGCCACGGTGAAGTCGGCGCCGAGTTCCAGCGGGCGCTGCCCCAGGGGTGAAGCGAGGGTGTTGTCGACGGCCACGAGGGCGCCACGCGCGTGTGCCGCGTCGGCGAGCCGTCGTATGTCGCACACGTCGAGCCCGGGGTTCGAAGGGGTCTCCAGCCACAGCAGCTTCGCGCCGTCGAGGAGGTCGAGCTGGGCGTCCCCGCCGGTCGGCGCGGTGCGCACCTCGATGTCGTACGCCGCCAACTGCTCGCGTACCAGAGGCAGTACCTGGTAGCCGTCGTCGGGCAGGACCACCACGTCGCCGGCGCGCAGCTGGGAGAAGAGCACCGACGAGATGGCGGCCATACCCGAGGCGAACACGAGCGTCTCGACGTCCTCCTGCCCGGGCGCCTCCAGCTCGCCGATGGCGCGCTCCAGGTGGGTCCAGGTCGGGTTCTCGTCACGGCCGTACTTGTACGGGCCCGTCGCCTCGCCCGGGAGGTGGAAGTGCGCGGCGAACACCGGCCCGGGGAGCGTCGGTTCGTACTTGACCGGCTCGGGCAGACCGGCCCGCACCGCGCGCGTGCCGTCCCCCGCGCCGCTCCCGATACCTCCCGCTGTAGCGGAATCACTCATACCGCTCGTCCTTCCACTTCGTCCCGTACCGCGGCGAGCAGCCCTACACTCGCCGCCTCCACCATCTCAAGACATTCCTCGAAGCCGTCCAGGCCCCCGTAGTACGGGTCCGGTACGTCGAGGTCGTCGCCGGCGGCGGGGTCGTAGGAGCGGAGCAGGTGGACCTTGCGGGCGTCCTGTTCGGTGGGTGCCAGGCGGCGCAGGGTCTTGCGGTGGCCGGAGTCGAGGGCGATGACGAGGTCCAGGCGGGGGAACCAGGAGGCTTGGAAGCGGCGGGCGGCGTGGTCGGTCCCGTAGCCGTGCTCCTCCAGGACGGCGACGGCGCGCGGGTCCGCGCCGTCGCCCTCGTGCCAGCCGTCCGTGCCCGCGCTGTCGACCTCGACCAGGCCGTCGAGCCCGGCCTCCGCCACCCGCACGCGGAGGACCGATTCGGCCATCGGTGAGCGGCAGATGTTGCCGGTGCAGACGAAGCTGACGCGGTACGTCATCGGGCGCTCAGTCCCCTTCGGGCAGGACGACGTTGAGCGCCCAGGAGACGACCGAGATGATGAGGCCGCCCAGGACGGCGGTCCAGAAGCCGTCGACATGGAAACTCAGGTCGAGCTTGTCGGACAGCCACGAGGTGAGCATCAGCATCAGCGCGTTGACCACCAGGGTGATCAGACCGAGCGTCAGGATGAACAGCGGGAAGGTCAGCACCTTGACGATCGGCTTGACCAGGAAGTTCACCAGGCCGAAGACCAGGGCGACGAGGAGCAGTGTCCAGACCTTCTTGAAGGTGCTGTCACCGGTCAGAGTGATCTTGTCGAGCAGCCACACGGCGACCGCCAGGGCACCCGCGTTGGCGATCGTCTTGACTAGGAAATTCTTCATGTGTCTGATCGTGACAGAAGAGATCGAATCCGAGCGTGGACGAGGGCGATGAAGGCATTCCGGTTGGATGAACTGGAGGCGGAGCGTGCCGCCAACGACGGTGCGTACCTGCAGTTTCTACGCGAGAAGAACATGTCGGTCGGCCTGTACGCGCTCGACTCCGGCGAACACGACCGACAGCAGCCGCACAACCAGGACGAGGTGTACTTCGTCGTGAGCGGCCGTGCCGCGATCACCGTCGGCATGGAGACCACCCAGGTGGCGCGCGGCAGCGTCGTCTACGTGCCGGCCGGGGTGGCCCACAAGTTCCACCACATCAGCGAGGACCTGCGCGTGCTGGTTGTGTTCTCGCCTCCGGAGGCCTGAGTTTCCGGAGGCCTGCGTCTCCACCCGAAGTCCGAGCCGCGTCTCAGGGTTCCCTAGGGGAACGGTCAGGGGAGGACAAGGGATGCGGGGCCCCCGTTCGGCCTTCGCCCGCTCTAGCATCGAGTGCAGGACATCAGAGATCCGGCGGGTGCCGGACACCGACAGAACCCGGTAAGAGCGACGGGCGGAGAGGTACAGGACGAGGACAATGCGAGAGATCTTCGCGGGACTGCCGTGGTGGGTGAAGTGGGTCGCGGTGCCGGTCATCGCCCTGGTCGTGTTCGGCGGGCTGATAGCGACCGTCGTGAGCATCGTCATCGGACTGCTCTTCAAGCTGCTTGTCTTCGTGGCTCTGGTCGGCGGAGTCATCTACGTGGTGCGGAAGTTCACGTCGAGCTCCTCCTCACGCGGCGACTGGTGAGGGCCTGTCGGGCAACCGGTGATCGGTAACAGGAATCACCGGTTCCCTCGGGCGGGGGAAGTTTTCCGGACAGGCCGTCTGCGGGCGGTGGCGGGCGGTTAAAGTCCGGAATTCGACGCGGGGACGAACCCCGCGGGCGGCGCACCCCCTCCCCGTGTTCCCCGCACGGGCTGCCCCCTCGCGCTCCGGAAGTGACCCTTGGCCACGGTTGACACCGCACCCGTAGAACCACACGCACGCCCGACCCTGCCCGTCCCGCCCGTCCTGCCCATTCCGTCCACATGGCCGCGATCGGTGGCGGTCCCCGCGCAACTGCGGCCGGTCGCACAGCCGGGGCCGGTGGCGCCGGTAGACCCGGTGTCACAGTCGAGTTCGGTGGCGCAGCAGCGGCCGGTGACAGAGCAGCGCCCGGTGGCGACCCCGCCGCGGCAGCGTTCCGCAACGGCCATTGCCCATCAGGGTTCCGAGACGGTCACCGACCATCAGCCTTCGGCTACGGTCACCGACCAGCCTCGCTTCACCGCAGCCCCTGACCCGCAGCGCAACGCGTCGGCCCCCGACCCGCAGCAGCCCGCCGCCACCCTCATCGGCTCCGTCCAACGGGCCATGCGCCTGCTGGAGTCCGTCGCCGGGCACGGGCACGGAGCCCCCGCCAAGCAACTGGCCCGCGAGACCGGCCTCGCCCTCCCCACGGCGTACCACCTGCTGCGCACCCTGGTGCACGAGGGCTATCTCCGCCGCGACAAGGGGCTGTTCTTCCTCGGCGAGGCGGCCGAGCGGCTGAGCAGCAGCGGAGCGCGGGAGAAACGTCGCAGCACGATCGTCGACGCGCTGGCGCAGTGGCGGGATCTGATCGGTGCGCCGGTGTACTACGCGATGTACCGCGACGGCGAGATCGAGGTCCTGTGCGTCTCCGACACCCCCGGCAATCCGGCGGTCGAGGAGTGGGCGGACTTCCGTGAGACGGGGCACGCGCACGCGATCGGCCAGTGTCTGCTGGCCCAGTTGGACGAGGACGTCCGCCGCGACCACCTCGACCGCTACCCCGTGGGGTCCCTCACGCCGTACACCGTGCGCGACAGCCATTCCCTGGTGCGGCGCCTGGACCGGATGGGGCGGACGGAGCAGGTTGTGGAGCGTCAGGAGTACGCGCTGGGGACGGTCTGCGCGGCGATTCCGATCACGCTCGGCGCCATGGCGGCCACGATGGCCATCTCCCTGCCCGCGCATCAGGCCGATCGGCTGCCGGCCGCGGCGCGGCAGTTGGAGACCGAGGTCGGCAGGCTTCTGGGGTCGCTCGCACTCTCTATCAGTATCTGAAAACTTACTCCTTGTGATCTAACGTGTACGTTCAGCAATATTCCTTCAGTGTCACGGGGATCATTCCCGGCCATACGACGGCAGTTGACGGGATAGGCGATGCGTGAGTCCGTACAGGCAGAGGTCATGATGAGCTTCCTCGTTTCCGAGGAGCTCTCCTTCCGTATCCCGGTCGAGCTGGGCTACGAGACATGCGATCCGTACGCCGTGCGGCTGACCTTCCATTTGCCGGGAGACGCCCCGGTGACCTGGACCTTCGGCCGGGAGCTGCTGATCGACGGGGTGGGTATCGCGTGCGGGGAAGGTGATGTCCGGATCGAGCCGGTCGATCCCGAGATGCTGGGCGAGGTGCTGATCCGGCTTCAGGTGGGCGGCGACCAGGCGCTGTTCCGCACCGGCGCGGCACCGCTCGTGGCGTTCCTCGACCGCACCGACCGGCTGGTTCCGCTCGGTCAGGAGGGCGCCCTCGCGGACTTCGACACCCACCTCGACGAGGCGTTGGACCGCATCCTGGCGGAGGAGCAGAGCGCGGGCTGAGGCGATGCCGTGAGTGTGAGGTGGGAGGCTGGCGTAACGCTTCTGCGCGGCTCTGTACGGCGGTTCTCGCGGGTCTGCCTCGGTGCGGCGGCCTTTCCCCAGGGTCTGTCTCAGCGCTTTCGGAGGACGACGCCTCCCGCAGCCTGTCTCAGTCCGTGCGGCGACGGCCCTTCCACAGCGCTCCTCAGCCTGTGAGGCGACGGCGCTCCCGCCGCCCGCCTCAGTGTTTGCGGCGACGGCCCTTCCCGCCTCGCGCCGCGCCGGGCTTGGCGCCCGGCGCCGGCGTGGCCGTACTCGACGTGGCCGAACCCCCCGCAGCCGCACCGGCACCCGTCGCACCCGCACTGGCACCGGCGCCCGCCGGAACCGCCTCCCGTCCCGGTCGGTCCGCCGAGACCACCAGGGCCGCGAGGGCCGTGGTGACCGGCACCGACGCGACCAGGCCGATCGAGCCCACCAGCGTGCGCACGATCTCCTCCGCGACCAACTCGCTGTTGGCGACCGCCCCCACGCTGCTCTGCGCGATGGAGAAGAGCAGCAGCAGCGGCAGCGCGGCGCCCGCGTAGGCGAGGACGAGCGTGTTGACCACGGAGGCGATGTGGTCGCGGCCGATGCGGATGCCGGCGCGGTACAGCCCGCGCCAGCCCATCGAGGGGTTGGCCTCGTGCAGCTCCCAGACCGCCGAGGTCTGGGTGACCGTCACATCGTCGAGCACGCCGAGGGAGCCGATGATGACGCCGGCGAGCAGCAGACCGCTCATGTCGATCGACGGGTACAGCCCGTGGATCAGGCCCGTGTTGTCGTCCGTGTTGCCGGTCAGCGCGGCCCAGCCGATGAACACCGAGCCCAGGACACCGATCAGCACCAGCGACATCAGGGTGCCGAGCACCGCCACGGACGTACGGGCCGACAGCCCGTGGCACATGTAGAGGGCGATCAGCATGATGGCGCTCGATCCGACCACCGCCACGATCAGCGGGTTCGAGCCGTGCAGGATCGCGGGCAGGATGAAGAAATTCAGGATCATGAAGCTGATGGCCAGCGCGACCAGCGCCATGACACCGCGCAGCCGGCCCACCACCACGACGGCCAGTGCGAAGATCCCAGCGAGCAGGGCCATCGGGAACTTGCGGTTCACATCGGTGACCGAGTACTGGAGATCCCTGGGCGCGGAGGGCTCGTAGGCGACCACGACCTTCTCGCCCTGGTGCAACTGCCGTGACTGGTCGGGCTGCACGATCTCCGTGAACGTACGGCCCTTGTCCTTGCCGGTGCTGACCGTGACCGTGGCCTTCTTGCAGGTGCCGCCCGCCTCCTGCTGCGCGGAGGAGCCCTCGGCGGTGGAGGTGTCGCTGGTCGCGCTGCCGCCCGAGGCGTTCACCGACGCGCAGCTCACGCTGACGACCTTGGTCACCGTCGCCTGTTGGGTCTGCCGGTCGAAGCCGACTCCGGTGCGCTTGTGCGAGGGGGCGCCGCCGGGCCAGAGGACCACCATGCCGACCACGACCGCCACGGTGAACGGGATCAGGATCGCCGCGATGACCTTCCGGAGGTGACGGGAGACGGGGGCGGCGGGGCCATGGCTGTGTGAGTGACCGTGTCCGCCGCCCGCACCGGAACCGTGCCCGCCGTCCCCATGGGAACCGTGGTCGTCGCCGGACCCGGACCCGGGGCCTTGGTCGCCTCCGGAGCCGTGACCGTGATCGTGGCCATGCGGCGGCCCGGTCGGCGGGTACGGGGGCTGCTGTGTCGTGGTCACCGCCCGATCATCGCAAGAACGCCGGAGGCCCACTGTTCACCGCGCCACTTATGGCGCTAGCGTGGAGGCACCTTTGCACACGCGGGAGCTCGGAGCACCGGGCTGAGAGGGCGCTGACCTTCGTCTCTGCGATGTTTCACGGGAAACGTCACCTGAATCGAGTGATGTTTCACATGAAACATCGGCTGACGGAAGCCGCTGCGTCGACCGCCGAACCTGTTACCGGGTAATGCCGGCGTAGGGAGTAGGTCTCATGACCAACAAGGACGCACACACGTCTGCCTTCAGCCAGGACGAATGCCTCATTTCGGGCGAGGGATTGGCGCGGGCCGAGCAGCCGACGAGGGCCGAGGAGTCCGCGGCGGCCGAGCAGCCCACGGAGGCGGCCGAGCCCGCGGATGCCGGGAAGTCCATCGGCTGGCACAAGGGGTACGTCGCGGGCTCGCGCCCCGATCTGCGGGTGCCGGTCCGTCAGGTGCACCTCACCAACGGGCAGTCCGTGACGCTGTACGACACCTCCGGCCCGTACACCGATCCGCTCGTCGACACCGAGGTCCGCAGGGGGCTGCCACCCCTCCGGGAGAACTGGATCATCGCTCGCGGCGACACCGAGGAGTACGCGGGCCGGCCCGTCCGCCCCGAGGACGACGGGATCAAGCACACCTCGCCGCGCGGTGGACTGCGCAACCTCGACGCGGTCTTCCCCGGGCGGCCACGGCAGCCGCGGCGTGGACGGGACGGCGTGGCGGTCACGCAACTCGCCTACGCGCGACGGGGTGAGATCACGCCCGAGATGGAGTTCGTGGCCGTACGGGAGAACGTTTCGCCCGAAGTGGTCCGTGAGGAGATCGCGGCAGGGCGGGCGGTGTTGCCGGTCAATGTGAACCATCCGGAAATCGAACCGATGATCATCGGCAAGCGGTTCCTGGTGAAGGTCAACGCCAACATCGGCAATTCCGCGGTCACTTCCTCGATCGAGGAGGAGGTCGAGAAGATGACCTGGGCGACCCGTTGGGGCGCCGACACGGTCATGGACCTGTCCACCGGCCGCAACATCCACACCACCCGCGAGTGGGTGCTGCGCAACTCCCCCGTCCCCATCGGCACGGTGCCGCTCTACCAGGCGCTCGAAAAGGTCGACGGCCGCGCCGAGGAGCTGACCTGGGAGATCTACAAGGACACGGTCCTCGAACAGGCCGAACAGGGCGTGGACTACATGACCGTCCACGCGGGCGTACGGCTGCCCTTCGTACCGCTGACGGCGAACCGCAAGACGGGCATCGTCTCGCGCGGCGGCTCGATCATGGCGGCCTGGTGCCTGGCCCACCACAAGGAGTCGTTCCTCTACGAGAACTTCGAGGAGCTGTGCGAGATCCTCGCCGCCTACGACGTCACGTACTCGCTGGGCGACGGTCTGCGGCCGGGTTCGATCGCGGACGCCAACGACGAGGCGCAGTTCGCCGAGTTGAGGACGCTCGGGGAACTCAACACGATCGCGAAGCGTTTCAACGTACAGACCATGATCGAGGGCCCGGGACATGTCCCGATGCACAAGATCAAGGAGAACATCGACCTTCAGCAGGAGATCTGTGATGAAGCCCCGTTCTATACGCTCGGCCCGCTGACGACGGACGTCGCGCCTGCGTACGACCACATCACTTCCGGCATCGGTGCCGCGATGATCGCCTGGTGGGGCACGGCCATGCTCTGCTATGTCACGCCCAAGGAGCACTTGGGCCTGCCCAATCGTGACGACGTCAAGACCGGCGTCATCACCTACAAGATCGCCGCCCACGCAGCCGACCTCGCCAAGGGGCACCCAGGTGCGCAGGAGTGGGACGACGCGCTGTCCGACGCCCGCTTCGAGTTCCGCTGGGAGGACCAGTTCAACCTGGCCCTCGACCCGGACACGGCACGGGAGTTCCATGACGAGACGCTCCCGGCGGAGCCGGCCAAGACGGCACACTTCTGCTCCATGTGCGGGCCGAAGTTCTGCTCGATGAAGATCAGCCAAAGCATCACGGCGCAGTTCGGCGGTACGGCGGCCGCGGGGGCGACGGCCGAGGAGGTCGCCGAGGGGATGCTGCAGAAGTCGAAGGAGTTCGCGGAGAGCGGGAACCGGGTGTACCTGCCGCTGGCGCACTGACGTCCGTAGGTTGGCGCCGTGCCGGAGGCCGGGGGGCTTCGGCACGGCGGCGCCATCGTGCGTAGGGGGATTACGGGGATAACGGGGATGAGGGGGGTGGAGTCTTGATCGTTCTGAAGGTGACGGCCGAGGCGCAGTCGCTGGTGTGGAACGGCGATGACCTGGTCGATGTGGTGGGTGGCCGCCGGTGGGGTCCTGACGGTGTGGAGCAGGGTGCCTCGGTCGTCCGCGGAGAGCCCTTCGACCGGAGCGTCGTCTCCTCGTCCGGTCGCTACTGCGTTGTCTATGCCGAGCGTGGCACCGAGGCGCTGCTGCTCGACGGTGACCGGATCGTCCGCGAGCTGGACCGCAGCTACGACTACGCCGAGGTCTTCGACTATGCGGTGGCACTCGGGGTGTTGCGGGACGGCCGCGAGGTTCTGGTGCACTGCCCGGAGGAGTACAACGTCCTCGAGATCGAGGACGCGGAGTCGGGAGAGTGGCTCACCGGTGGCGAACGTCATCCGAGGGACGTCTTCCACTCGCGGCTGGAGATGAGCCCGGGCGGGACGCATCTACTGTCGGCCGGCTGGTTGTGGCATCCGTACGGGGTTGTCGAAGTCTTCGACCTGGCCAGTGCGTTGACGGACCCTGCCGTGCTCGACGGCCATGGCGTGCTGCCCTCGGAACCGGGCGTCAATGCGGAGGTCGTCTCGGCCTGCTGGCTCGACGACGACCGCCTGGTCGTGGCGACCGGGGACGGGCTCGTCGACGACGAGGAGAGCCCTGCGCTGGGCCCACGGCGGTTGGGCGTGTGGTCGTTCTCCGCGAGGCGGTGGATCCATCACGGCAAGGTCGATTTCCCCGTCGGCACTCTGATCGCGCGGGGCGACACGGTCGTCTCGCTGTACGGGCATCCGCGGCTGATCGATGTCACGACGGGTGCCGTGGTGGCGGAATGGCCCACCGTGGAGGTGCCACAGAGAGAAGGCAGTTACGGGGTCACCCACATTCCGACGCCCGTTGCGGCCCTGCACCCGGACGGCACCCGCCTCGCTGTGGCCCAGCCGGAGAGCATCGCGATCATCGCCCTCCCGGAAGGGGAGGAAGCGGAACTGCCGACTGCTGACGGCGACCGGATGTGGCCTAGCTCTGCGGTGAGTCCTTGATGGTGGGCCTCGCGCACAGGGCGTGGTCGACGAGAGTGCCTGTCGCGCGGTTGAGGGCGGCGAGGTCCGGCGGTGCGGTGGTGGTCGTGAGGGAGACGGTCACCGCGCGGCTGCCGTCCGCGCTCACCGCGGGGCGCGTGTTGATGCCCGCTCCGTCGCCCTCGTGGGTGTAGTAGAAACCGCCGCAGGAGAGCGGGATCCTGCGCAGACCGAGGCCGTAGGTGCCCTCGGGCATCTCGGCCACGTCCTCCGGGTCGTCGGTCCGCTCGACGGTCTGCCGCATCTCGCGCCACTGGGCGGCGGGGAGCAACCTGCCGTCGGCCAGGGCGCGGAAGAAGGTGTTCAGGTCGGCGGTGGTGCTCACCACACCGGAGTCCGCGGTGTGCTGGAGGCTGTGATCGGTGACGTCGAGACGCTGACCGTCGGCGGTCGTCAGGTAGGCGTTCACGTGCGGGTCGGGGAGGAACGGGTTGAGCCCCGGGATGGAGGTGTCGCGCAGTCCGAGCTTCGCGATGATCCGGTGCGCGACCAGGTCCTGCCAGCTCGCGCCCCCGGCCTGCTCGGCGATCATCCCGGCCAGCAGGTAGTTGGTGTTGGAGTACGCCCACTGAGTGGCCCCGCCCGGCTGCGGTACGAACAGCGGGCGGTGCTTCATGGCGACCGCGACCAGGTCGGCCGCCGGGGTGGCGTCGTAGCGGATCTCGTCGAAGTGGTTGATCAGGCGGTCCTGGATCTCCGGGTCGTCGATGTAGTCGTAGAGGCCGCTGGTCTGGCGGAGCAGGTCGCGGACGGTGATGCGGGTGCCGTCGTTGCCGGTGACGACTCCAGGGAGCCAGTGCTCGACGGTGTCGTCGAGCGACAGCCGCTTCTCCGCCACGAGTTGGAGGACGACGGTCGCCACGAACGTCTTCGTCGTGCTCGCGACGCGGAAGTGCGCGTTCCAGGGGATCGGGGCGGTGGAGTCGGCCGTGCGGGTGCCGATGCGGGCCATGAGGGGTGCGCCGTTCGGTCCGTCGACCCGGGCCAGCACGTTCACATCGCCGCCGCCGGCCTTCCGTACGGCTGCCAGGTCCTGCCGGAGTGTGGCCTCGTCGTACGTGTGGGAGGGGTGGCTCGGCGCCGGGTGTCCGGTGGTGGCGGTCGCGGCGATGGGTGAGCACAGTGCGAGCAGTGCTGCTGCCAGTACGGCGGCGCCGGTCTTCCTCGACGACGGCATCTGCATGGCGGAATCCCCCGTTGCTCCTGGTCCGGTCCTGATCGGTGACGATCACCAGCCAACCGGATCCGGGCGCGGGGGAGGATGGGGCTGCCCTCCGCATGAGGGGTCGAGGTAGCCTCCTGGAAGTCCGTCGCCGGGGCCCCCGCTGGACGTTGTAACGGAAGAGGCGCGATCACGTGTGCCGCGATCAAGGTCGCCCGGCCGCTCTGATCGTCGAAGGTGACGGGGAGTCGTCCATATCGGCGCAGTCCGTCCACATGCAGATACTGGACCAGGAAATCGAGCTGCCCGCCGATATGGTCGACTGGCGGGCCGAGATCGAGGAAGAAAGCACGTGCCTGCAAGCAGAGGGCCGAGCACCGCTGTGGAACGGACCGCGATATGCGGTGGAGGCGGTCGGCATTTTCTGCAATGCGGTTTCGGCGTGAATATCGCGGTCGTGACGGCCGACGGCATGCTGATCGTCAGTCAACACAGTGACCAGGTACGCATGGCCCCGGACGTCTGGAACTCTTCCGTCAACGAGGGCACGTCACGGCACATCGACTCCTCCGGCAGGAACGCCCCGGACCTGTACGCGGTCGCGCGGCGCGCTATGCGGAAGGAACTGGCCGGTGGAAAGGGCCGTGGTGCAGATACTTCACCGAATGCCGAGAATTCGGCAATATGCATTCGGCAATATGTATTCGGTAATAGGAATTCCGCAGCAGCAATTCGGCTTGCGCTCCCCTGGGTGGGGGCGCAAGCCGAGGGGCTACTCCGGCTGGTGTTCGGGCCCCCCGAAGTCCGGGCTGGAGAAGTCCGGACTGCTGAAGCTCGGGCGGTGGCCCGGTTTCGGGCCCTCGTCGGGGCTGGAGAAGCCCGGGCGGTCGTAGCCGAGGTGCGGCATGCGACTCGGTGCCGGTGGTGCCGTACGGCGCAGTGCCGCCGTGCCCGGAGCGGCGAGCGCCTCCTGGAGGAACGGCAGGATGCCGCGTTCCAGAAGGGCGTCGTGCCAGGCGTCCCTGGCGCGGGCCACCTCGCCGCCCGCCTCGCCGTAGGGGCCGGTGTCGAGCGTGGGCCTGTTGCGCAGGGCGGTGAGCAGCAGGCCGACGGCGGCGACGAGGATCGCCGCGGCGGTCATCGCGCCGAACACCCAGCCGGCGGTGAGCATGGTCTGCGCGAACGCGGGCTCGGGGGTGAGCATCTTGAGGATGTAACCCACGAGCAGGAATATCGCCGCGGCCGTGCCGGCGAGGACGGGGGTGAGGACGGCGGCGACGGCGACGGCGCCCGCGCCCTCGGCCGCTTCCCCCAGGGTGGTGGCGAGCCCCATCGCGCCCACGCCGCCCGGCTCCATGGAGTCGGTCTCGTGGACGGACGACGGGGTGGACGACGCCGGCTGGCGCAGTTCCTCGCGGACCTTCACGTAGTGCTGGTACTCGGTCGCCGCGGCCGCCGTGATGAGCGCGGTGGCGTTCAGCGCCATGGTGCGCAGCTGTTCGGGGTTCAGCCGCTTACCGACAGCGGCCAGTTCCGGGCGGGTAGGGGCGGAGCGCAGCGCCTCGTCGAGGATCCGCTCGTACTCCTGGCGGTCCTCGCTGTGCAGGTGCTGCGGAACGCTGTTCATGTGCATCCCCCGATGCTCCGTAGGGCTTGGGGCTCGCATGCCAACGAGCCGTCGGGCAGAAACGGAGGGGAGCCTGCTACGGATAAGCCGATGGTAGAGCGGCGACGGCACACGGTGACAGGGGGTTTCCAGAAATTGGCCCCTGGTCAGCGCTGTCGCTCGCCGGTCCGCCGAGGGGGACGTCTGCCCGCTGAACGCTCAGATATTCAGGGGCAGTCGCTGGACCAGCAGTTTTCCGGCCATGGTCACCCCGCCGTCCATCGCGATGGCGAGTCCCTCGGCGTAGACGTGCGGTCCCTCGACCACGGGACCGGAACTGTCCTCGCCGTCCTCGGAGCCGACATCGCCCAGGAGATAGGGAATCGGACTGTGGCCGTGCACGATCCGGGTCCCGCCGTACATGTCGAGCAATGAGCGGACATGGTCGGCACCACCCTCGTCACGGAAGGAAAAGCGCTTGGTGAGCTTGCGGAACACGTCCCACACCTCGTCCGCGTCGTTGCGCGTGAGGGTCTCGCGGACGTTGTCGTTGACCGCCTCGATCGAGTCGCCGTAGTCGAGGTAGGCGGTGGTGTCGGAGTGCACGAGCAGATGGCCGTCGACCTGCTCCATGGCGTCAAGCCGGGCCATCCACTGCAGGTGGACGTCCTGGAGGCGGTCCATGTCGGTCTTCTGGCCGCCGTTGAGCAGCCAGGCCGCCTGGAAGGTGGCGGTGCCCGCGCCGGAGTTGACGGGGGTGTCGCCGAACCGCTTGGCGCCGAGCAGCAGCAGTTCGTGGTTGCCCATGAGCGCCTTGCAGTAGCCGCCGGCCGCGGCCGCCTCGGCGGACAGCCGCATCACCAGGTCGATGACGCCGATGCCGTCGGGCCCGCGGTCGGTGAAGTCGCCGAGGAACCAGAGCCGCGCGGTGCCCGCGCACCAGCTTCCGGCCGCGTCGATCAGGCCCTTCTCCCGCAGCGCGGCCACCAGTTCGTCGAGGTAGCCGTGCACATCCCCTACGACGAACAGCGGACCGGGGCCCTCCGTCTGCTGCGGGGCGGCCACCGACGCCGGGTCCACCGCGACCTGGAGCGTGTCACCCCGATTGATGACGGGGAGATCGCGCTGAGTGGGTGTGTAGCCCTCCGGATAGACCTCGTCGAAGGCCTCCTCGAAGGCCTCCTCGTCTGGTCGTACGGTCTCGCCGGGCTGCGCGCTGTCGGCGTACGGACCGGTCTCGTGGACATACGCCGGTACCCGGAAGTCGCGCAACGTCGCCGTCCGCTCCATCTCGGGTCCCTGACCGGCCCCCTGAGTCATCGACCCCTCCACCATCGCGCCGCGTCTGCACCGCGTCGGACTGCCTGGTCGCAGCGGCCCGCGGTGTCGTGGGCCCATCATAGGAATGCGGATCGCGCCATGTGATGACCCAGGGGTGGTGAATCAGAGCAGGACTCCACTTCACCGCGGCTTTCGCCCCGATTGGGCCGGGCTTCGGTCGGTCGCCGTCTGCTTGACGGGGGTTGGTTCGCGCCTTGAGGGCGGCTGGATTTCGCCTGTGGGGGCGTGGGGGTGGGGTGGGTGTGGGGCGGCTGTTCGGCGTGGGGGCGACGATCGCTGTGGTGCCGGTTGGTTGTTTCGGGGCTTGGGGTTCGGTGCTCGGTGTTTGAGTTTCGGGGGTTGGGGTTCGGGACTTGCGTCGCGTCGGTCTCCGCTGCGCTCGACCTGTCGGTCAGGGGGCGGTTTTCATTGCCCGCCTTGTCGTTCTTGGACTTGGACTTGGCCTCGGTTACGGGCTGTCTGTCCGGCGCTGGTGCTGGTTGATCACTCCGGTGCCGATGTGGGTTGGGTGTACGGCTCGGGTGGTTGGGGTCGTGTTGGCCTCTGTTGTTTGTCCTGTGGGGCCGGGGGCTGGTTTCCACAGGCCGCCTTGCCGACTCTGACCGGGCGCTGATCCCGACCCCGGCACCGACCCCGACCCCGTGCCGGCCTCCTGGCCGCCGCCGGCCTTGGTCGCTCATCCCGGTGCTCATCCCGGTGCTGATAGCGGTTCCCTGCTTCGGCGCGGGTTGCCGCTTCGCGTCCGGCCGTACGGACTGTCCTGCCTGGCCTGGTGCCGGTCGCGCTCTGCACAGCCTGCGCGCTACGACACTTGCCCTACGGTCCGTTCTGTCGGCTCTGGCGCCGATGCGGGGCGTCTGTCCCTGAGTTGGTGGCAGCCGCCCTCGCTCGCACTGCTGCCGGTTCCTGTCGCCGCTTTGCCCACCAGGGCACCGGGTTCCGGTCCTCACCGCCCACCCTGCCCGCTCTGCCCGCCATGGTGCCGGTCTCACCGCCCGCCCTGCCGCCCCGGCACCCGGGTGGGAGTCCCGGCGCTGTTCGGCCCGCCACGGGCGCCTGAGCGGTGCCCTGCGCGCTGCGGGCCGAGGGGGGTCCCCGTGCGCGGCCCCGGCCACCCTCATGGCGCCTGGAGGCACCGCCCTGGCCACGCCCATGGCACCCGGCGCGAGTACGCAGGGCGTTGCCTCGACCTGAACGGAACGGCGGGGGTGGGAGTTCCGGGAATGGCGGGGGGAGTTCCAGGAACGGAGGGGGGAGTTCCAGGAACGGAGGGGGGAGTTCCAGGAACGGAGGGTGGGAATCCCGGCACCGTTCCGCTCACTACGGCCCGAGGCGAGTCCCGCCCCCGCGCACCCGGCAGCACGCGACGACAGCCCCCGCACCGAGCCTCACGGACACCCGGAACTGATCCGGCCTTCGCTCGTCTGTGCCCGGCCACGGCACCCAGTGGGAGTCCGGACGCCGTCCCAGCCCATCACGGCACCCACGGCACCCACGGCACCCACGGCACCGAAGGAAGTGCTCGACCCGGAGCACCTCGTTACGGGCACCGCGCACGGTCTACGACCCCGAGCCGCTCCCCATGGGCCTCGCCGCGAGCCTCAACACCGAGCAGCCCTCACGGGGGCAGAGCACGAGTCCGCGCCCTGCCCCGCCGGACTACGGCACCCGTTGGGAGTCCGAGCACCGCATCGCCCGCCACCACGCCCCGAGGGAAGTCCCGGCGCTGTCCCTGCCTTTGACGGTCGCCGAGGCGAGTTTCGAAGCGAGCAACCCTCATCGGCACTGGACGGCACCCTCGGCACTGAACCCAAGGGCCCCTGGAACAAGCCTGGCCCCGTCCCACCGCCCCTCGTCCCACGGCCCTCAGAACAAGCCTGGCCCCTGCTCCACCCAGTCCACGCCACCCGGAGCAAATCCGGCCCTGCTCCACCTGGTCAACGGCACCGAGAACAAGCCCGACCCCCGCCGCCGCCCGTCCCCGCACCCGGTGAGAGCCCGAACACCACCCAGCCCACCGCCAATTTACGGAGCGTGCCCGGTACCGCCCACCTGTCCCAAGGCACCCACAGCGAACCCGGCTTACGTCTCAGCTCGACCTCAACGCTGACCCCGACCTCAACTCCGCCCCAGGACCAACCCCGCCCCAGGACCAACCCCGCCCCGAGACCAACCCCGCCCCGAGACCAACCCCGCCCCGAGACCAACCCCGCCCCGAGACCAACCCCGCCCCGAGACCAACCCCGCCCCGAGACCAACCCCG